>JAOJEG010000009.1 GCA_028226535.1 Candidatus Pelagibacter sp. | reverse complement strand
CAGCTCAAACAGCAAAACAAGTAATCAGTTTTAATGTAAGAGAAGCTGAGAGAGAAAGACAATACAATGACTTTATTGATAAAAAAGATACAATTTTAAGTGGTATTGTTAAAAGATTAGAATTTGGAAATGTGATTGCTGATCTTGGACGTACAGAAGCAATTATCCAAAAAAATGAAATGATACCTAGAGAAAATATTAAAGCTGGAGATAGAATTAAAGCTTATTGCTATGATGTAAGAAGAGAGCCGAGAGGACAACAAATTTTCTTATCAAGAGCACACCCAAAGTTTATGGAAAAGCTTTTTGTTCAAGAAGTTCCAGAAATTTATGATGGATTGATTGAAATAAAATCTTCATCAAGGGATCCTGGCAGTAGAGCAAAAATTTGTGTTAAAGCAGTAGACACATCTCTTGATCCAGTTGGAGCTTGTGTGGGTATGAGAGGATCTAGAGTTCAAGCTGTTGTAAATGAATTACAAGGTGAAAAAATTGATATTGTAAATTGGTCTGAAGATCCAGCAATCTTAGTTTCAAATGCTTTATCACCAGCAGAAGTTCAAAGAGTAAATGTAGATTCGGAAAGAAAAAAATTAGACGTAATTTTAACTGAAGAAAATTTAAGTAAAGCGATCGGAAGAAGAGGTCAAAACGTAAGACTTGCAACTAAGTTATTAAATTATGAAATTAATATAATGACTGATGCAGAAGATTCAGAAAGAAGACAATCTGAATTTAAAGAAAAAACAGAAAATTTTGTAAAAAACTTAGAGTTAGATGAAACGTTGGGTCAATTACTTGTTGCGGAAGGATTTTCATCAATAGATGATATCAAAGATACTACTGCAGAAAGTTTAATGAAAATCGAAGGTATTGAAGAAGATACTGCAAAAGCGTTAATAGAAAGAGCAAAAGAATTTCATCAAAAGGATCAAGAAGATATTTCAGAAAGAATAAAAGAATTAGGTCTTCAAGATGCTTTGATAAATTTAAAAGGACTAACGCCTGGAATGTTAATGACTTTAGGTGATCAAAAAATTCTAACTTTAGAAGATTTTGCTGATTTAGCATCAGACGAGCTAACAGGTGGATTTGATATCGTTAAAGGTGAAAGAGTAAAAATCCAAGGTTACCTGGAAGATTTTGCTTTATCAAAAGAAGAAGCGGATGAACTGATTATGTCTGCGAGAAATATTGTCTACAAAGATTGAGTGATGAGCTATGGAAAAGAAAACAAAATTAACAATATCTGGCACAGCCAAAAAATCGTTCAAAAATATTGAGCTTGCAAAAACTCAAGGAAAAAATTCTGTAGTAATAGAAAAACAACCAAACAAATTTCCAAGCAGAGGTGGATCGTCTAGACCTGGAAGTTTTAAGCCGAAAACGACCTCAACATTTAATAGAGGAGCTCCTGTAAAACCCTCATTTGCACCTAAATCACCCCCAATAACAAATGACTTTGAGCGAAGAAAGTTGGCAGAGCAAAGAGCTACAAAAAGACTTAAAGGGGACAATGACAATAAAGATAAAAAAACTTTAAAAGCTGGAACCAAAAAAAGAGAATTAAAATTAACAGTCTCACGAGCTTTAAGTGATGAAATTGAAGCAAGAGAAAGAAGCTTAGCTTCTGTTAAGAGAGCAAGGCAAAAAGAAAATAAAAATTTAACTAAAGAAGAAGCTCAAGAAAATTTAAAACCAGTTAAACGAGATGTAAATATTCCAGAAGCTATTACTGTTAGAGAGCTTGCCAACAGAATGGCTGAACAATCGAGTAACGTTATTAAGTTTTTATTTGGAATGGGAGTAACAGTAACTATCAATCAAACATTAGCAGCTGACACTGCTGAATACTTAGTAAAAGAGTTTGGACATAATCCGATTAGAGAAGAAAAAGCTGAAGAAATAATTCAAAAGATTAAAGCCACAAGAGTAGAAAATTTAAAAAATAGACCACCAATCATAACCGTGATGGGTCACGTAGACCATGGTAAAACTTCAGTGCTAGATGTTTTAAGAAGTGCAAATGTTGTATCGGGAGAATTTGGTGGAATAACACAACACATTGGAGCTTATCAAATAGAAAGCCTATCTAATAAATTAACTTTTATTGACACACCAGGTCATGCTGCATTTACAGAAATGAGAGCAAGAGGTTCTAAATTAACAGATGTGGTTGTATTAGTGGTAGCTGCTGATGATGGTGTTAAACCACAAACAGTAGAGTCTATAAAGCACGCTAAAGCCGCAAATGTTCCAATAGTTGTAGCCATTAACAAATGTGATTTACCAGATGCAGATCCACAAAAAATTAAAAACCAATTACTAGAGCATGAGCTTATTGCTGAAGATTTATCAGGAGATACTTTAATGGTTGAAATCTCAGCAACAACTAAAATGAATTTAGATAAATTAGTTGAAGCAATTGTTTTACAAGCTGAAATATTAGATTTAAAAACTGATTTCGAATCTAAGGCTACAGGAATTGTATTAGAATCTAAAATTGATGTTGGCAGAGGACCTGTTGCAACAATCATAGTAACTACTGGAACTTTAAAAAGAGGAGACTTTTTTGTAAGTGGTTTGAAATGGGGAAAAGTTAGAGCAATAATTGATGATAAAGGAAAAAATATCAATGAAGCGCCTCCATCAGCACCAGTTGAAATTTTAGGTATTAACGGCGCAGCAAAATCCGGAGATGATTTTATTGTTGTTGATAATGAAAAAGAGGCAAAAACTTTAAGTGAAAACCGAGCTCAAGAAAGTAAAGATGCCAAAAACCCATTAACATTTGCAACGCAAGACTCGGCTTTTTCAGATAATTCAGCAGAGGAATTAAATTTAATAATTAAATCTGATGTACATGGATCATCTGAAGCAATTAAAAATGCAATTGGTCAGATTAAACATGATGAAGTTAAACCAAAAATAATTTTAGCAGATATAGGAATGGTAACTGAAACAGATGTTACTTTAGCTAAAGCTTCAAATGCAATTTTAATTGCATTCAATGTTAAGCCAAGTAAGGAAGCAAAAAAATTAGCAGAAAATGAAAAAATTAAAATCTCATCATATAATATTATTTATGAAGTTTTAGATTATATAAAACAAAAAATGTCAGGATTATTATCTCCTGATATTCAAGAAACAGTTACAGGTACTGCTCAAATTTTAGAAATTTTTAAAGTCTCAGGAGCTGGAAAAGTAGCAGGGTCAAAAGTGATGGAAGGTGAAATTACCACTACTTCAGACGTTAGAATAATAAGAGACGGAGCAATCATTTATACAGGAAAAGTTGGAACTCTATTTAGAGAAAAAAACCAAGTAAAACAGGTTAGTAACGGTCAAGAGTGTGGAATTACAGTAAAAGATTACATGGATTTCCAAAAAAACGACACAATAGAGGCATTTAGTGTAACATCTACTGAGAGAATGATTTAATGAGCGATAGAATTGGAAAGCCAATATCACAAAGACAGCTGAGGGTCGGAGAAATGATCAAGCAGTCTTTAAGCATGATTTTTATAAAAAATGAAGCTAAGGTCCCGAATTTAGAAACTAATACTATAACGGTTACTGAGGTTAGAATGAGCCAAGACTTGAAAATTGCTAAAGCATATGTGCTTCCATTGGGTGGCAAAAATGCAGAGGAAGTGATTGAAGTTTTAAAAAAATACTCATTTTTAATTAGAAAAATTTTATCACAAAAAGTGGTTATGAAATTTTTACCCAAATTACTCTTTAGAAAAGACGAATCTTTTGAGTATGCGGAAAAAATAGAAAACTTAATAAAACAAACAAATAAATAGGAAAAAAGAGGCATGAACAAAAAGGCACAAGAATTAGCAATGCACGAAAAAGATACTGGATCTTCAGAGGTACAGATAGCCTTGCTAACTGAGAAAATTGAAACTCTCTCTACACACATTAAGCAATTCAAAAAAGATAAACATTCATCTGTTGGATTGTTGAGAGCGGTAAATAGAAGAAAGAAATTGTTAGAATACCTAAAGAATACAAAAATGGATTCTTACAAAAATGTACTGTCGAAATTGGGATTAAGAAAATAAAGATCAAGATAGATAGAACGGAATGGAACGAAACGAACGAAACGAAATGGAAATGAAATGTTTAAAGTATATAAGAAGGAAATAGAAGTAGCAGGAAAGAAGATAAGTTTAGAAACAGGTAAAGTAGCAAGACAGGCAGACGGAGCAATCATCGCTTCATGCGGTGAAACAGTTATTTTAGCAACAGTGGTAGGAGCAAAGAAAGTAAATCCAGATATGGATTATTTTCCATTATCAGTTAACTACCAAGAAAAATATTATGCAGGTGGAAAAATCCCTGGTGGATATTTTAAAAGAGAAGCAAGACCAACTGAAAGTGAAACATTAATCTCAAGATTAATTGATAGACCCATCAGACCTTTGTTTCCAGATGCATTTAAAAATGAAGTACAGTTATTACCAACAGTAATTTCATATGATAAAGAAAACCAACCAGACATTCTAGCAATTACTGCTTCTTCAGCAGCGTTAGCTATCTCAGGAATGCCTTTTATGGGTCCTGTTGGAGCATCTAGAGTAGGTTTTGTTGATGGTAAATATATTTTAAACCCGTCAAAAGCAGAATTAGAAAATTCAAGTTTAGATTTGGTTGTAGCGGGTACTAAAGATGCCGTACTTATGGTTGAGTCTGAAGCAAACGGTTTAACAGAAGAAGAAATGTTAAATGCAGTTAAGTTTGGACATGAAGGTTTTGTACCAGTAATCGAAATGATCGAAGAGCTTGCAAATGAATGTAGAAAACCTGAGTGGACTGTTGAGAAAAAAGATTTATCTGAAGTTAAACAAAAACTTGAGGAAACTTTTACAGCAGATTTAACAAAGGCTTTTGCTACAAGAGATAAGCAAGATAGATCAAATCAAATTTCAGAAATTACGGATAAAGCTAAAAAGCTTTTTGAAGAAAATGAAAATTATTCTGATCTTGATGTTAACTCAGAGCTTAAAAACTTAGAGAAGAAAATTGTAAGAACTGACATTCTTAAAAACAAAAACAGAATTGATGGTAGAGGATTATCTGATGTAAGACCTATCGAATGTGAAGTTGGTGTTTTACCAAGAACTCATGGTTCTGCTTTGTTTACTAGAGGAGAAACACAAGCGATTGTGGTTGCTACTTTAGGTACATCCGATGATGAGCAAAGAATTGAAAGTTTAGATGGTCTTCAAAGAGAACGATTTATGCTTCACTACAATTTCCCTCCTTTTTCAGTGGGTGAAACTGGAAGAATTGGAACTGGAAGAAGAGAAATTGGTCATGGCAAACTTGCATGGAGAGCAATTAACTCTTCACTACCTTCAAAAGAGGTGTTTCCATACACTTTTAGAATAGTATCAGAGATTACAGAGTCTAACGGTTCTTCTTCAATGGCTACTGTTTGCGGAACATCTCTAGCATTAATGGATGCTGGGGTTCCAATTAAAGAGCCAGTTGCTGGTATTGCAATGGGATTAATTAAAGAAGGTGATGATTTTAGCGTCTTATCAGACATCTTAGGTGACGAAGATCACTTAGGAGATATGGACTTTAAAGTTGCTGGAACTAAAGATGGGATAACTTCTCTTCAAATGGATATCAAAATTACAGGTATTACATTTGAAATTATGGAGCAAGCATTAAGCCAAGCTAAAGATGGAAGAGTTCATATCTTAGGTGAAATGAATAAAGCATTATCAGCTTCAAGAGATGACGTTGGAAAACACACTCCAAAAATGGAACAAGTAACTGTTGATAAAAAAGACATCGCTGCTGTAATTGGAAAAGGTGGAGCAACGATTAGAGAGATTGTTGAAAAATCAGGTGCAAAAGTAGATGTAAATGATGAAGGCGTGGTAACAGTTGCTGCTCCTGATGAAGAGTCTAGAAACATCGCAATGCAAATGATTAAAGACATCACTGCAAAAGCTGAATTAAATAAAATTTATTCAGGTAAAGTAATGAAGATTATGGAATTTGGTGCATTTGTTAATTTCTTAGGAAAACAAGATGGGCTGGTTCATATCTCAGAGCTTGCAGATAAAAGAGTAGCTAAAGTAACTGACGTTGTCAAAGAAGGTGACGAAGTTAAAGTTAAAGTGATTGGTTTCGATAGAGGTAAAGTGAAACTTTCTATGAAACAAGCTGCTGAATAACTAATAACTTAAATTAAAATTCAAAACCTCTAGGATGTAAGTTCTAGGGGTTTTTTATATTGAGGATAAACTAATTTTTTTTGAGTATTTTTTCTTAGGTGAGTTTTTGATGACTGCTTGACCACATCGCATAACACCCCTTTTTTTATCAAAAGTCATTTTTGGTTCACCGTATAATTTCCATCCATTTGATAAGGCTTCTGTCACACGATGACAAAATTCTGATGTATCGTCGTCAGTGATAAATCTATAGCCTTTCATATGATTTTTCTAATAAACCCTTTTTATTTTTAACTAAATTTAACTGTATTTTAACTAATATTCTTAGGATCTGGCATCCCAACCTTATTATATCCAGCATCTACGTAGTGAATTTCGCCAGTAACACCGTTTGCAAGGTCACTTAGTAGATATAATGCTGAATTTCCAACATCATGGATATCTACGTTTCTTTTAAGGAAAGAATGGTCTTCATTCCATTTGTATAAAAACTTGGCATCTCCAATAGCAGAAGCCGCTAATGTTTTAATAGGTCCTGCACTTATTGCATTAACTCTCATGCCTTTAGCACCCAGATCTCTTGCTAGATACTTAACACTAGACTCTAAAGCTGCCTTACATACACCCATTACATTGTAATTTGGAATAGCTTTGCTCGCTTCATAGCTTAAGGTGATTAAACTTCCACCTTCTTTCATTACTTTAGATGCTTCTTTTGCAACTTCTGTGAATGAAAAGCATGAAATTAACATACTTCTTAAAAAGTTTTCTCTTGTTGTGTTTAAATATTCACCAGATAATTCCGACTTATCGGAAAAAGCAATAGCATGAACTACAAAATCAATTTCACCCCATTGAGACTTAACATCTTCAAATAATTTTGTAACATCTTCTTTTTTTTCAACATCACAGCTAAACGTAGTTTTTGAATTTAATTTTTCTGCTAAAGGAATTACTCTTTTTTTTAAAGCATCACCTAAATAAGTGAACGCAAGTTCAGCTCCAGCCTCTGCAAGTTTTTGTGAGATACCCCAAGCAATAGATCTTTCATTGGCAACTCCCATGATTAATCCTTTTTTACCTTTCATTAAACTCATAATTTAAACCTTTTCAAAAATTAAAGCAGCGTTAGTTCCACCGAAACCAAAACTATTAGACATTACTGTGTTTAAAGTTGCACCAGTTTCAGTTTTTGAAACTATTGGAAATTTTTTAGCTTCTTCATCCATCTCACTAATGTTTGCAGAGCCAGTAATGAAATTATTTTTCATCATTATTAAACAATAGATTGCTTCATGAACAGATGCAGCACCTAATGGATGGCCTGATAAAGATTTTGTTGAACTAATCTTTGGAATATTGTCTCCAAAAGTATTTTTAACTGCATTTAACTCTGTAATATCTCCAACAGGAGTAGAAGTCCCATGAGTATTGATATAATCAATTTTATTTTTAGCTGTCGACATTGCCATTTGCATACATCTTACAGCTCCTTCACCAGATGGAGCTACCATATCGTATCCATCTGAAGTTGCTCCATAACCAGTTAATTCCGCGTATATTTTAGCACCTCTAGCTTTAGCATGTTCATATTCTTCAAGCACTAATACTCCAGCACCACCAGCTATTACAAAACCATCTCTTGTTTTATCATATGCTCTTGATGCTGTCTCAGGTGCATCATTATATTTTGAAGATAGAGCTGTCATTGCATCAAACATTGCAGTCATTGCCCAGTGAACTTCTTCACTTCCACCTGCAAACACAACATCCTGTTTGCCCATTTGAATTAATTCCATTGAATTCCCAATGCAGTGTCCACTTGTTGCACAAGCTGAACTCATTGTGTAATTGGTTCCTTTAATCTTAAACGGAACAGCAAGAGTAGCAGATGCCGTACTTGCCATTGTTCTTGGAACAATGAATGGTCCCATTAATTTTGGAGTTTTAGCTCTAGTTTTGTCAGCAGCTAAAATAACATTCTCAATTGAAGGTCCTCCTGAACCCATAACTATTCCAGTTTTAAAATTACTTACTTCTGTTTCTTCTAAACCAGAGTCCTCAATTGCTTCTTTCATTGCAATGTAATTGTAAGCTGAACCTGAGCCCATAAATCTAATTGTCTTTCGATCAATATGATCTTCTAATTTTATATTTGGTTTGCCATGAACATGACTTTTAAGATTATGTTCTTTATATTCTTCAGCATAAGAAATTCCTGATTTTGAATTGACCAATGATTGATGAACTTCTTCTTGATTGTTCCCTAAGCAAGAAACAATTCCTAATCCTGTTATTACTACTCTTCTCATTATTTAAACAACCCCACTTTTAAACTTTCTGCTGAATATATTTTTTTATGATCTGCAAAAACTAACCCATTAGCCAAACCAACCGTTGTTCCTCCAGGTGACATAATTTTTTTCATATCAATTTCATACCTTACATTTTTGACACTCTTAATAACTTCACCAGTAAACTTTACTGCGCCAACTCCAAGAGCTCGTCCTTTACCTGGGTTTCCAAGCCATCCCAGATAAAACCCAACTAACTGCCACATCGCATCAAGACCTAGGCATCCAGGCATCACTGGATCTCCTTTAAAGTGACATTCAAAAAACCAAAGTTCATCTTTAATATCTAATTCAGCTTTTAATGAGCCTTTATTAAAAGAACCGTTGTTTTCGTTAATCTCAGTAATTCTATCAAACATAAGCATTGGAGGAAGGGGTAATTTGGCGTTTCCTGGACCAAAAAGCTCACCATTTCCACATGTTATAAGATCATCATAGCTATAAGAGTTTTTTTTCATAAAATTTGAGTTCCCTTAATACTTGATTTAATGGTAATATAATATAATAAAACACTATAATTTTGTTCTCAGTTTAGAATAATTATAAACAAAAATGACAAAAAACTGCAATTTTATTGATAAATTAAGAGAAGCTGGATTAAGACCAACTAAACAAAGGGTTAAAATCTGCGAAGTTCTATTTAATAGAGAGAAGACATTTCATTTTACAATTAATGATCTGGCTAAAAAAATTTCTGAGGATTTGAACGAAAAAATATCTTTAGCTACGGTTTATAATACAGTTCATCATTTTGAAAAAAAAGGTTATCTAAAAGAGATAGCAATAAATAGCGATAAAAGCTATTTTGATACAAATACATCAGCCCATCATCATTTTTATGATGAAGACACTCATGAATTAATTGATTGTCATCAAAACGATATTGATTCTATTAATATTAAAAATAATGTTACTGGGAAAAAAGTAAAATCAGTTGAAGTTTTGATTAAAGTTGCGAGTGATAATCAAAATCAAAATTAATCTAATAAAATCAATAATTTAAATTATACATTATAATTATTCTAAACTATTGACTTTCAGTTTAGAAGCATTATATCTTCTCCATCATTAAATTAAGGAGAAAATAATGTCATTAAAAGGAACAAAGACAAAAGAAAATCTAGAAGCAGCATTTGCTGGTGAAAGCCAAGCAAATAGAAGATATCTTTACTTCGCTCAAAAAGCAGACATCGAAGGATACAATGATGTTGCATCAGTATTTAGATCAACAGCAGAAGGTGAAACAGGTCACGCACATGGTCACCTAGAGTATTTAGAAGAAGTTGGCGACCCAGCTACTGGTTTACCAATTGGTGAAACTAAAGCTAATCTAGCATCAGCAGTACAAGGTGAAACACATGAATATACAGACATGTACCCTGGTATGGCAAAGACGGCTAGAGAAGAAGGATTTGAAGAAATTGCTGATTGGTTTGAAACTTTAGCAAAAGCTGAAAAATCTCACGCTGGTAAATTCCAAAAAACTTTAGAATCTATTAGCTAACAAATTTTTTTAGTGGGCATTAAAATGCCCACTAAATATTCAAAATAAATTTCAATTAAAATTATGAGTAAAGAAGGAAGTTTAGACGCCCCTATTCGACATCCTATAGATTTTGAACATCCTGATTTTTTAAATCCTGAAAAATTAGATGCTGAAATGAGAAGAGCATTTGATATCTGCCATGGTTGTAGAAGATGTTTTAATTTATGCGACTCGTTTCCAAAACTATTCGATATGATTGATGAGTCTGAAAATGAGGATGTTGAAAGTTTAAAAAGTGAACAATTTGAACCTGTTGTAGATGCGTGTACTTTATGTGACATGTGTTTTATGACTAAATGCCCGTATGTACCTCCTCATGATTTTGATTTAGACTTCCCTCACTTAATGTTGAGATATAGAACGGCTCAAAAAAAATTAGGAAAATTGCCAAGTGTGCCAACACAATTAGCCCAAATAGACAGAAACGCAAAAATTGGTGTTATGTTTTCAAAATTAGTTAATTGGGCTTCTAGCGTTAAAAACAAATTTTTTAGAAAAATTTTAGAAATTATTGCTGGAATTGATAAAAGAGTCCAACTACCAAAATATAATTCAGAAACATTTTCGAATTTTTTTAAAAAAAATAAAGATCAGATAAATTTTGAAATTTCAAATAAAGATAGAAAAGTTGTAATTTATACTACCTGCTTCGTGAATTTTAATAAAAAAAATACAGGAGTTGCCGCTCTAAAAGTTTTAAAAAAGAATGGAGTTGAAGTTCAAGAGGCTTATCCAGGATGTTGTGGTATGCCTTTTTTAGAACAAGCAGATCTGCCTAAAGTGGTGGAACAAGCAAAGAAAGTATCTAAAGATTTATTAGAGTGGGTTGATAAAGGGTATAAAGTAATCACTTTAACAGCCAGTTGTGGCTTGATGTTAAAATTTGAATGGCCTCTGCTGTTGCCTAAGGATGAGAATATTAAAAGATTATCTTCAAATGTAATGGATATTGATGAGTATGTTGTTGATATAGCAAACAATGAAGGATTGGCTGATGGATTACAAGAAATAGACGGTGGAGTTACAGTTCACAATGCATGTCATGCAAGAGCGCAAAACATGGGTATCAAATCAAGAGATATGTTAAAACTTATTCCAAACGTTAAGCTAGATGTTGTTGAAAGATGTGCTGGTCACGGAGGCACGTTTGGTGTGATGAAAGACACTCATGATTTAGCAAATAAAGTTGGAAGACCAACAGCCAGACAAATTAAGAATAAAAATAATAAGTACATGGCCTCAGATTGCCCATTGGCTGGTAAACATCTAAAGCAATTGGAAGTGGATACAAATATTTCTAATGATGAGGCGTTACATCCTATCGAATTAATGGCAAAAAGTTATAGGTTATGATCATGCCAAGAGAAAAAAGAGAAATTATAAAAGAAGATATCATGCCTTTAGATGTTTATACAAAAAACAGAAAAGAGCTTAGAAAAAATATTGTAAACTTTAAAAAAGATAGAAGAATTGCACTTGGCCCATACGCTACTTTTTATTTTGAAAGTTATGAAACAATGTTGGCTCAAGTCCAAGAGATGCTTTACATTGAAAAAGGCGGTGATGAACAATTAAAAGATGAACTGGTAGCTTACAATCCCTTAATACCAAATGGAAAAGAACTTACAGCCACGTTAATGTTTGAAATTGACAACCCTGTTTCAAGAGCCGCATTTCTAAGCAAAGTTGGAGGAATTGAAGAAAAAGTTTTTATTAAAATTGATGGCCAATCAATAAAAGCTATTCCTGAAGAAGATGTTGATAGAACTTCTGCAGAAGGTAAGGCTTCTTCAGTTCAATTTATTCATTTTAAGCTCAATGATGAACAAATTGAACAATTCAAATCAGATGGCGTGGAAGTTGAGATTGGGATTGATCACAAAGAATATTCGCATACTACAAAGTTAAGTTTAGCAAATTTGAGTTCTTTATCAGCTGATTTTAGTTAATTAAGCCCCAAATATCATTAGTTTTAATCCATCCCTCATAATCTTCAGATTTAATTTTACACCATTTATCGTGACATTTATTGACAATTAATAGTCTTCCCTTTTCAATTTGGGCTATAGGTTTAGCAAATGAGGATGGTTTTTTAAACAAAACTTTATTTTGAAGTGCGATAACTGAATTATTTTTCTTTAATTGTGAAATGTGTATCCAGCCACTATTGTTTTTTAAATCAATTATTCTTCTAAAATTTTCTTTTTTATCAATTTGTTTCAAGGGCAAGTTAATCTTTTTATAAACAAATTTAATATCTGATTCAAAACTTGGGCCATAACGAACATTTACTTTGCTTTTTTTTAAGGAAACAAAAGCCTCTTCAGCCATGGAAGAAGATATAAAAATTGTTAGGCAAATTAGTGTGCAAATAATTTTATACATTAATTACATATACATTTTTTTCTTTTATCAAATTTTACTTTTCTAAAATTTAAATTTAACAAATCAAAAATTAAAATATATCCATTTAAATTTTTTCCAATATTTAAAATTTTTTTTAAGATTTCATTAGCCTGCATGGTGCCAATAATACCAGCAACAGTGCCAAGTATTCCTTCATATTCACAGTTTAGAATCTCGTCAGAGATAGTTTCTTCTTGATAAAAACATCTTAAACAAGGATCTTTTTTATTACTAAAATTAAAAGCAAATATATGGCCATCAAACTTACTTATAGCTCCTGTTACTAAAAATTTTTTATATTTTAAACTTATATCGTTAATTAAAAATTTTGTTTCAAAATTATCTGTTCCATCAATAATATAATCATATTTTTTAATAATCTTTATAAATTTTTTTTTATCTAATTTGAAATTATGAATATTAATTTTAGTTTTAGAATTAATACCAACTAATTTTTTTTTGGCAGCTTTAACTTTTAATTTCCCTAAATCTTTCTCATCATACAAAGTTTGTCGATGGATATTAGAAAGACCAACTATATCGTGATCTACAATTCCTAGAGATCCAACCCCTGATCTGGTTAAAAATTCTGCAACAGGGCAACCTAATCCCCCCATACCAATTATTAGTGCTCTTGAGTTTAAAATTTTTTTTTGACCTAAAATACCAATATCTTTTAAAATAATTTGTCTTGAAAACTTTTTGAGTTGATTTTTACTTAATTTTGAACTCATTTTCCAGTTGAGCCAAATCCACCCTCTCCTCTAACTGTTTCAGGTAAAGTATCTGTTTCTTCTAAATCCATCTTAATAACTGGAGTTAAAATCATTTGAGCAATTCTATCTTTATTATTTATTAAAAAATCAGTATCACCATGATTGTAAAGAATAACTTTAATCTCACCTCTATAATCGCTGTCTACTGTTCCTGGAGTGTTCAATACACTAATATTGTTTTTAGCAGCTAAACCAGATCTTGGTCTGATTTGAATTTCAAATTCACTAGGAAACGCAACAGAAATACCTGTTGGGACTAAACAAGATTTTTTTGGTTTTAGTGTTATTGCTTCATTTAAAAAAGCCATTAAATCCATACCTGATGCTCCACTAGTTTTATATGCAGGCAACTCAACAGAAGAGTCTAATTTTTTTATAAGAACTTTTGTCATTAACTTAATTGATTTATTATTCTATCAACTATTTCATCAGATATTTCCGATTTTTTTTTGTAAGAAAGCTTCTCTTTTTTTTTGTCATTATAGTAAACCGTCACTTCATTGAAATCAGAACTAAAGCCAATTTTTTTATTGGATACATCATTAGCAATGATCCAATCACAATTTTTATTACTTAATTTTTTTTCTGCATTATTTTCAACATTATCTGTTTCTGCTGCAAACCCTATAACAAGATCTGGTCTCATAGAATTATGGTTTGAAACATAACTCAATATATCTACATTTTTTTCTAGATTTAAATTAAGCGAATCTTGTTTTTTTATTTTATATTCGTATTTTTTATTAATTTTAAAATCAGCTACAGCTGCAGAAAATACCGCTACATTTGCTGGCAAGTTTTTTTGAGTTTCTAACAACATTTCATCTGCTGTTTCAACCTTGATAAGTTTTATATCAGCATCAATTGTTAAATTAGCTGGACCAGAAATAAGAGTGGTATCAAAACCTTTTTTAGATAAAGATTTAGCAATTTCATACCCTTGTTTACCACTAGATTTATTTGTAATAAATCTTACAGGATCAATATATTCATTTGTTGGACCAGCTGTAACTAATGCTTTTAGTTTTTTACTGTTTTTAAGATTTAAGAAATAATTATTTATTTCATTAGAAATTTTATTAGGCTCAGACATTTTCCCTTCACCATATTCACCACAAGCCATTTCCCCAATTTCTGGGCCAATAAGTTTATAGCCATAACTTACTAGTTTTTTTAAATTTTGTTTTGTAGATTGGTGCTCCCACATTCTAACATTCATTGCAGGTGCTAAATAAATTTCTTTATTTGATGCCAGTACTACAGTTGAAGCCAAATCATCAGTAGTTCCTTGAGCTAATTTTGAAATAGTGTTTGCTGTAGCCGGAGCAATTAAAATAACATCTGCCCATCTTGATAAAGCGATATGATCCATTTCTGTCTCGTTTTCAACACTAAATAGATCGCTGTAAACTTTGCCTTGTGAAAGAGATGCAACTGAAAGAGGAGTTATAAATTCTTTAGCACTATTGGTTAAAATAGTTTTTATTTGTGCTCCATTCTTTTTAAAAAGCCTAATTGTTTCAAGACTTTTATAAGCAGATATCCCGCCACAAATTATATAAAGAATTTTTTTGTCTTTCAGATTTTTCATTTGCCGAATTAAAATACCAATAACCCAATAATTACAAGAACTAATAAACCAATAATAGATTGGTTTCTAAAAGCTGTCATTTCAGATTTTTTATTATTTAAGGCTGTATAAGAATTCGAGTTTTGTGGAATTTGGCCACTAGCTAAAAATGTTAATGCTTGATTAGCTTTATCCATAATCTCGGGTAATTCTGGTAATTTTTTTAAAACTTCTGATGTGTTGTTTAAAGTATCCGTTATAGTATTTATTGGATCTTTTGTTTCTCTTAACCAATTCTCAAGCACTGGTTTAGATGTTGTCCATATATTTGTATTAGGATTTAATTTTCTTGCAACACCTTCAACTACCACCATAGTTTTTTGCAACATTAATAATTGAGGCTGAGTTTGCATATTAAATTTTTCAGTCACATCAAACAATTGTTTTAGTAACTTACCACCAGATATATCTTTGACTGCCTGTCCAAATATAGGCTCTCCTATTGATCTTAAAGCTTGAGCCAAATCATCAATTGGAACATTATTTGGAACCAATCCAGCTACCAAATGTACTTCTGCAACTTTTCTATAATCCCTCTGAATAAAACCATATAAAATTTCAGCTAAAAATCTCTTACTAACCTTATCTAATCTACCCATTATACCAAAATCAATAGGAGCTATTTGACCACTATTATCAATAAAGATATTTCCTTGATGCATATCTGCATGAAAAAAACCATCTCTTACAGCATGTCTTAAAAAATGTTGAATAATGTCTTCAGCAATTTTATTTGTATCTAAATTTCTATTTTTTAATTCTTCTGTCTCTCTTATGGATACCCCATCAATCCAATCAAGGGTCATTACATTTTCACTGGTAAAATTCCAATAAATTTGGGGAACTTTAAAACCAGCATCATTTTTAGTATTTTCTGCATATTCATTAGCTGCTGCTGCTTCAAATCTTAAATCCATTTCAAGATTTGTTATTTCTTTTAATAAAAAGACAACTTCTACAAGTTTTAATCTTTTTGTTTTTTTTACAAATGATTCAATAAAGAAAGCAAACAACATCATTGCATCAATTTCTTCATTAAATATTTTTTTGATATCTGGTCTTAGAATTTTAATTGCCACATCCTTAATAGTTCCATTATCATTAATTTTAGCCTTGTGAACTTGAGCTATGGAGGCCGCTGCAACAGGTTCACTTAAATCTATTATTGAATTATATGTTTCTTCACCAAGATCTTTTTTGATTATTTCTTGTGCTTGCTTAATAGAAAAGGGTGGAAGACGATCTTGTAAATTTTCGAGTTTAGCTGATAGTTCTTCTCCAATAATATCAGGTCTAGTTGCTAAAAATTGTCCAAGCTTTATAAATGTCGTACCCATAGACTCTAAAGAACTAGACAATCTTTCTCCTTCATTTGTATTTAGTTTTTGTAGATTTTTTTTAGAAAACGAAATTGAGAGTAATTGAAATAATATTGTTATTGCAATGGGTGGTTTTTTAAATTTTGAGGCAATACTTAAAATGTCTGACTTTGCAACTTTTCTCCCTAATTTAAATAAGGTTATAAGTTTTTTGATCATTAATATTTCCATCCACTATGAATTGAAACAATCCCTCCAGAAAAGTTTCTGTAAGAGCAATTTTGAAATTTATTATCTTTCATCAATTGAATTAACTCTTCCTGGTTAATAAATTGCTCTATGCTTTTAATTAAATATTCATATGGTTCTTTTTCGCCAACTACAAATTGACCAATAATTGGAATTAATTTTGAATAATTTTTATATATAAAATCAAGATTTGAGTTTTGTATTTTAGAAAATTCTAAGCATAAGTATCTTCCACCTGGCTTTAAAACTCTGTATGCTTCAGAAAGAGCATTATTCAAATTTTTTGTATTTCTTAGTCCAAAACTAATAGTATAAAAATCAAATTTGTTATCTTCAAAAGGTAATTTTTCTGCAGGAGAAATAACCCAATTAATATTTTTGTAACTCGAGAGCTTTTGTTTGCCTTGGCTTATCATTCCCTTGTTGGGATCCACGCATGTAATTTTGCTATTTTTATTAGTACTGTCTAAATACAGCTTGCCAATGTCACCTGTTCCACAAGCTACATCAATTAAGTCTTTATCCAAAGATGGGTTCATCATATTTATAAGACTTTTTTTCCAAAATCTATGAACTCCGAGCGACATGAAATCATTCATTAGATCATATTTGCTGTAGACTTGATCAAATACACCTTCTACAAGACCTTTTTTATTTTGAAGATATTGTTGCATAAAAAAAAATATATATTCAATATAGTGTGAAATGCCAGAATTACCAGAAGTAGAAATTGTAAGACAATCTCTTAACCAAAAGATTCAACAAAAAAAGGTTAAAAAAGTAATAATAAGAAATAAAAATTTAAGATTAAAAATTCCATCAAATTTTAATACCTATTTTTTAAATAAGAAAATAATTAAAGTAGGTAGATTTTCAAAATATTTAATTATTTATTTACCAAAAGATAATTACTGTTTAATTCATCTTGGAATGTCAGGCACAATTCACATAGTCAAAAATAAATCTGCTAATAAATTTACAAACACTAGTTTTTATAATTCTCCTTATTTACCAAAAAAGCATAATCATGTAGAATTAATTTTTGAAAATTTTAAGATTATTTACAATGACCCAAGAAGATTTGGTTTTTTTCAACTCATAAAAAATAATACAGATCTAATTAAAAGATTTAGCCACTTAGGACCTGAGCCTTTTGATAAGAATTTTAACTTAAACTATGTGTGTAATTTTTTTAAAGATAAAAATAAGGATATAAAAAATTTTTTACTTGATCAAAAATTTGTTTCTGGAATTGGAAATATTTATGCTAGTGAAATTTTATTCTTGAGCAAAATCAATCCATTTAAAAAAGTAAAATTACTAAGTAAAAAAGAATGTCAAAAGATAATAATCAATAGCAGAAAAATTTTGTTAAAAGCGATCAGCAAGGGTGGGTCAAGTATTAGAGATTTTAAAGATACATCGGGATCTAAGGGTGAATTTCAGAATGAATTCAAAGTTTATCATCAGGAAGGATTGCGGTGTAAAAATAGAGGATGTTCTGATTTCATAAGAAAAAAAATAATCTCTAATAGATCAACTTTTTTTTGTGATTCTTGTCAAAAATAGCCAATTATTTTATTGACCACCATAAATTCTCAAGCTATACCCCTGCGGATATGGCAAACACAAAATCAGCAATTAAGAGAATTAGAAGAATTTCCAAACAAACTGCAGTTAATAAAGCAAGAAAAAGCAGATTTAGAAATGCTCTTAAAAAAATGAACCTTTTAATTGAGGATAAGAAGAAAGATGAAGCTTTAAAATTCTTGCCAAAATTGAATTCAGAATTGATGAAGATTGCAAAAACTGGGATCATTAAGAAGCAAAATGCCTCAAGAAATGTGTCTAGAATAACAAAAAAAATTTCAGCAATCTAAATTAAAAATTCTTAATCGATTATTAATAAACAACCTAGAGTACTCACATCATATATTAAAATTTTATTTTTATTTTACTATATCTAGATTTGGTAAATAAAAATTATTTTTTGATTCAATCTATAAACGATTCAATCTGTGTTTGATTCAAAATAAAATTTTGTAAAAAAAATAAAATTAAATTTATTTTAAGTATAAAACTAAATCTACAATCATAGATTTTATTTTTTTTTAAAAAAAAATATTAAGTTGTTGCAAATTTTTTTAATTAGTTCTAACTGAGATTTTCCTAAACGTTATGAATAAATCTACAAATATAAACAATTTAAATAGTTTTAAGTCTGAAAACTTTGATTGGAAATTAGTTAAATCTGAAATGAAAAATAAACTAGGACAGGATGTTTATGAAAGTTGGCTTAAAAAAATTACTTTTGTAGATGAGTTTAACAACTATTTATTATTATCTGTTCCAACAAGATTTATCAGAGACTGGATTACTTCAAGATATTTAGATCAAATTTTACAAATTATACGTTTATATAAAAAAGATATTATTAGAATTGAATTTAAAATTGACGACAAAAATACAAATCAAAATTTAGAAAATCTGAATGCTAGTGAAAAAATACCTGACGTAAATGAAAATGTTTCGTTCATTAAAGACTCCTATCTTCAATATAATCGAATAGATCCAAATAAACGGTTTGATAATTTTATAACTGGAACTAGTAACAAGCTTGCTTATGAAGCGTCGTTAAAAGTTTCTGAAAACATATCTCATTATAATCCTCTATACATTTATGGTGGTGTTGGAATGGGTAAGACACACCTTTTAAATTCAATTGGAATTGAACTTAAAAAAAATAACAAGGTAATGTTTATATCAGCAGAACGATTTATGTATCAATTTGTAAAATCGATCAAAGCTAATGATATGGTTAAATTTAAAGAGTATTTTAGAAATACAGATATTTTACTAATTGATGACATTCAGTTTATAAGTGGTAAAGAAGCAATGCAGGAAGAATTTTTCCATACATTCAATGCATTATTAGATAAAGGTTCTCAAATAATTGTATCAGCTGACAGAGCTCCAAATAAATTATCTAGAATTCAAGATAGAATTAAATCTAGATTTTCTGGTGGTTTAGTAGTCGATATTCAAAAACCAGATCTTGAGCTTAGAAAAAAAATTGTTGAAAAGAAAACTGAAGAGTTAAATAATCTGTATGCAGATCAATTGCATGTATCAAAAGAGATACAAGATTTTATAAGTACAGAAATTACAGCAAGTATTAGAGAGTTAGTTGGGGCAATCAATAGAGTAGTTTCATTCTCTAGAATCTACAACAAAGTTCCAAATTTGTCTGAAACAAAGGTTGTTTTAAAGGACTTATTAAATTTAGCTGAAAATAAAGTAACAATAGATTTGATCCAAACTACAGTTTGTAAATTTTTTAAGATCAGTAAAAATGAAATGTTATCTTCAAGAAGATCTAGATATTTAGTCCGACCTAGACAAACTGCTATATATTTAACCAAAATTTTAACCTCTAAATCTTTACCTGAAATTGGAAGAGAGTTTTCAAATAGAGATCATACAACTATAATTCACTCAGTTAAGACTATTGAGAAAATTAAAGAAAAAGACTCAGAAATGGTAGATAATATTAATAAACTCAAAAATCAGATATTATATAATAATAAGGATAATGAAATTTAACGTAAACCAACAAGACCTACAACAAGCACTAAATTATTGTCAAGGTGTCATTGAAAAAAGAAGTACACTTCCGATATTGTCTAATATTTTATTAGATGCAAGTAATTCTAAATTAACAATAACAGCTACAGATTTAGACTTAATATTTATTCACCAATTAAACAATGTTGAAGTTTTAGAAGAAGGCAGGACAACAACGACCTCTTCAATTATGTATGATATCATAAGAAAATTTTCCTCAGGTAAAAAAATAAATCTATCTTTGACAGATATTAGTAAGTTACAAGTTGAGTCTGAAAAATCTATTTTTAATTTAAACTGTATTAGTGCATCAGAGTTTCCTCTTACAGATGAAAATTTTAATCAAAATGAATTTGTAATTAAATCTAAGCAGCTTTTAAAATTATTAAATAAATGTAAATTTTCAGTTTCTAATGATGAAACAAGACATTATCTAAGTGGAATTTATTTTCATCAAACTGAAGTTGAAGATAAAAATCATTTAACTGCCGTTGCAACTGATAGCCACCGAATGTCTATTTCAAAAATAAGATTAGATGAAAAAATTGATTTTGAACCAATTATATTACCAAAAAAAACTATTTTTCAACTATGTTCACTTCTAGAAAATTATGATGGAGACGTTAAAGTATCTAATATCAAATCAAAAATTAAATTTGAGTTAAATAATAGTGTTTTAATTTCAAAACTTATTGATGGAAAATTTCCTAATTACATTCAAGTAATACCAAAAAATAATCAAAAAAAATTAGAAATAGATTTAAAATTATTTTTAAATTCTGTTGATAGAGTAGCTTCAGTTTCTTTAGACAAAAAAGATGGGGTAAAATTTAATTTATCAAAAGACACATTAGATCTATCAGTTAACAATACAAATAGCGGTGATGGTAAAGAGACATTAAATGTGAAATTTGACCACGATTTAGAAATAAGTTTTAATTCAAGATACTTGATTGATGTTGCTTCACAATTAGATGGAGAAAAAGTTGAGATATTTTTTAATGATACAGGTTCACCAGCCTTAATTAAAGATCCAGGAGATTTCGATAGTATATTTGTAGTGATGCCGATGAAAGGTTAATTTAATAAATCAAGTTCCTTATAAATATTATTTTCTAAAATTTTAATAAATTCTTCTTTAGGGTAACCAGCTATTATAGGTCGCAAGATTGAAATAGTTATTGTTTGATTGATATTCTTTTGACCTTTTTTGGGCCATACATAACCAGAGTTTATTGCAACTGGCTGACAAGAAATTTTTAACTCTTCGTAAATTCTTGATGCACCTTTTTTAAAAGGAGGTCTTTCATCTGGCAAAACTCTTGTACCCTGTGGAAAGATTATCAAAGGTCTATCAGATTCATTAATTATTTTTGATATATCGTCAAAAAACCCTAAGTTATCTTTGGTAACTTTATTTCTTTTAATTGATATTGATCCAATTTTCTTTAGATACCAACCAAAAATTGGAATTAAAAGTAGTTCTTTCTTTAAAATAAAAACTGGTGAATTAAATATAGTTTGAAGATAAAACGTTTCAAACATTGATTGATGAGATGCTGCAATAAAAAACTTTTCATTAGTTAAAATATTTTCTCTACCTTTAATTATTATTTTTGTATTTAAAAAGAATTTTAGACAAAAACTTGTCCAATAACCCATCAGCTTACCTCCAAATAAAACAACTTTTTGAGGAAAGAAAAAAGCAGGTAAAAAAATTAATGAAATAATTATTATTCCACTAAAAAAGAAAATTGAAAAAATAGTGTTTCTAATCATTTTTATCAGAAGCTAAACTATATCTTTAAGCTTCTGTCTTTTATTAATAACTTTAATTTTTGAGTTTTTGATCAGTATTTCTATTGCCTTAGGTCTTACATTATAATTTGAACTTAGTGACATTCCATATGCACCAACATCACAAATAACAACCAGGTCTTTTTCGGCCAATTTTTGAAAATTATTTATAGTTAAAAACTTATCAGTACTTTCGCAGATCGGACCAACAAATTCATATGTTTTCTTAACTTTTTTTTCAATCTTCAAAGCTGGAATTATTCTGTGTTTAGAATTATACAATGCAGGTCTCATCAAATCATTCATTGCAACATCAAGTATTATAAAGTTTTTTTTATAGCCTTCTTTAATATAAATAATTCTAGAAATTAATGTCCCAATATTTCCTACAATAGATCTACCAGGTTCAAAAATTATTTTAGAACCATGGTTTTTTAAAAATTTTTGAATATTTTGTGAATATTTTTTTAGATTTAGTATCTTCTTATCATTTTTATAATCTATTCCCATTCCTCCTCCCAGATCAATATATTCAAAGGAGTGATTAGTTTTTTTTATAATTTTATTTAGTGCATTGAGCATATTTTCATATGGTTTTACATCGAGTATTTGACTACCAATATGAACACTTAAACATTTTAAATTTAAATTCTGAGATTTTTTAATATATTTAGTTAGTTGTAAAAATTCTTTTTCACCAATACCAAATTTATTTTCTTTTTTACCAGTAGAAATTTGACTCAAAGTTTTAGCATCTACATTTGGATTGAATCTAATACCTACAGAAACATTTTTTTTATTTATTTTGGCAATTCTTTCTATTTCAAAAATTTCACTTTTTGACTCAGCATTAATCAAAAGTATTTTTTTATTAATAGCAAAATTAATTTCTTCAGAGGTTTTACCTACACCAGAAAAAACAATCTTATTGGGTTTAATTCCAGCTTTAAGTGCTTTCATTAATTCACCTAAAGACACCACATCTGCACCAAGACCAAATTTTGCAATTTCTTTAATCAAATTTACATTTGTATTTGCTTTAATCGCAAAGCAAATTAAGGGTGAAAAGGCTTTAAAATTTTTTTTAAAATTATTGATATTTTTTTTTAAATCAAGATAAGAGTAACAATAAGATGGGGTACCATATTTTTTAGCAATATCTTCTATTTTTACTTTATCAATTGTTAGTTTTTTTTTGATGTATTTCATTAAGCCTTATTTTTAAGGATTGTTATCTTTTCAACTTTTTGTTCTGGGTCTTTGTATTCAGGATCTCCTTTTTTTCCACAAGAAGCTAGCAAACAACAAACTAGAAAAATAAAGGTAATTTTTTTAATCATTTTTGTTTCTTATATTTCATTATCATTTTTTTGATATTATCAAAAGCGGTTCCTCCATAAGATTTTTTTGAATTTACAGAATTCTTTAAATCAAACACTTTTAAAACGTCGCTAGTTAATTTTGGTTCAATTTTTTTCAATTCTTCTAAGCTTAGTTCATTGAGCTTCTTTTTCTTTTTTTCAGCTAAGTTAACAACGGAGGCTGTTTTTTGATAAGCTTTTCTGAAAGACATTGAGTGATTCTTGACAAGATAGTCTGCTAAATCTGTTGCAGTGATATAGCCATAGTTTGCAAGCTCAATCATTTTTTTTTTGTTAGGGCTAGAATTTTTTAATATTTCATCAAAAATTTTAAGACAGTTGATTAAAGTATCATTAGACTTAAATACAATTTCTTTGTCGTCCTGAAGGTCTTTAAAGTAAGATAGTGGTAGACCTTTCAAAATTGTAAGCATTGAAAATAAATTTCCATAACTACTTCCAGATTTTCCTCTCAAATATTCTAATAAATCAGGGTTTTTCTTTTGGGGCATTATTGATGACCCAGTTACAATTTTGTCTGAGAGGTTGATTAAATTGAAACCATCTGAACTCCAGATAATAAGTTCTTCTGCAATTCTTGATATATGCATCGAACAAACAGAGACACTATACAAAAAATCTAAAACAAAGTCTCTATCAGAGACCGTATCAATTGAATTGTTTGTTGGTTTTTTAAATCCAAGTTTTTTACTAGTATAATTTCTATCTATATTAAAAGAAGTTCCAGTAAGTGCTGCTACTCCTAATGGATTTTCATCTAAGCTTTCCAAATTGTTTATAAATCTCTTTTTGTCTCTATTAAACATTTCAATATAAGCCATTAAATAATGAGCAAATGAAATAGCTTGAGCATTTTTGAGGTGCGTAAAACCAGGCATAATAGTATCAATATTTCTTTCTGCTAATTTTAATGTACTTTTAATTACTTTATCTAAATTAAGATTTATTTCTTTAGTTGAAGATTTTATCCAAATTTTAAAGTCTGTTATTACCTGATCATTTCTAGATCTTGCTGTGTGAACATAACCTGCTTCTTCACCAATTATTTGAAAAAGTCTTTTTTCTATGTTCATATGAATATCTTCATATTTTTTATTGAACTCAAATTTTTTATTTGAAATTTCTTTTTCTATCTTTGTAAGACCGTAAATAATTTTATTTTTAATTTTAAAAGATATTATTTTTTGTTTGAACAACATCTCTACATGAGCAATAGAACCCTGGATATCTTCTTTGTAAAGTCGTTTATCTATATCAATTGAATTTCCCACTTTTTGAAATAAAGATGATGCTTTTTTCTTTATACGAGTATTCCAGATTGCTTGGTTGTTTTTATTTTTTGCCATGATATTTAATTATAACTATTTAACATGAGATTTTTAATATTATTTATTTTTTTGACAACTAATGTCTTTGCTAATGATGTATCTGAAATAAAAAATATTGTCATTCATAAAGACCCAAAAGTCTATGATAACGTAATCTTTTTAGATAAAAATGATAAAAAAATTAATATCAAAGAATTTAATGGAAATTTACTTCTATTAAATTTTTGGGCAACCTGGTGTGCGCCATGTAAAGAGGAGATGCCATCATTAGATAGACTTCAGGTAAATCAAAATTTGAGTAATTTAAAAATTTTTGCAATCAATATATCTCAAGAAAGTAAAAAAAAAGTTGATATTTTTTTTGAAGATTTGAATATTAAAAACTTTGACCCATATTTTGATGCACCGACAACTCTAGCAAAAACATTTTCTCTGCGTGGAGTTCCAACTTCAATTCTTATTGATAAAGATGGAAAAGAGTTTGCAAGAATTATGGGCTCAATAGACTTTAATGATCAAATATTTATAAATTGGTTAAAAACTTATAATTAGTTTTTAAAAAAATAAGCAAATCCTATTAAAACTAGTATTGCTACAAATTGCAGAAGTACTCTTAGTTGCATTAGTTTATTGGAATATTTTTTGCTGGTTTCTCCTCCTTTAAAAAGAGTCCCAATCCCTAAAATTAAAACAATTCCTACTGCCAACAAAAGAACTATAGAAAGGATTTTAACAAATATTCCTGAAATCATGTAAATACTGTAGATTGTTTTAGAAAAATAAAAACCATAAATAATTAACTATGACATTTTGCCTAGATTCAATAATAATTAAACCTGAAGAAGGAAAAGAAATAAAGCATGCTATTATTTTGCTTCATGGATATGGTGGTGATGGGAAAGATATAAGCATGTTAACTTTAAACTGGAAAAGGCATATGCCAAATACAGTTTTTATTTGTCCTAATGGACATGAGACTTGCCCTATAAATCCATCAGGATTTCAATGGTTTGATCTTACCAAAGATGATACTGATTATATACTTGATCAATCAATTAAGGCTGAGGAAAAAATTAAATTATTTATTAATGAGATCAAGCAAGAATTTAACCTAAAAAATAATCAGATATGTTTATCAGGTTTTAGTCAAGGTTGTATGATGTCATTAAATGTTGGATTAACATCTGAAGAAAAATTTTCATGTATTGTGGGATTTTCTGGAAAAATAATTAATCAAAATAATTTAAAAACAAGAATTAAAAATTCTACTGACACTTTATTGATTCATGGTGATGCAGATCAAGTTGTACCCTCAACACATCTTTTAGAAGCAAAAGATTTTTTAATTAGAAACAATGTTGATGTTGAAACACTTTTGATAAAAAATTGTGATCATCATATTCCTATGGAAGCTTCAAGTACAGCTCTTAATTATATTTTAAAAAAAAATTAACATTCCTTATTATTGATAAAATTGTTTAAGTAAGTTAAAAATACTTAATGAATAATTTTATTGAACAAAATGTTTCATTAGAAAAGTGTCCAGCATTAGTTCTTAATGCTGATTATAGACCATTAAGCTATTATCCTTTATCTTTATGGTCATGGCAGGATACAGTAAAATCAGTTTTTTTAGATAGAGTGATAATTGTTAGTAATTATGACAGAGTTATAAGAAGTCCCTCGTTTGATATGCAATTACCAAGTGTTATTGCATTGAAAGATTATATAATTCCACAAACAAGGCCTAGCTTTACAAGATTTAATGTTTTTTTGAGAGACAAGTTTTCTTGCCAATATTGTGGAAGTGGTGAGGAACTAACTTTTGATCATTTGTTGCCTAGATCAAAAGGTGGCGAAACTAATTGGGATAATGTTGTAACAGCATGTTCTGCTTGCAATGTAAAAAAAGGTGGTAAATTATTAAAAAACTCAGATATGAAGCTGAATCAATATCCTTACCGTCCCTCAACTGAAGATCTGCATAAAAATGGTAAAAATTTTCCACCTAATTATTTACATAAAAGCTGGATGGATTATTTATACTGGGATGTTGAGTTAGAAGCCTAGATTTTTTCAGAAATATTTATTGCAATTTTTGAGCCTGTCTTAATAATTTTGTCTAATAAAAAGTAAGGACCTTTTTTTGTGGCACCTTCATCGTAAGCTATATCTTTATGATTTATCTCATCTTGTCTAAATTTTGTAATCTTCTTTTTTAAGTCTTTTTCGTTAATATCAAGTTGATTAATTTGATTTAAATAATGTTTATCTATAACCTCTTCGACAGAAGCAGTGCACAGCATAGCAGCTTTTTTTCCCAATAATGTAGAGCCGAAGCCTAAGCCAACACCTAATAAATCCCATAATGGTAAAAATTTTGTTGGTTGAATATTTCTTTTTTTAATTTCATTTTCAAAAAATTCACAATGTTCCTTTTCATGCTCTTTCATATCTTCAATAGTTTTTTTAAGATTTTCATCTTTTACAAAAGTATTTAAAGCTAGTAGTTGTCCTTCATAAATCTTTATAGCTCCTCGCTCTCCAGCGTGGTCAACTCTTATAAATTCTTCAATTTTTTTTTTATTAATTTTTGTCATAATTAAAATAAATTTTTCCAGCACTAAATGTAATTAGTATAGATATTAAAATATTATAGCTTGTAAGTGATAATCCAAACATTTTAAATGTTACATCTTTGCAGCTAACACTTTTTTCTTGTAATTGCTTTAAAATTTCTTCTTTTGACAATAAATTCGATCCACTTTTTAGGTCACAAACTAAAGACTCTTGTATCAAACCTTGTTCAATACCTAAGTGATATAGCGATAATACAGTGCCAAATAAAAATATAATTGTTAGAAAAAGTATAAAAAATTTTTCAAATTTAATAAATTTATAATTTAGTAAAATTACTATTATTGCTAAAAAATATGGAATTCTCTCTAATATACAAAGATTACAAGGTTGGTGACCAAGAGTATATTCTATAAAGAATGCGGATATTAAAGCAATAATACTGATTAAAAGAATAAGCTTTATTAATAAATTTTTATTGTTTTTAACCATTAAATTTTAAAATTAAATATACAAATACAAATATTATAACTATAAAAATTCCTATAGCAGTAAACCATTTTGATCCATGTTTGTTCATATATTCAGTAAATAATTCTCCAAATTTATAGGATAAAAATGCAACAATAAAAAATCTAAGGCTTCTTGAAATCAAACTCACAATTATAAAAACTGGCAGATTGAAAGCAATTAAGCCACTTGCTATAGTGAAGGCTTTATAGGGCAAAGGTGTGAAGCCTGCTAAAAAAAGTATACTTAACCAAGCAATAAAGCCACTTCCTTCTGACATACTTAGTTTTAAATTTTTAACCTTATCTTCATAATTATAAAATTCGATAACATACATTGCAAAATCAGAAAACAGGTAGCCAATTAAATATCCTAAAATACCTCCTAAAACTGAAAATATAGATGCTATTAAAAATATTTTAATAAACTCTTTTTTTTTAGCAATTACCATTGGAATAATCATTACATCTGGTGGTATTGGAAAAAATGAACTTTCAATAAACGATACAAGACCTAAATAGAAATTTGAACTTTTATGTGCAGCTAGATTTAAACATTTCTTGTAAAGTGTTTGAAACATTTTTTGGTTTTAATATAAATTTAGTTCTTATACTATTTAAATATAATTAATTAAATATAAGGGGCGAATGGCGGAACTGGTAGACGCGCACGACTCAAAATCGTGTTTCGCAAGAAGTGAGAGTTCGATTCTCTCTTCGCCCACCATAAAAATATGAATTTAGATAAACTAAATAACTTAATAGAATTGTTTTCTCATCAAGTAGAAAAGCAAAATAAAGAAAGCATTTTTTTACAATGGCTAAATCCAAATAATAAAAAATCATATACATGGGAGGAAACACAAAAAAATATTTTAAAATTATCAAAAATTATTAGAGAAAATATAAAAGAAGGTGACAGATGTCTTTTAGTTTCAGAAAACAGACCAGAATGGTTCGTGTCAGATATGGCAATAATGTTATCAGGTGGAATTACTGTTCCTGCTTACACCACATATACAGAGGAAGATTATAAATATTTAATTGAGGATTGTGAACCTAGTTTAATTATAGTCTCAAACAATGAGCTGCTAAAAAAATTAAATAACACAATTAATGAAAAAAAATTTATTAAAAAAGTCATAACATTAGATGAAGTTAATAAAGTAATTCATGATTTAGATATAATTAATAAAGATAAATATCTTGATTTTAATCTCATATTAAAAAATGATTTATTAGATGAAGATAAAATTCAAAATGAAAAATTAAAAAGAACTTCTCCTGCTTGTATAATTTATACGTCTGGAACCGGAGGAAATCCTAAAGGAGTAATCTTAAGTCATGGTGGAATTCTAAATAATCTTGTAGGGGCATGTGAAATCATGAAGCCATTGTTTAGCTCTAGGCCTGTATTTTTGACGTGGCTTCCTCTATCCCATTCCTACGAACATTGTGTGCAATTTGCCCAGATAGCTGTAGGGGCAAAGGTATTTTATGCAGAAAAAATAGAAAAACTTTTAGAAAATATATCTGAAGCAAAACCAACAATTATGACAGCTGTTCCAAGATTTTATCAAAATCTTTATAACAAAATAAATATAAATTTAAAAAAACAAACTGGTTTTAAAGCAAAACTAATAGAAGAAACTCTTCGGCTGGGTAAGAAAAAATTATTAAATCAAAAAATGACTTTTTCTGAAAAATTACTCAATTTGATAGTTGAAACATTAGTTCGAAAAAAAATAAAAAAACAGTTTGGAGGAAATTTAAAAGCTTTTGTTTCTGGTGGAGGTGCGCTGGATCAAGAAATAGGGGAATTTTTGAATTCAGTTGGGCTACCTACTTTACAAGGATATGGTTTAACTGAAACATCTCCGGTTGTAAGTTGTAACCCCATACACAAGATAAAAGTAGAAACTGTTGGTCCACCTTTTAAAGGAAACCAGGTTAAAATAGCTGAAGATGGTGAAATTTTAGTTAAAGGTGAAAATGTAATGTTGGGATATTGGAACAAAAAAGAAGAGACTGACAAAGTAATTGTTAATGGGTGGCTTCACACCGGAGACATTGGAGAAATAGACTCAGAGGATGGTTATTTAAAAATTACTGATAGAAAAAAAGATATCATCGTCAGTGCTGGTGGTGATAATATTTCACCGGCCAAAATTGAAAATATGATTACAAATGAACCTGAAATCGATCAATGTATGGTTTATGGTGATAAAAAAAATTATTTGGTTGCTTTAGTAGTTCCTAGTAAAGATTTTTTACACGAAAAAGAAAAAATTAATAATGTAATTGAAAAAATAAATAAAAAGTTAACTCTATTAGAAAAGATAAAAAAAATTCAATTAATAGATGAAAATTTTTCCATAGAAAATGGTTTAATGACTCCAACAATGAAAGTTAAAAGAAAAAAAGTTACAGAAAAATATAAATACCAATTAGAAGAACTTTA
>JAOJEG010000008.1 GCA_028226535.1 Candidatus Pelagibacter sp. | reverse complement strand
TAAAAATTTGTTGAATAAAGCAATTAAAAGTTATGCTGGGTAGATCATTTTTTTGGGATTAACTATTTTTTCATAATCTTTTTTGTTAATTAATCCTGTCTTTAATGTTTCATGTTTTAAAGTAGTATTATTTTTTAAAGCTGTTTTTGCAATTTTTGCAGCATTATCATAGCCAATATGTGGTGCCAATGCAGTTACTAGCATCAAAGAATTATCTAGGTGTTCTTGAATTTTTTTCTTATTAGCTTTTATTCCTTTTACACAGTATAGAGCAAAATTTTTAGTGCTATCAGCTATTAGGTCAATTGATTGCAAGATATTATGAGCAATTAAAGGTTTAAAAACATTTAACTCAAAATGCCCATGAGATCCTGCAATAGTAATACCATTATGATTACCAATTACTTTAACACAAACCATTGTAACAGCTTCACATTGAGTAGGGTTTACTTTCCCTGGCATAATTGAGGAACCAGGTTCGTTTTCAGGTAATATAAGTTCACCATAACCTGCTCTAGGACCAGATCCTAAAAATCTTATATCATTTGAAATTTTCATTAAAGCTACAGCGCACGTATTTAACGTACCTGAAAAATTAACAATCGAGTCGTGAGCGGCAAGTTCTGCAAATTTATTAGCAGCTGGTTTAAAAGAAATTTTTGTAAATTTAGCAATCTCTTTAACTATTTTTTTATCAAAATTCTTTTTAGAATTTATGCCAGTACCTACAGCTGTACCACCTTGTGCAAGATACATAATTTCCTTTAATGCATATTCTATTCGTTTAATACTTTTTTTAACTTGTACGTGGTATCCAGAGAATTCTTGTCCAAGAGAAAGTGGAGTTGCATCTTGAAGATGTGTTCTTCCAATTTTTACTATACTTTTAAATTCATTAGATTTTTTTTTTAATTCTTTCTCTAAAAGTTTTAAATTAGGTAATAATTTACTTATTGTTTCTTTTGCAATCGAGACATGCATTGCTGTTGGAAAAACATCATTTGTTGATTGTGACTTATTTACATGATCATTGGGGTGAACTGGTTTTTTGCTTCCTTTTTTACCACCTAAAATTTCTATTGCACGATTAGCAATTACCTCATTGACATTCATGTTTGTTTGAGTTCCAGAGCCTGTTTGCCATACTTTTAAGGGAAAATTTTCATCTAATTTTCCTTTAATTACTTCATCTGAAGCTTTGATAATTGCTTTTGAAATTTTATTAGTAATTAATTTATCTTTAGCATGAACAATAGCAGCTGATCTTTTAATTATAGCTATAGATTTAATTATCGAAATATTTACTAGTATTTTACCAATGTTAAAAAATTTGTTAGATCGTTGAGTGGATGCTCCCCAATATTTATCATTGGGAACATTTACACTTCCAATACTGTCGAATTCTTTTCTTAATTTCATTGATTAATTTGTAAGTAATAAATAATTATAACATACAATAATTTAAAAAAAACTTACAGGAGCAAAATGTCGAATTTTAATAAAGTTGGAACTTTTATGAAAACTTTTGGCCAAGAGGTCAAAACAAAACCTTCATTTAGTAGTGATAAAATCAATAAATTAAGAATAGATCTAATAAAAGAAGAATTAGAAGAACTTCAAGAAGCAATGAAAAACAATGATTTATTAGAAGTGGCCGATGCTCTTACAGATATTTTGTATGTAACATATGGTGCTGGTCATGCTTTTGGTATTGATTTAGACAAATGTTTCGATGAAGTTCAAAATTCTAACATGAGTAAATTGGGTGAAAATGGAAAACCGATTTATAATGAGTCAGGAAAAGTAATGAAGGGCCCCAATTATTTCAAACCTGATTTATCGAAATTTGTATCTTAGATTTCTAATTTAAAATCAATAGCGTTGGCGCTATGAGTTATGCTTCCAACAGATATTCTGTCTATTCCTGTTTTAGAAACTTCCTTAACTGTTTTTAAATTAATATTTCCTGAAGCTTCAGTTGTGTAATATTTTTTAGCTATCTTAACGCCTTTTTTTAGATTTTTAACTGACATATTATCAAATAAAACAGTATTAAATTTTAGACCCATTATTTCATTGAGTTGTTTTAAATTATCAACTTCAACAGTTATTTTTCTTCCCTTTTTATTTTTGATAGCAAGAGCAACTAAATTTTTAATATTTGATGAAGCAATATGATTATCTTTGATTAAAAATTCGTCACTTAGATTAAATCGATGATTAGTACCTCCACCTAATTTAACTGCATATTTTTGAATAACTCTTATGTTTGGTATAGTTTTACGGGTACAACAAATTTTACATTTTTTTCCAGCAAGTTTTACAAATCTATTTGTCTTTGTGGCAATTCCTGAAATATGCGATAAAAAATTTAAAGCAACTCTTTCAGCAATTAAAATATTTCTGGCATTTCCTTCTATAGTTGCAATTAGGGAACCTTTTTTTACATTTGATCCATCTTTTTTTTTTAATTTAAATTTAATTTTATTATCGACTAAATCAAAAGCTTGTTTTGCAAATAGCAAACCACCAACAATTGCATTTTCGTTTGAAAGAAGTTTGACTTTAATCTTCTTATTATTTTTAACCAAACTTGAGGTAATATCTCCTGATGGATAGAGATCTTCATTTAATGCTCTCTTAACGGTATTACGAATAAAATCTTTACTTAGTTTTATTTTTGACACTTAATTATCTGCCAATAGCTGCCATTTTTTCAACTGATATCCTAGCTTTGTCAATTGTCTCTTTATCCATAATTATTTCACCTGTTTCATTTTCAAGGCAATCTAATATTTTTGGAAGTGTGATTTTTTTCATGTGAGGACACATGTTGCATGGTTTAATAAAATCAACATTTGGATTTTCTACTTGAATATTGTCACTCATCGAACATTCGGTAACCATCATAACTTTTTTTGGTTGGTTGTCTTGAACGTATTTGATCATACCAGAAGTTGACCCTGCAAAGTCACTTGCTTTAATAACATCTGGGGGACATTCTGGATGTGCAATAATTTTTATACCTGGATTGTTTTTTCTTATGTCGTTTATTTCTTTTTCATTAAACTGATCATGGACTATACAAATCCCTTTCCAAGAGATGATTTCTACGTCTGTTTGTGAAGCAACATATTTTGCAAGATAATCATCAGGTAAAAATATTACTTTTTTAACCCCTAGAGATTTTACAATTTTAACAGCATTAGCTGATGTGCAACAAACATCTGTTTCAGCTTTAACTTCTGCCGATGTGTTTACATAAGATACAACAGGAACCCCTGGGTACTTTTCTTTTAATAATCTTACATCTTTTCCAGTAATTGAAGATGACAAGGAACAACCAGCATCCATATCTGGTAAAATAACTTTTTTATCTGGGCTCATTAGTTTTGCAGTCTCAGCCATAAAATGAACACCAGCCATTAAAATTATATCAGCAGAAGTTTTTGATGCTTCAATTGCTAAAGCAAGAGAGTCAGCAGCAAAGTCTGCAACCCCATGATAAATTTCAGGTGTTTGATAGTTATGAGCAAGTATTACTGCATTCTTTTTCTTTTTAAGTTCATTAATTTTGTGAATGTAAGGAGCGTGCACAGACCATTCAATTTCTGGCATTACTTTAGAAATTTTTTGATAAATAGGATCTGTAGCTTTTTGTACTTCTTGAGTAAATTCCATGATGTTATTTACCAATTTGAAAGATAGTTGTCATTCATTTATTATGACACATACTGCGGTCGTGCTGAAATTGGTAGACAGGCACGGTTGAGGGCCGTGTGGACCTAGTCCATGAGAGTTCGAGTCTCTCCGACCGCACCAAAACAAAATTTTATAGGAGTTTTTAATGGATAAATTACTTTCAGTCATATTTATGGTTGGAGTTTTAGTTTTAGTTCTTCCAGGTTTTTTACAATCAAATTCTAAACTAAAGCAATTTTTAAAAAATTTAACTATTTGGATTATTATAATCTTTATTATTCTAGTAATTATTTATTTTTTTAAATAATAAATTAGTTTTTAATCCAATCAGGCTTTTCAATTTTTATTGAAGCGTCTTTAGTATTAAAGTCAGATTTTCCATTAAAATTTTCATCTAGATATTTAATTAATGCAAAGGGATATTCTTTATCTATTAAAACTTTTCCTATTTCATTATCATTACAATAAATACTTTCACCTTCTGTTAGTGTCCCATCAACCATACTTATTGGTAGTAATCTTTTTGAAAGTTTATTTTTAAGTTTAATTCTAGCTGTATTTTCTTGTCCAACATAACAACCTTTTTTAAAATCTATTCCATTTAATTCTTCATAATTACACTCAATTCCAAATAGTTTATTTTGTAATTTATTTAGATCTTTTGGAACTATTCCAAGTTTGTGGCTGTATGAATAGTACTCACTTAGGCTTGTATCATGTAAGTCTAATTTTTTTAAAGATAGATAAAGTTTTTCTAAATTAATAATTAGTCTTGCGCCTAATTGTTTATTTCTTGGATCTAGAAAAATAGGATCTTCTCTATATTTCAAGGTAAACCCAGAAAAGTCTTGTGCTTCATCAAAGGAAAGAAATTTTTTATGACTGAATGCAGCTACTACAAATTCATTGCTAAGGTTAAGAATTTCTACTTTAGTTCTTAATTTATAAATACTTAATTGTTTATATAGCCCGTCAGCTTGAGACTTTTCACAATCAATCAAATAACCAGATTTATGTTTAATTATTATAAACTCATATAAAAATTTTCCTTGAGGAGACAATAAAGAAGTAAAACATGTATTAGTTTCACTTACTTTGTTAATATCGTTACTAATCAAATTTTGTAGAAACTCTTTTGCATCTTCTCCATTGATATAAAGAATTGCTCTATCATCTAAAATGTAAACATTTTTAATATTCATAATTGATTAATCATAGAATGTAATATAGTAACATTTTCTTAAAATGTTAGATCTTATAATTAAAAATGGACAATGTTATATTGATGGTCAATTAAAAGATGCTGATGTTGCTGTTAAAGATGGCAAAATTCATAAAATTGGTGACATCTCTGAAGAAGCTAAAGAAGTCATAAATGCTGAAGGTCAAACTGTTTTACCAGGATGCATTGATACCCAAACACATTTTAGAGAACCAGGATCAACAGATACAGAGGATTTACACTCTGGAAGTAGAGCTGCAATTGCTGGAGGAATTACTAGTGTATTCGAAATGCCTAACACTAATCCGCCAACTTCTAATATGAAGGAGTTTCAAAGAAAATTAGATCTCGCTAAAAACAGAATGTATTGTAATTATGCTTTTTATTTTGGAGCAACAGCTGATAATGCAAATGATCTTGCAAGTTTGAAAGATTTAGAAGGATGTTGCGGTATAAAACTTTTTGCAGGATCCTCAACTGGAAATTTATTAGTTGCTGAAGAAGACGACATAGATCAAGTTTTTCAAAATGCATCTAAAGTTGTTGCAGTTCATTCTGAAGATGAGGCAATTTTAAACGTTAATAAGAAGTTAATTAAAGAGGGTGATGTTCATACCCATCCAGTATGGAGAAGTGCAGAATGCGCAATATCATCAACAAGACGAATTGTTCGAATAGCGAATAGACATAAGAAAAAAGCTCATGTTCTTCATATAACAACAAAAGAAGAAATTGATTTTTTATCTCAACATAAAGGAAATATTACATTTGAGATAACTCCACAGCACTTAACGATTTATGCACCCGACTGTTATGACAAACTTGGAACGTATGCTCAAATGAACCCTCCTCTAAGAGACAAATCTCACTACGATAGATTATGGTACGGGGTAAGAAATAATTTGAATGATACAATAGGTTCAGATCACGCTCCACATTTAAAAGAAAATAAAGAAAAAAGCTATCCTAACTCACCATCGGGTATGCCTGGTGTTCAAACTTTGATGCCAGTTATGCTTAATCATGTAAACGATGGAAAGCTTACACTAAACCAATTAATGAATCTTGTGTGTGAAAATCCAGTTAAGATTTTTGGAATTCAAAACAAAGGATTTATTAAAGAAGGATTTGATGCTGACTTTACAATTGTTGATATGAATAAAACAATTGAAATTAAAAATGAAAATATTGAAAGTAAATGTGGCTGGACTCCATTTAACGGCGATAAGTTTAAAGGGACACCAACTCATACAATAATTGCTGGAAATATTAAAATGCAAGATGGTAAAATTTTAGGTGATCCAGATGGAACACCTTTAAAATTTAGCTAACTTTGCCTGTAAAACTATTTACAAGAATCACTCCAAGAACAATTAAGAATAATCCTAAAACAGCTTGCCAAGCTAACGTTTGTTTAAAAAATACATAGCCAAGAATGGCAATAGTAAATATTCCTAAACCACTCCATGTTGCATACATAATAGCGATAGGAATCTTATCTGTTACAAAAGTTAATAAATAGAAAGCACAAAGATAAAAGAATGCAAGAGCAGCTGTGGGAACAAGTTTTGTAAAATTTTGAGTTACAGGTAATAACATTGTACCAGCAACTTCAAAAAATACTGCACCTGCAAGAAATAAATATGTTTTAATCATTACTTAAAATTTTATGTTTGATTAAATCTTCCTTAATTTCAGTTAAGATTGCTGGATCATCAATGGTTGGTGGTATTTTGTATTCAACACTGTCAGCAATTTTTCTAATCGTTCCTCTTAAAATTTTTCCAGATCTCGTTTTTGGTAATCTTTTGATAACAATTACAACTTTAAATGCTGCAACTGGACCAATTTTATCTCTGACCATCTGCACACACTCTTTAGAAATCTTTTCATTAACTTTATCTACTCCAGATTTTAGGACAACGAGCCCAATAGGCAATTGTCCTTTTAATTTATCTGCAATACCAAGCACTGCACACTCTGCAACTGATTGGTGTTCAGATAAAACTTCTTCGATCGCACCTGTTGATAATCTATGACCTGCAACATTAATAATGTCATCTGTTCTAGACATAATCCAAATATAACCATCATCATCAATGTGACCCGCATCATAAGTTTGGTAATATCCCTCGTAATTAGTCATATAATTCTCTTTATATCTTTGATCTGCATTCCATAATGTTGGAAAGGTACCTGGTGGAAGTGGAAGTTTGACAACAATGTCTCCCATTTCATTTGGTTTTGCTAATGATTGATCAGGTTTAATAATTTTTACATCATAACCAGGTACAGCTTTGCAAGCTGAACCATATTTAGTCTCCATCATCTCAATTCCAGTACAATTTGAGCTGATTGCCCAACTAGTCTCTGTCTGCCACCAGTGATCAATCACTGGAACTTTGAGTAAATTTTCTGCCCATTTAATGGTATCTGGATCTGCTCTTTCTCCAGCAAGAAATAAGCTTTCAAAACTACTTAAATCATATTTTGAAAAAAACTTACCCTCAGGGTCTTCCTTCTTAATTGCCCTAAAAGCAGTAGGGGCTGTAAATAAAGATTTAACCTTATAATCTGATATGATTTTCCAGAAAGCTCCAGCATCAGGAGTGCCAACTGGTTTTCCTTCAAATAGAACAGTGGTGCATCCTTTAAATAATGGAGCATAAACAATATAAGAGTGTCCAACGATCCAGCCAATGTCACTAGCCGACCACCAAATATCATCAGTATCAATATTATAGATATTTTTCATAGTCCACTTTAGAGCAACTATGTGACCACCAATATCTCTAACTATCCCTTTTGGAGTACCGGTTGTACCCGAAGTATATAAAATATAAGCAAGTTCATTTGAGTTCATCTCAACACAATCAGTATTAGATGCATTTGAGACAACTTCATCCCAGCTAACTTCTAATGGAGCATTTAATTTTACTTCATGACCTGGTCTTTGAAATAAAATCATTTTATCAATTTTGTGTTTTGCAAGGTTAACTGCTTCATCTACAAGAGGTTTGTATTCAACCGTTCTTCCAGGCTCAAAACCACAAGAGGCGGTAACTAGTAATTTTGCTTTACTGTCATCTATTCTGCTTGCAAGTTCATTTGATGCAAAGCCACCAAAGACCACAGAATGGATTGCTCCAATTCTGGCACAAGCTAGCATTGCAACCACTGCTTCAGGGATCATAGGCATATAAATGATTACTCGATCTCCCTTAACAATACCTTGATCTATAAGAGCTCCTGCAAATTTTGAAACTTTAGATCTTAATTCCTCGTAACTGAATTGATTTTTGTTACCTGTAATAGGACTGTCATAGATTAATGCTGTCTTTTTTCCTCTACCTTGATCAATATGAATATCTAAAGCGTTGTAGCATGTATTAGTTACTCCATCTTCGAACCATTTATAGAATGGAGGATTAGATTTATTTAAAATTTTAGTTGGTTTTTTAAACCAAAAGATATCATTCGAAGCTTCTTGCCAAAATTTTTCAGGATTATTTATGGATTGGTCATAAATTTTTTTAAAAAGTTTTGACATAGTAATTTGATTCGAATTCTTTGTTTTTTTTGATTTTTAACTTTAAAATTGTATTTAATTTTAAAAATCCAATAAAATCAATGAGAATTAGTCGCAATTAAGTCTTCATTTATCCAATTTAATTTGCTATTTAACGCCCTATCTTGGTTAGGGGAAACCCTAATCTAGTTTATATAAACTAAATAAGTAAAAACTAACTAAAGAGGGAGTTTTTTATGAAAAAACTTAAATTGTTTGCGCTTACAGCTGTAGCCCTAATGGGTGTTACAGGTGTTGCAAACGCAGAGACAGTGATGTTAGCTCAAGATGATTTCGTAGGTATTTCATTTTGGTTAGTATCAATGGCTTGTTTAGCTGCTACTGTATTCTTTTTCTTAGAAAGAAGTTCAGTTCCAGCTGGTTGGAGAGTTTCAATGACAGTTGCTGGTCTAGTAACTGGTATTGCATTCGTACACTACATGTACATGAGAGATGTATGGATCATGACTGGTGATTCACCAACTGTTTACAGATACATTGACTGGTTAATTACAGTGCCATTACTAATGTTAGAATTCTATTTTGTTCTATCAGCAGTAAACAAAGCAGATTCAGGAATTTTCTGGAGATTGATGCTTGGTACATTAGTAATGCTAGTAGGTGGATACTTAGGAGAAGCAGGATACATCAACGCTACACTTGGTTTCATTATCGGTATGGCTGGTTGGGTATACATTCTTTATGAAGTATTCTCAGGTGAAGCAGGTAAGAGAGCAGCGAAAAGTGGTAACAAAGCACTTGTAACTGCTTTTGGTGCAATGAGAATGATCGTTACTGTAGGTTGGGCTATTTACCCATTAGGTTACATTTTTGGTTACCTAACAGGTGGAGTAGACGCTAACTCACTTAACGTGATTTACAACGCAGCTGACTTCTTGAACAAGATCGCTTTCGGTCTGATCATTTGGGCAGCAGCAATGCAACAACCTGGTAGAGCTAAGTAGTTTTACTTAAAATTTAGATTAAAGGGCAGGGACATTTTTGTTCTTGCCCTTTTTTTTTGCCTACAATAATTTATGCTATGGATGTTAAACTAGACAAATGGCACAAGTGTAAAGTCGATATTGAGATTCTTAAAGAACTTTCAAAAAAATCTGACATCAAAGGTTTTCAACACGTCTCTCTTTTTTTTGGTTTATTAATTGTAACTGGAAGTTTAGCATATTTAACTTGGGGAACCTGGTGGTCGGTTTTTTGGTTTTTGGTGTATGGCAACATTTATTCATTTTCAAATCCATTGTGGCATGAGACGGGTCATAAAACAGCTTTCAAATCAAAATTTTTAAATGAAATTTTTTATTATATTTCATCTTATATGGCGAATTTTGAACCAATAAGATGGAGACATACTCATTTTGTTCATCATGGTAATACTTATTCAACTGAAAATCCTTTTGATCATGAAATTGAATATGGAAATAATTTAAAAGAAACTCCAAAAGGATTAATTATAAGTTTAATTCCATTTTTAGATTTAATATTTTTTAAAAAACATATTTCATTTGAAATTATTCAGCATGCATTTGGAGTTAAAACAAGAGTAATGGAAGACTGCATTCCTGAAAAAGCACAAGCAAAAGTAATTTTTAGTTCAAGAATTTACGTTGCAATTTGGTTATTAATTATTTTATGGTCAATAGTTGCTTCCTCTTGGATGCCATTACTTTACTTTGTACTCCCTCAATTTTATGGAAAAACTTTACACAAACTTGTTGCTTTTACTCAGCATGCGGGACTTGCAAGAAATATAAAAGATCATAGGTTTTCAACAAGAGAAATGTACTTAAATCCAATATTAAGTTTTTTATATTGGAAAATGGAATATCATTTAACTCATCATATGTTTCCAACTGTTCCATCTTATAATCTAGATAAACTTCATCATCATATAAAAGATCAATTACCAAAACCAAATAATGGATTAATAGACGCTTATAGAGAAATAATACCAGCGTTGATTAAACAGAGAGTGGATATGAGTTATTTTATAAAAAAAGATATCCCTCAATTACAAAAAGTCTAAAAATAGACTTAGTTTGTTTTTACTGACTTGTTCTATTTAAATAAAAAACTATATATAGCCCATGGCAAAAATTACATATAACACTCACGATAGCAAAACTCATACAATTGAAGTTCAAAATGGACTTACTGTTATGGAGGGTGCGGTTCAAAACGATATTCCAGGAATTGATGCTGATTGTGGAGGGGGAATGGCGTGTGCTACTTGCCATGTTTATGTTAATGATGAATGGCTAGATAAGCTTCCAGCTAAAGAAGATGGAGAAGAAGATATGTTGGATATGGCATTTGAACCAAAACAAAATAGTAGATTAAGTTGTCAGTTAACTGTATCTGACGAATTAGATGGACTAGTGGTTAACATTCCATCAAAGCAAGCTTAAATGAATAAAACAGATGTATTAATAATTGGAGCGGGACCAACAGGTTTATTTTGTGCCCATCAACTAGGGATCATAGGATTGAAATGTGAAATAGTAGACAACCTTGATAAAGTAGGAGGTCAATGTATTGAACTTTATCCAGATAAACCAATTTACGATATTCCAGCGGTACCTGAGTGCACTGGTGAAGAATTAACCAACAATCTTTTGCAGCAAATTAAACCCTTCAATGTTAAATTTCATTTAAATGAAAGAGTAGAACAACTTAAAAAAGTTGAAAATCGATGGCATGTTAAAACAAGCAGCAACCAAGAATTCAATGTAGCATGTATTGTTATAGCTGGTGGTGTTGGCTCATTTGAACCTAGAAAATTTCCGGTAAAAGAGTGTGAAAAATTTGAAGGAAGTTCTTTATTTTATTCAATTAAAGATAAATCAATCTTTAAAGATAAAACTATTTCAATTTTTGGTGGGGGAGACTCAGCATTAGATTGGGCAATTGAACTATCAAATAACTCTAAAGTAAATTTAATTCATAGAAGAGATGGTTTTAGTGGTGCAGAGTCTAGTGTTCAAAAAGTTAAAGAGCTAAATGATCAAGGAAAATTAAATTTATTCACAAAATATCAAATAGACTCAGTTTCTGGAGATAAAAATATTGATTCAGTTAAAATTAAACATGACGATGGAGAAGTAAAAGAATTTAAAACAGATTATGTTCTTGGTTTCTTTGGTTTGATCATGCAACTTGGACCAATATTGGATTGGGGATTAAATATTAACAAAAAAACCGTTGAAGTGAACACAGAAAATTTTGAGACAAATATAGATGGCATATTTGCTATTGGAGATATCTGTTCGTATCCAGGTAAATTAAAATTAATTTTGTCAGGTTTTCACGAAGGCGCATTAGCTGCAAGAGGCTGTTTTAAGTATGCAAAACCTGATGAAAAATTAAGATTTGAATTTACAACTACTTCAAAAGCCGCTCAGGAAAGACTTGGTGTTAAGAAGTGATAGAACTTTTTACTGCTGATACTCCGAATGGAAAAAAAATTTCTATTATGCTTGAGGAGATTGGGTTTGATTACAAAGTAACCAAAGTAGATATAAGTAAAGACGAACAATTTAAACCAGAATTTATAAAGTTAAGTCCATTTAGTAAAATTCCTGTAATTACTGACCACGATAATAATGAGAGTATTTTTGAGTCTGGGGCAATTCTTATCTACTTAGGAGAAAAAAGTGGAAAGTTTTATGATGAGCAAGATAGATTAAAAATAAATCAGTGGCTAATGGCACAAATGGGAACGATTGGTCCAATGATCGGTCAGCATCATCAATTTCATCACTATAATCCTGGAAAAAGTGAATTTGGTGAAGAACGATATTTCAAAATTGCAAAGAGAATATATCAAGAATTAGATAATAGATTAAATCACTCTAAATTTCTTGCAGGAGAAAAATACACAATTGCAGATATTGCAACTTGGCCCTGGTTTGCAAGACATGAGTGGCACGATATTGGATTAAAAAACCATAAAAATTTATCTAGATGGTATTTAGAAATTGCAGAGCGTGAAGCAGTGATTAAAGGATATGACCTAAATAAAATTGGTAGCCAAATTCCGAAAATCTAAAAATCTTATTTATTTTTTGGTACCCAAGATTTGTAAAGTGGGTTTTCCTTCTTAATTGGCAAATATATATTTTTTCCTTGATGAGAGGAGTCGTAAACTGCAGTAACAAATTCTAAAGACTGACGTGCATCTGATAATGTGACCTCGTCACTAGTTAAGCCATCTAAATTCTTTGCTATTTCCTCAAACATTCCTGCGTACCAAGATTTTGTTAGCTGAACACTTGATAAAACTTTATCGATTTGATTTTGGGTTACAGGATCTCTTGCTAAAAATGTCCACTCATCATCAGCTGGATTATAGGGTTTATCAGGTGAGCCAGCTGACTCCACCGTTAGATTGCTAAAGCAGATTTTAATTCTACTAACATCCTCTGCAGCACCTAGTGTAATTGAACTTGTAACTAAAGCACCATTACCCATTTCAATTGATAGGGCAGCACAATCTTCTACCTCAATATCATTTACCCTAGTTGATAGCTTTGCAAATATACTTGAAACAGACCCAAAGATCATCGTGATAAGATCGTGAATATGAATTGAATGACTTAAAATTGCTCCTCCTTGTTCACCTTTCCATGTTCCTCTCCAAGCTTTTGAATAATATTCTTTACCTCTATTCCAATGAGTTTCTAAAGATGCAACCAAAGGTTTACCAGCGAGTCCTGATTTAATTAGTGCTTTTAATTTTGAAATCCCAGGTCCATATCGATACTGAAAAACTGGAAAAATTATTTTACCAGTTTTGTTACTTATTTCTTTAAGTTGATCAATTTCTTCTAAGCTTGAAACTAATGGTTTTTCACAAATAACATGTTTACCTGCCTCAAGTGATTTTTTGCATGCAGAAAAATGTAAATGAGGTGGAAGACATATATCCACAATATCAATCTCTTTTATTTTTAATACATCTTCAAAATTAAGCGAAATGTTAGTACTAGAATTAGCTGGAAGTATATTTTCAATAGATTGTTTTGTTAGTCCGCAAACTGTATGTACATTAAATTTATCTGAAACATTTTGAAAATCTTCAAAATGTTTAGCACCTATGTTGGTTCCTATGATTGCTACTTGATACTTGCTCATTTTTTTTCTGCCAATTCTTGAGCTTGAATTGCAAGTTCCATTGTTAAATAGGTAAGATCTTGAGAACAAGCTGTCTCAGATCTATTTAACACGTCATTAATTAAATTTCTAAAATATGGAAGTTTAACATCTTCACAATCTATATGTTTTACTTCCTCATTATTTGCATAATATAAATGATTTCCAGTTTCTGATTTTGCTAGATCTGTATATTTTCTAATTTCTATAAAGCCTTTGTCACCTAATATTAATAATCTCCCATCTCCCCAAGTTGGAAGAGCATCTGGTGTGAACCAATCTAGTCTAATATAACCATGACCTCCGTTTCCTGTTAAATTAACTTCACCAAAATCTTGAAAGCCAGGTTTGTTCTGTTTTGTTGTGTTTTCCACAAGAGCGTGATTGATTTTAGCCTCATTTGAATTTGTAAATACTAAAAATTGATGAATTTGATGAGAGCCTATATCTGTAATTATCCCACCATAACTATCACGATCATAAAACCAATTTGGTCTTTCGTAATTTCCTTGTCTGTGAGGACCAGTACCAATGGTTTGTTTAACTTTACCAATTTTTCCCTCGTTAACTAATTTTTCAGCTTTAGCGACAGCTGCTACATGAAATCGTTCTGAAAAATTTACTGACCAAATTTTACCCGTTTCTTTTACTGTCCTTTTTAAATCCTCTAGTTGATTTAATGTAGTGCAACCTGGTTTATCTACCATTACGTCTTTACCTGAATTTAATGATTCAATTGAATAACTAGCTCTATCTTTGGGAATAGAAGAAATTAAAATCATATCTATTTTATTATCGTTTAAAATATCATTTTTATTTTTTACTCTTTTAATGTTTGGGTATTTTTTAATAAATTCATCCAATGTTAATGGTGAGCCCTCAGTCCAAAAATAATCACAAGTACATCCTTCTTTTAACATTTCATCTAACATGTCAAAGATGTGACCATGATCAATTCCGATAACACCGATGTTTATGTTTTTATTCATTCAATCGTTTTGTTGATTTAAAGAAAGATAAAACATAGTATTATAAAAATTTATATGAGCCCAATAATTTCTTCAATAAATTATACTAAGTAAGTAAGATAATGTCAGAAGTCTATAAACTTGGAATTTCAGTCAATAATAATCAGCCAATAAATGAAGTAAACTCAATTGATGTTATAAAAAATCAAGGTGTGGTAGGAGATAGACATTTTAAGGAATTCAATGATCCCTATAACCAATTATCATTGATAGAGTCAGAAAATATTGATTATTATAATATTAAATATGGAGTAAATATTCCATATTTAGATTTTAGAAGAAATGTAGTTACCAAAGGAATTCAATTGAATGATTTGGTGGGTAAAAAGATATTAGTTGGCAATTTAGAAGTTGAAGGTATTGATTTATGCCGACCATGCAGACATCTAACAGAAGTTCTTGGACAAGATAATATATTAAAAGAGTTTTTAAGAAGAGGTGGTCTGAGGTGTCATGTATTAACTTCTTCTTCTATTAAAATAGGTGATAAAATAAAAGTATTAGATTAACTTAAACCTAATCATCCGCATGTACTTTTTCATTTTTTTCATGCTTTTCTTGAGCTGCAATAGTGTATTTTGCAACAGGTCTTGCGATTAATCGTTTTAATCCAATTGGCTCTGCGGTATCTAGACAATATCCATAAATACCTTCTCTAATTCTTGCTAAGGCTTTATCAATTTCAGAAATTAATTTAATTTGTCTATTAATAGCTTTCATTTCTACATTTTTATCTGTGTATGAGCTTGCTTGATCGACCACATCAGCAGAAATACTATTATCATCCATACTTCCATAATAAAGAGCTTCATTGTTAGCTTTAACTAAATCTTTTTTCCATTCAGTTAATCTCATTCTGAAAAATACTTTATGTTTTTCACACATATATTTTTCATTATCTTTAGGAATATAAGTTTTTGAAATTTTTATAGGAGCTTTTGCAGCAACTTTTGTTTTAGCTACAGTTTTAGTTTTTGGCTTTGCAACTTTGGCTTTTGTTTTAATAACTTTTTTTTTTACTTTAGTATTCTTTGGCATAGTTAAAATTTGAATTTCCGGAGTATATTCAGCAAAATAGGGGTGTCAAGCAAGCGTAATTGTTATAAATATTTATAAATGACTAATACCACTAAAAATATAAATAATATTTATTATATTTTTATTACAGCTCATCTTATATTCTGGACTTTAATTCCATCGTTAACTAATCAAAATTTACCATTAGACACTATCGAGGCTTTAGCTTGGGGAAGTAATTTAGATTGGGGATTTAATAAACACCCTCCAATGAGTGCTTTTTTTCCAGAAGTTTTTTTTCAAATTTTTGGATCTCAAGATTGGGCATATTATTTGCTCAGTCAAATTTTTGTACTTATTTCTTTTTATTATGTTTTTAAATTTTCTAAAGAATTTTTTAACAATGACTTGCTTGGATTAATTTCAGTTTTACTGATTGAAGCAATTTATTTTTATAATTTTACAACACCTGAATTTAACGTAAATGTTTGCCAACTTCCATTTTGGTCATTAACAGTTTATTTTTCATGGCAAATTTACACCAGCAAAGAAATAAAATTTACTGACTGTTTTTTAGTTGGATTGTTTGCTGCGATTGGATTTTTATCTAAATATTTATTTTTATATCTTTTAGTTTCAATTGATCTTTTGTTTATTTATTTAATATTCTTTAAGAGAGAAAGAAAATTTGATTTTAAATATCTAATAACTGTAGAGGTATTTTTAATTGTTCTAGTTCCGCACTTAATTTGGCTCAATAATAATGAATTCATTACGGTTACCTATGGACTTGCTAGAACTGGATTAGAACAATCTGGTTTGATTGATCATATCAAATTTCCGCTCATTTTTTTAATAAAGCAAGTTGGATTGTTAATTCCATTTTTAATTTTAGTTTGGCTTTTAGTAAAAAAAATCAAATTTAAATTTGATCTTAAGGATAAAAAATTGCTGTTTTTATTAGCAATTAATATTTTACCAATCTTATTAATGTTTTTAACTTCTTTGCTTATAGGATCTAAAATTAGAACAATGTGGATGACACCATTTTATTTATTTTTTGGAACTTTATTTATTTATTTATTTCAAACTCAAATAAATATCAAAAAGTTAAAACCATTTATGATTGGATTTATCTTTTTATTCTTTCTGTCACCCATACTCTACGCATACGTCTCAATTTCAAAGGATGACAAAAGAACTGATTATCCAGGTAAAGAAATCGCTATTAAAACTCAATATGCATGGGATCAACAGTTTAAGTCAAAAATTGATGTAGTTTATGGAAATGAGTGGAATGCTGGTAATTTATCATATCATTTAAAATCAAGACCTGTATGGGAAGGATTTGTTGAAAGAGAAAAGCTTGATCAATTGAAAGATTATCTGTGTCTTGATAATGTTTGTGTTGGTTCAAAATACTAATGAAAAAATATATAATTTTAATTCCAATTTATAACGATAGAGAAAGTTTAACTAAGTTAATTGAAGAGATAAATTCTGAAATAGAAGGTATTAATTCAGAAATTTCAATTATTGTGATTAATGATGCATCTTCTCAGCAGATAATAGATGAATATCAAAATACTGAAAATATAAATTCTATTGAAATTATTAATATGAAAGAAAATAGAGGCCACGCAAGATGTATTGCATCTGGACTTAAATATATTTATGAAAAAAAAGAATTTGATTATGTAATACCAATGGATGGCGATGGTGAAGATCGACCAGAAGAGATTAAAAACTTTATACAAGTAGCAGAACAATCAAATGATCAATCGATAGTAGGTGAAAGAGTTAAAAGATCTGAAAGTTTATTCTTTAAGTTTTGTTATCTATTTCATAAATTTTTAACTTCAACGTTTACTGGTCAATCTATTAGATTTGGAAATTTTACTTGTTTATCAAAATCAACTGTTGAAAAAATGCTTAAAGAAAAGGCAACTTGGAATAGTTTTTCAGGATCATTAAAAAAAATAGAAAAAGATTTATTATCTATTCCATCAATTAGAGGTACTAGATATTTTGGTCCCTCTAAGATGAGTTTTTTTAATTTATTAAAACATTCTCTTTCGATCATTAGTGTTTTTAGAAAAACAGTTTTAATTCGATCAGCTTTTTTTATAGTTTTTTATATTCTGTTAATAAAAAGTAATGCCTCAGTAATTACTTCGCTTCCTTTAGTTTTATTATTAGCAATGATTTATTCAATTTCTAGTTTAGCTTTGAGAGAAAATTTAGATGATCTTTCTATATCATTGGAAAATATCCACGATATCGATACAATTAAGTAAAAATGAAAAAATTCTTATTAGTTGCTTTTATACTAACATTTTCAACAATAGCTTTCGCAAATAAAAATAAAAATACTTGGGATTATCCTCTTAGAGTTTATGAGGGATGGGTAATTAAAGGATCAGAAAATCACTACAAGTTTAAATCAAATTTAAGAAAAGATAAAAATGTTTTAAAAGAATTTAAAAATAATAAAAACACCGGAATTATTAGTTACTTACTATTTGAAAATGATAAAATAGTGATTGATGAGTCTGATATTCCATATTCAATTCAAGGTGATAAAATTATTGATGGAATGTTGCCATCACACTCGATGGGTAAAAGTTTAGTATCTTACGTAACTGGTCACGCTATTTGTGAGGGTTATATTGATAACATAAATGTCACGTTAAATGATTGGCCCTTAATTAAAAACACACTCTATGAAGACTCAGTATTGCTTGATCTTTTAAATATGAAAGGTGGAGATCAAAAATGGATTGGTGAAAGAAGAAATGTTGGTTCTGATAATAAGATTAAAGAAAATGTAAATGTCATTGGTTTAGTTAAGGTAATGAATAAATATTTAAGAGGTACGGAAAAAAGTAAGTTAATTTATAACTATAGTGCCCTCACCACTAACGTGATTATGAATTACACTAAATTCAAAGCTGCTGATAATTGGGATAAATTATTACATAAAGTATTTAATGAACATGTTGGAGTTAAAAACAAAGTTCAATTTCAAAAATCTAGAAAATATTTAAAATATGAAGATTTTGTTTCTGCAAGGTATTCGTTTTACGCAAATAGATATGATTACTTAAGAATTGCTAAAACTATGATGGATGATTGGCATAACGATACTTGTGTAGGTAAATATTTAAAAACTATTTATGAAAATAGAATTAAAAAGAAAGACAATACAAAACATGCAACTGATGTTGGACTTTATACAAAATCATATGGTGGTCAAATCCATTTTGACATTTTTGGAATTGATAAGAAAAGAAAAATTTTAGGATTAAGTGGATTTGCAGGACAGCAAATATTAATTGATTTGGATAATAAAAGAATAATTGTAGTTAATTCATTATATAGAAATTATAATTGGAAAAAAATTGTTCATTCAGTAATTAAAGGCTAAATGAAAAAAATCTTGATCATTTTTTTATCTCTAATCTTGGTGCCATCACTCTCTTATGCAGAAAAATATAAGTGGCATATCAATATGAAGAAACAAGAGAAGAAAGATTTTAGTCGTTATGTTTTAAAAGCTCGGTCAAAAAATAAGATGGTTTTTAATATCAGAAACGCTCCTAATGAAAATGGTCTTTACAAATTTTTTGATAAACTTGAAGATCATATGGGTGTTGCTGAGCAAGGAATTGAATTTAATTTAAAGTATTCAAATAAAGGACATAAACATGATTGGAGCAGATGGGGTAAACCAGGTCATGCTCAAAGATTTCAGATTATGGAGCCTTACAGGTATACTACTAAAAAAAATAAAACTAAATGGTACAGAATTAGTTACTTTGTACCAAAAGATATAAGAACTGACAAGCACACTATTTCTTTGTTTGATTTTAAAAAACTTTATGGCAAAGGTGAACGAACACATGATGCTACATTTGCTATAGTAAAGAATAATTTTACATGGATTTTCAATTCACCAAATTATAGTTCTAAAAAAAATGAAACTGGAGGTGAATATTATTATTTTGATAGTTATGCTGTAGTCCTTGATCCTGATTTTTCTCCATTAAAAGGAAAGTGGGTTAATATTTTAATTAATGCGAAATGGGCTAAAAAAGGTTTTTTGCATTTTTGGATAGATGGTAAATTAAGAACAAGTTATTTCGGTGACACAATGGTTGGTGCATCAAGTGCAAGATTTAAGTTTGGACCTTATAGACATCATATGGATGAAGCTACTGATGCTGGATTAAAAATACCCGATACAATTATTCGGTATTCAAATGTAGGCAAATCAGATACTTGTGATGACTTGTGGAATGGATGTTCTGATATAATAAGTCAACTAACCGATAAATCACAAGTGTATGGTGTAAAAAATGTTGCTTTATGTGGAGGAGTGCCTGGAAAATTATTTTGCAGGAACTTAGATTACCCCAAAAATCCAAGACCTTTTTGATTAGATTTAATTATTATTAAGTAATATTATTTTTTATGGGAAAAGTTAAAAATATACTTTTTATAATGGCTGATCAATTAAGATGGGATTATCTATCTTGCTATGGTCACCCTCATTTAAAAACTCCTCATATCGATGGATTGGCAAAAAAAGGAGTTCAGTTTGAATCTGCTTTTGTCCAATCACCTGTATGTGGTCCTTCTAGAGCATCTTACTATACGGGAAGAACAGTTTTTAGTCATGGTTCAACTTGGAATCAAGTTCCACTTCCAATAGGAGAATTAACTATTGGAGATTATCTACGTCAATCAGGAATAAGAACCGGAGTTGTTGGTAAAACGCATATGAGACCAGATTTAGAGGGTATGAGTAGATTAGGCATTACTAAAGATACAGAAATAGGATTAATTGTTAGTGAACCAGGTTTTGATCCTTATGAAAGAGATGATGGACTACATCCAAATAATCAAATTAAAAATTCAAAAAAAACTTTATCTTATAATGAATGGCTAAATAAACTTGGATATGACGGACCAAATCCCTGGAATGATTGGGCTAATTCTGCTGAAGGTGAAAATGGAGAAATTTTAAGTGGTTGGAGATTAAGAAATTCTAATAAGCCTGCTAGAATTCCAGAAAAGCATTCCGAAACAGCTTTCATGACTAATCGGGCTATGGAATTTATTGAAGACAGTAAAGATAAGCCATGGTTTTTACATCTATCTTATATTAAGCCGCATTGGCCTTATATGGCGCCAGCCCCTTATCATAATATGTATTCTCAAAATGAATTTTATCCTGTGCACAGAAATGATGCTGAAAAAAATAATGATCATCCAGTTTACAAAGCATTTATGGAAAACAGTATTTCTAAAACTTTTTCAAAAGATGAAGTGAGAAACACAGTTCTTTCTGGATACATGGGTTTAATTAAACAAATTGATGACAACTTAGGAAGATTATTTAAGTTTTTAGAAGATACCAGTCATATGGATGACACGATGATTATATTTACTTCAGACCACGGTGATTACCAAGGTGATCATTGGTTAGGTGAGAAAGAATTATTTCATGAACAATCTGTAAGAGTGCCAATGATAATTTATGATCCAAGTGAACAAGCAGATAAAACCAGAGGCACTAAAGAAAAAAGATTTATTGAAGCGATAGATTTGCTTCCAACTTTTTTAGATGCAGTAGAAAGTCCAGTAAGTAAACATAGATTAGAAGGAAATTCTTTAATGCCTATAATTAAAGGAGATGATCCAAAGAATTGGAAAGATTTTGTATTTAGTGAAATCGATTATTCATTTAATGGAGCTCGAAAAATTCTTAATTTAGGAGCATCTGATGCAAGAGCTTTTATGATTAGAAATAATGAGTGGAAATATATTTATTATAAAGGATTTGAGCCTCAACTATTTGATTTAAAAAATGACCCAGATGAATTTAATGATTTAGGTAGATCAAAAGATCATTCAAAAATTAGAGAAGAGATGAAAGAATTACTTCTTAAAAGAATAATAGATAGAAAAAATAGAGTTGCGGCAACTGATGAGTTTGTAACTAAAGAAAGAGATTATACTAAAGATGATGGTATAATGATAGGTGTTTGGTAATCGCTAAGGAGTCATTAAACTTGGCAAATATAAACATATTGCTGGGAATGCAATAATTAAAGCAAGTCTAATTACATCGGTGATTAAAAATGGAACAGTTCCAAACCAGATAGTTTGAAGAGGAGTTTTTTGCATCACTCCTTTAATGACAAATAAATTCATTCCAACTGGAGGTGAAATTAAACCAAACTCAACAACTATAACTGCAAAAATACCAAACCAAACAGGATCAATTCCTGCATCAACTATTACTGGATAAAAAACTGGTATTGTTAAGAATAACATCGCAAGAGAGTCCATTACGGTTCCAAGTACTAAATAAATAACACAAATAACTAAAATAATTCCTAAAGGGGTAAGTTCTAAATGATTTATAAAATCAACAACTGCAAAAGGTAATTGGGTAACTGTAATTAAATAATTAAAAATACTAGCTCCAATTACAATTAGATATAAAGAACCAACTGTTTTAATTGTTATCCATAAAGCTTCTTTTAACAAACTTAGTGTCAGTTGGCCTCTTACTAAAATAAATAATAAAACTAATACAACCCCAACAGCTGCACTTTCTGTTGCAGTAAAGAAACCAAGGTAAAGACCACCCATAATTATTGTAAAAATTAAAAATATTGGAAAAACTTTTGTAATTGCTGAAATTCTTTCTTTAAGTGGCATCTTATTTCCATGACCACCATGTGAGGGATAAATTATTAGATAAACTCTAATTGCTATCATATATAAAACGACAGCTATTAATCCTGGTATTAATGCTGCAAAGAAAAGTTCTTGAACAGATTGTTCTGTTAAATATGCATAAATTACCAGAATGACGCTTGGGGGAATAATAATTCCTAACGTTCCACCAGATGCAATTGAACCACTTATCAAAGCATCGCTATAACCATGTCTTTTCATTTCAGGTCCAGCCATTTGAGACATCGTTGCTGCTGTAGCAATTGAAGAACCACATATCATTCCAAATCCAGCACAAGCTCCAACAGTAGACATTGCTAATCCACCTTTATAATGACCAACCACCGCGTAAGCAGCATCATATAAATTTCTTGATAAATTTGCGCTGTTTGCAAGATTTCCCATTAAAACAAAAAGAGGAAGTACCGATAAAGTATATTTTGATACTGCATCAAAAGGAGCGGTACCTAAAACAAAAATTGCAGGATCAAAACCAGAGATTAATGCAAAACCAGTAAAACCAACTAGCAACATTGCAATTCCAATTGGAATATTTAATACCATTAATATTAAGACTGCTGCAAAGGCTATCCCGCCATTAATAATTGGATCCATTTCCATTATATATCTTTCAAGTTTGAGCTAGTTTCAGATAAAGCTTTTATAAACCAAACAATAATTGCAAGTACACTTAACCACATTCCTAATGATGAGATAAAATAAAAAGGATAAAAGTATAACTCTAAGTCAAGAGTAACTCTTTCGTTTCCCATGAATTTTATGGAAGTTTTAGTGGTAGCGTAAGCCATTAACGACATGATTATTATCATTAAAATGAATTTTAGTATTATTAGGTAGGTTTTAAATCTTCCTAAATTTAAATTATTAATAAAATCTGCTGAAACGTTTGCGTTTAAAAAAAAAGCTCTAGGCATTGCAAGAAAAGCAACTAAAGCCATTCCAATTTCAACTAATTCGATTGTCCCTGTAACTGGTGAATTCAAAAATCTTCGCCCAAAGACATCGCAAAAAGTTAATACAGATAATAATAAAAGTATTATCCCAGAAGCGATTGCAGAATAATCAAATATTTTATTCATTTTATATTTTTATAAAAATGTCTCTTCAATTTTATTAAACATTAGCATATAAGGTTTGCTTTAAACAGAAAGTATTATTTATGAAATTTATTTCCTACAAACATAATTCAGAATCAAAATTTGGTATTATAGACAATAATCTAATTACAGATCTTACAGGCAAAATATCAGGAGCAGATACGTTAAAAGATCTTATTTCTAAAAATGGTATTTCAGAGGCAAAAGCATACGCTGCCTCTAATCCTGGTAATTTAAGTGTAGATGATATTGAGTATTTACCTTTAATCCCAAATCCTGGAAAAATTATTTGTGTGGGCTTAAATTATAGTGAGCATGTTAAAGAAACTAATAGAACGGTTGAAGAAAACCCTGTTATCTTTCATCGTTTTCCTGAAAGTCAAACTGCTCATATGCAAGCAATTCAAAGACCTATTGCTTCAGATAATTTAGATTTTGAAGGAGAGATGGCAGTAATTATGGGAGAAGCAGGAAAACATGTTAAACCCGAGGATGCTTTGAAACATATAGTTGGCTATTCTTGTTATAATGAAAGTACAATTAGAGATTGGCAAAGACACACAAGACAATTTGGAATGGGAAAAAATTTTGAAAAAACAGGAAGTTTTGGCCCTCATATGGTTCTTGTTGAAGACATAAAAGATTATAAAGAGCTTACTCTTGAGACAAGATTAAATGGTGAAGTGATGCAAAATGCTAAATTAAGCCAATTAATTTTTGATATTCCAATATTGATTTCTTATGTTTCTAAAGCAATGGCTTGGAGAGCAGGAGATGTGCTAGTTACTGGAACTCCTGGAGGGGTTGGATTTAAAAGAAATCCGCCAGTTTTCATGAAACCAGGCGATAAAGTTGAAATAGAAGTAACCCAAATTGGGGTATTATCTAATACAATTAAGGATGAAATAGTTTAAATTTCAAGTTACACTTTTAGAATAATTATAAACAACAAGGGGATAATTTTATGAAAAAAAAATTAATTGGATTAATTATAGGAATTTTTTCTTTTAGTATAGTTAGTGCATCTGCGGCAACAGAACTTAAGTTGGCTACTTTTGAACCACCTAAAGCATTTATCGCAAGTAAAATTCTTGCAGCTTGGGCAACAAAAGTTAATCAATGTTCGGGAACATTAAATGTAAAAATGTATGCTGGTGGAGTACTAGGAAGTCCTCCTAAGCAGTATGATATTGTAACATCAGGTGTTGCAGATATTTCATGGACTGTATTAGGATATATTGGAGGTCAATTTCCTTTAAGTTCAGTAATTGAATTACCGTTTCTTACAAAAACATCTAAAGCAGGAACAACTGCTTTAAATTCTTTATTTAAAGAAGGTTATTTGGATAAAGAAATGGCAGGAATTAAAGTGATAGGTCTTCACTCTAATCCTGGATATCAAATTCACATGAAGGATACTAAAGTTGTAAAACCTGCAGATTTTAAAGGTAAGAAAATGAGAGTACCAAGTAAAATCGCTGGCACAATTTTAAAGACATTAGGTGCAACAGGAGTAAAAGTACCTGCGCCAGGAACTTCAGAAGCTTTGAGTAAAGGCGTAGTTGATGGAACTCCTTTTCCATATACAGCAGTTGGTTCTTTCAGATTATTTGATGTAACTAAATATCATACTGAAGTTAATATCACTAATGCTACATTTGGTTTAATTATGAACGAAGACAAGTTCAATAGTTTACCAGCAGGAGATCAGGCTTGTATAAACAAATATAGCGGTCATGCTTTTGGTGATTGGGCATCAAACTTAATTGATAACCAAAATGCAGTAATGAAAAATGAAATCTCAAAAAGAGCAGATCATGAAATCATAATTGCATCAGATGACGTTATTGCTGAATATAAAAAGATATTAGCACCAATCGAATCTAATTGGTTAAAAGAGATGGAAGGTAAAGGCCTTGATGGTGGTGCTGTTCTAAATAGAGCTAGACAAATCATTACTGCAGTAGAAGGTTAATAATAATATATACTTTTGAGCCCACTTCTTGTGGGCTCATTTTATTTAGGAAAAATTTAGATGGCTATAAAAGCTCTTAGTTACATTGGAGTAAACTCCGATAAATTCGAAGATTGGTCAGACTATAGTCAAAAAAGTTTGGGGATGCAGCAAGTTGATCGAGGAAAAGATATTTTATCTTTTAGAATGGATGATCAAAAACAAAGATTAACAATAACAGGTGATACAGGTGATGGTCTTGGATTTATGGGCTGGGAAGTTGATGAAAAAAAAGACTTATTATTTTTTGCATCAAAATTAGAAGAAAATAAAATCCAAGTTCATCAAGGTAAATCATCATTTGCTAACAAAAGATTTGTAGAGGATTTGATTTATTTTGATGATCCTCAAGGAAACAGAGTTGAGCTCGTATATAACCCAATGAATGATACAGATCCGTTTAAACCAAGTCGTCCAATTTCTGGCTTTAAAACTGGCGCATTAGGTATGGGTCATGCAGTAATTCATGTTAAAAAAATTGATGATTTAATACCATTTTACACTGAAGTTCTGGGGTTTAAAATAAGTGACTATAGCCATACACCAATTTCTCTATGTTTTTTTCATGTAAATGGAAGACATCATAGTTTAGCATTATTTGGATCTGGCAGAACTGGCTTCCATCATTTTATGGTTGAGTACAATAGTTTGGATGATGTTGGTCAAGGTTATGACCTTATGCAATATCAAGATAATAAAATAGCTTATACTCTTGGAAGGCATACTAATGATTATATGACATCATTTTATTCTATAACACCTTCTGGATTTTTTATTGAAAATGGTTGGGGTGGAAGAATTATTGATCCTAAAACGTGGGAACCTATAGAGACATTTGAAGGCCCAAGCTTTTGGGGACATGAAAGATTGTATTTACCTGATGAAGAAAGAATGAAGTTTAGAAACAAAAGATTAGAAACTGCTTCTGAAGGAAAACAGGCTCCACTTTTTATTGATTGTCCTTGGCTATACTCAAATACTATTAACAAAAAATAAATATAACTATTTTTTAAATGAAAAAGTACGATGTTATAATTATAGGCTTTGGTCCCACAGGAGGCACGTTAGCAAATCTACTAGCATTGCATGGTTTTTCAATTTTGATAATTGAAAAAGAAAAAAGTTTTTATCCTTTGCCAAGAGCTGTTCATTTTGATGATGAAATAATGAGAGTTTTTCAAACAATAGGAATTACAGAAAAATTTTTAAAACATACAATCATTAACAAAGGGACAAAATTTGTTAATTCTAAAAATAAAGTAGTATTAGATTGGCCAAGACCAAGATCAGTAACAGAGAATGGTTGGTATCCAAGTTATAGATTTCATCAGCCAGACTTAGAAAGAAAACTTAGGGGAAGACTAAAGGACTTTAAAAAAGTAACAATAATGCAAAATACAAAAGTCGTCAGTCTAAAAGAAGATAAAAATTCTGTAAAAATTATTTTAGAAGATGTTAATAATAAAAAAATAAAGGAAATTAGTTCTAAGTATCTTGTTGGATGTGATGGCGCTAATTCAACAACAAGAAAACAAATAAAGGCAAAATTTCAAAACCTTGGATTTACTCAAAAATGGGCAGTAGTAGATTTAATTTTAAAAAAAGATAAAAAAGAACTACCAGATAGAACCATTCAGTATTCTAATCCAAAAAGACCAGCTACTTATTGTCGAAATGTTGGTAAAAGAAGACGATGGGAATTTGCAATCCATAACAATGAAAGTGAAAAAAAAGTCTTATCAAATTCATATATTTGGAATTTTCTAAAACCATGGTTAAAACCTAGTGATGCTTTTATGGAAAGAAAGACTATTTATACCTTCCAATCTGCAATTTCAAAGAATTGGAAAAAAGGTAGAGTTTTTCTTGCTGGTGATGCGGCGCATTTAATGCCACCTTTTATGGGTCAAGGAATGTGTGCTGGAATTAGAGATGTATCAAATCTATCTTGGAAGATTGCATATTGTTTGAAAAATAATCACAATGATAAGCTGCTTAGTACATATCAATCTGAAAGATATTCAAACGTGAAAGAATATATCAAAACAACAGCTAAAATGGGCGAATTTGTTAATGCAGTCGGAACTTCAAATATAACTGGAAAGGTATCCTCTACACCTGATGGTCAAAAGAGTATGAAGTCAATTAAACCTAAACTAGGCAAAGGTCTAGGAAAGATTAAAGATAAAAATAGAGGAAAAATATTTCCTCAATTCAAAATAAAAAATGGAAAATCATTAGATGATAAATTTTCTTTAAAACCCATTTTAATAATATCAAAAGAAATTAAAAAAAATATTTCTAGTAAATTGAACTCAGTACAATCAAAAAATAATAAAGATTTAGAAAAATTTTTTAAAAGTTCTAATTCAAAAGCAATAATAGTAAGGCCAGATAGATTTATCCTTTCTTCATGTAAATCAGTTAAGAATTTTAAATCTTATTTAAATAAGAATTTATCTATTTTAGTTTAATTGAAACAATTTATTAACAGCATCAACTTTGATGTGGTTGTCTTGAGCAATTTCTCCATTTGGCATAAATAATGAATTTTCAAACCCTACTCTTAATTTACCTCCAAGACTTACAGCTTTTTCCAAGCAACTCATTTCTTCTTTTCCAAAAGCGCATATTGACCAATCAAGATTTATTTTATGCTCGTCCATTTTTTTTATAAATAAAGAAATATTGTCGGGATAACTTATTCTTCCACTATAATGCCCGATAACAAACAAACACCAAGCATCATTGATTTGAATTTCTGCTTTATTTAGTAATTCAAGTAATAAATCTATATCTTCAGGTTTATAAAGTATGTGTTGAATTTTTGTACCTGCTTCAGTTAAATATTTATAAAGTTTGATATCTTCCTCTTCAGGTTTTCTAGAAGGAATTAATTCTGATGTTCCAATTGATGTACCAGGTGGTGTAACATCGTACGCAAGCTTTCGCATATCTGCTGGAGAATATTTTCCAATAGCCTCGGTTGTAACTTGTATATGCATGTTAGGTACTTGATGCTCTAATTCATTTAGTGCTTCTTTATAAAGCCCTGCATCTAATACATGTTGACCTTCTTTATCTCTCACATGCAAATGTATTGCACCTGCACCAGCTTCATAACAAGATTTTGCTGTTGCTACTGTTTCGCTAATTGTTAAAGGAACAGCCGGATGATCTTTTTTTACTTTTCTAGCACCGTTTGGAGCTACCATTAACTTAGGTAATTTTTCTGGTTTATAAAAACTCATTTACTTAACAGCAACCACAGCTTTTTTTATTAGCTTTTGGTTGATCGTCAGCTTTTGCGGCTTCTAATTCTTTTTGTTCATCCTCAATAGCCTTTTGTTTCTTTGAAATTTTATCTTCAAAGTAAGAATAAAGAGATGCAAAACCTAATTTAGAGGCTCTTTTTTCCTCATAACCTCGTCTTCCTCCAAGATTTTCTATTATTTTGACTATTTCTTGATTTTGCATGCTCTCTTTTTATAAAAAAAGCCTATTAAATCAACCTCTAATCGTTGGAAGGCTATAAAAATCAGCTGTATCTATCTTGGAAGAATATTCTCTTTTCATGTTCCATCTCTTTTGAACACCAGCACTCGCAACACTTAAAGTAGATCTCCCGTATCTGTGATTAGTGTTATCAATCGATCTCATTAAGCTATTTATCTTTTCATCTTTTTCAGATGAAAATAGGTTTGTTTTATCATTAGCATTTGAAAGTCCTGTTAGCATTACACCTGCTTTTTGATACTGGTAACCATTTTTAAATATACTCTCAAGTATGGTAACTGCAGTTTTAACTACTTCGATACTATTGTTTGTTGCAATTGGAAAATCAATTGTTTTTGCATTTGAGTAATATCCATAGTTTCTTTGAAAAGGACTTGTTCTAACAAATACTGTAATTGCTTTTGCAACTAACGATTCTGATCTTATTTTCTCAGATGCATTTAAACAATAATTTGCAACTGCTTCTTTTAATTCTTGAAATCTTTCTACTCTTTTTCCAAATGATCTTGAAACTACACAGCTCTTTCTTTTTGAAGTGGTAGTTTCTAAATTGATACAAGGAATTCCTTTAAGTTCCATTGCAGTTCTAGAACTTAAAACATTAGAAGATTTTTTAATCCAACTGTTAGATTTATTTTTAAGTTGCTTTGCATTATAAATTCCATTCTTTTGATAAAACTTAGTTAGCTGTCTACCTACACCCCAAACATCATTGATCTCAACTTTTTCAAGTACCGGATCTAAATTATCAATCCCAATTAAGCTAGTTACCCCTGATTGTTTTTTCTTTGCAATATGATTTGCAATTTTACTTAGCGTTTTTGTTTTAGCAATTCCAATACTAGTTGGAATACCAGTCCATTGCAAAACAGTATCTCTAATTTCTTTTCCAACTTTTTCTACATCTTGATCTGGAAAATTAGATAAATCTAAAAAAGCTTCATCGATAGAATAAATTTCTATATCAGAATTAAATCTTTTAAGTGTTCGCATTACTCTTCTAGATAAATCACCATATAAAGAATAATTAGATGAAAATACTTCAACTTTATTTTTGATAATAATATCTTTTGCTTTAAAATAAGGTTCACCCATCTTAATTCCTAAAGCTTTTGCCTCATTCGATCTTGAGATAATGCAGCCATCATTGTTAGATAAAACAACAACAGGCTTTCTTCTTATTTTAGGATTGAACAATCTTTCACACGAAACATAAAAAGAATTACAATCAACTAATGCTATTTTTTTAGTACGTAGAATGGATGACATAAGTTACAACCCCCCAGATAAAAATATCTTGTTCTTCGTTAATTAAAATTCTGTCAGTAAATTCTTTAGATCCTGACGTTAAAAACTTTTTATCTCTTTCTTGAACTAAGCTTTTAACCACAAGCTCATCATGAACGTTTGCAATCACGGTTGAAAAGTTTTTTGGTTTCAAACTTTTATCAACGACCAATAAATCTCCATCATTAATTCCAACATCAACCATGGATTTACCCTGAACACGGATGATGAAAGTTGCTGGAACATTTCTTATTAAATGCATATTTAAATCAATATCTTCTTCGATATAATCAGTTGCAGGAGAAGGAAAACCAGCGCCTGCTTTATGTAGATAATAAGGGATTGTTAGTTTCATGTTCTTGTTTTGTTCTATTTTATAGACTAGTTATACAATACACGCAAGAGGTTGTATTTTGAGTCTGTAACTGAATCAAAAGTGAATCAAAACGTGAACATCGAAACTACATTTTGTGCTATTGTGGATAACTCCAACCACTAGTAGTTTAAATTTAGGAAAATAGATTAATGATTTGTATCAAAGCTGAAATACCAAAAGAGTTAAACGATATA
>JAOJEG010000007.1 GCA_028226535.1 Candidatus Pelagibacter sp. | reverse complement strand
AAGTAGAAATGTATCTATTTTTAATCATTTGAAGATACTTATTTTTTAAAATTTTCACTTCATAAGTAAATTTTTTAACGTTCATTTTAGCTCTATTTTTTAAGATTAAGTTGAACAGTTTTTCATCTTTATTCAAAGAAATTGTCAATTTTTTTTTCATTAATGTAAATGTTGGTATTTCATTTCTTTTAGGGTCTAAACTTAAAATAATAATCTTCCCTTTTGGATTAAGTTTATCTTTACAAATTGACAATAACTTTATTGCTTGTTTTTTTTTTAATAAATGAATTGTTTGCTTTATTAAGATTAGATCAAAAGTAATTTTTGTTTTTGACACAAATGAAAGTGCATCAATCTTTTTAAAAATTATTTTTTTATTTTTATCTTTATGATTTTCTAAATCTAAACCAATTGGTTTTTTTGATAGTTTTAATTTATTTGAGAGATTTCCTAAAATTTTACCCCTACCACAACCAATATCTAAAATTCTAGAATGCCTATTAAGGCTTACTTGCTTTAAGATAAATTTATTAAAAGAGTTAATGTATTTTTCTGATGATAGCCAAGTCTTGTTGTCCCAATTTTTTAATGGTTTCATATAAATTATTTAAATCATTACTAAATTTATTAGAATAAAGTATTAAAGTTAAACTAATGCAAAAATCATCAATCCAATACATTTTAAAGTTATCTATCCCCATATTTTTTGCCAACCTTGCAGTTCCATTGGTGGGAATTATTGATACTGCATTGATGGGTAATTTAGGAAATTTATCTTATCTGTCCGCAACAGCTGTTGCTGCCAATTTATTTTCGATGATTTTTTGGAGTTTTGGATTTTTGAGAATGGGCACTGTTGGAATGGTCTCACAAGCTCATGGTAGAAATGACTATTCTGAAATATTAAATATTGTTATTCGAAATCTTATTTTCGTATTATTAATTTCAATAATCATAATTTTACTTCAAAATTACATATTCAACTTAAGTCTAAAAATTTTTAACCTGTCTGAAGCTACTAGAAATTTTTACAAACAGTATGTTCAAATTAGAGTTTATTCAGCACCAGGAGAATTAACTCTATACATTATAACAGGTTTATTCATTGGGTTGCAAAAAACTAAGATTTCTAGTTTTGCGGTCGGTTTTTTTTCTATCTTAAATATCTTGATAAGCATTGTTTTGGTTACAAAATTTGATCTAAACATCAAAGGTGTTGCTTATGGAACTTTATTCTCAGCCTTAATAACTTCAACAATTTTTTTAATCTATGCATTCTTGTATTTGTCTAAATATACGAAAATCAAAATTAATTTTGAAAAAATATTAAATCTAAAAAAAATTAAACATATTTTTAATATTAATCTAAATATTTTTATTCGAACAATTTTATTAACCTTTTCATTTTTATGGTTCACTTATCTTGGGACTCAAATTGGTGAAGATTATGTTGCTGCTAATGCAATATTAATTAATCTTGTTTTTTTATCTGCTTTTATATTAGATGCTTATGCATTCTCCACTGAAGGAATAGTTGGATACTCCTTAGGTAAAAAAGATTTAAATCTTTTTAAAAAAATTATTAAAAATTCTTTTATATTAAGTTCAGTGACTGGATTAATAATTTCTATTCTCTTCTTTTTTAGTCACAATTCTTTAATCAATCTTATGTCAGATATAAATGAAATTAGAATATTAAGTTCATCTTATGTAGTTTGGTTAATAATTTTGCCAATTATTTCTTCTTTTTGTTATCAATTTGATGGTATTTTTATTGGTACCTCACAAACAAAAGAATTAAGAAATGCAATGATATTCTCTGTATTAATTTATTTGATAATATCCATACTGTTAACAAAATTTCTTTTCAATAATGGGATTTGGATGTCTCTGTGTATCTTTATGATTTTAAGAGCCATTTCTCTTTTTTACTATTTAGATAAAATCTATTTAAAATTTAGAAACAACTAGTTTTTATTTGGTAAATTTAGTGACAAGCAATTCCAAATTTTTTTAAACGCCAATAATTATAAGGCCAAGGGGTTAAAAAACCTACTATTAACATGATTGGTACCACCCACCAAGTAAGCATTGCTCCACCTGTTAATAGATAGTCTGTTAGATTCATTGCAACTTCCATGCTAACCATTGAAATAAAACTCATTCCCAATGCAGTTTTTAAAGCATTTCTAAAATCAAAGTTTTGCTTCATTAGTATAATTGTTTCTAAAATTATACTCGTAATTAATCCGTTGATTATTGCTAATGTCATGATGCCTAGAATGGGAAAAGGAATTTTGGATAATTGAAAAAAAAGAATAGTTCCAAAGTCACCTATAGAGCAACCTATAACGCACCATAAGGTATTTTTTGCACTTACTTTCCAAGTATGTTTGCAAGACCAATCAAATGTAGAGGTGTTCATAATTATTTGATATTAATATTATATGATTTTTAAACAAGTATTCGACACCAAAACATCTACTTATACTTATTTAATCGCTTCGGCAAAAGGTCGCGAGGCTGTAATTATTGATCCAGTTTTAGAAAATGTTGATGAATATATTCAACTTTTAAATGAACTTGATCTTAAACTTGTAAAAGTTATTGATACTCATATTCATGCAGATCATGTTACTGGTGCATTAAAGTTAAAGCAAGCCACAAACTGCACAACTCTAATGGGAGAACACACGCCAGCTGATATGGTTGAAATTAAAGTAAAAGACAATGAATTAATTAAAATTGATGGTTTAAAAATTAAATCTTTATATACACCAGGACATACTTCAGATAGTTATAGTTTTTTATTAGACAACTATCTTTTTTCAGGAGATACACTTTTAATAAATGGAACTGGTAGAACAGATTTTCAAAATGGTAGTTCTAAAGATGCTTACAACTCTTTGTTCAATAATATTTTAAAATTACCAGAAGAAACATTGGTTTATCCTGGTCATGATTATAATGGTAAGTTTTCAAGTACAATCGGTAATGAAAAAAAATTCAATCCAAGACTCCAAGTTAAAAGTGTTGATGAGTATGTAGAAATTATGTCTAATCTCAATCTATCTAAACCAGAAATGATGGATAGTAATGTTAGTAAAAATATTCAATTAGGCGCTAACTAAAAACAATAAAAATTAAAAACCAATAAGAAATCAATCCAGATATAATAGTTGCAATAATATTTTTTGAAAAATAGCCAACAATAACTGCAACTATTGCTCCAAAAATTTTAGGGTCATTCATTTCTACAAAAGTTCCATAATCATTGATAAAGATTGCTGGAAATATAATTGCAGGAAATACTGCTGAAGGAACATATTCTAATACAGCTTTAATTTTATTTCCAAGCATGTCCCTATCAATTAATGCAATCATAGTCATTCTGGTAAAATAAGTTAATATTCCTGCGATAATGATTGTAAACCAAGTCATTTTTTTAACCTCAGTAATAATGAAGCCACAAATAAAGCAATAACTGGTGCAATTATTATATAAGACTTAAAAGGAGCATCAAAAAATAATAAAGAACTTAAACCACAAGTGATCATAACAATTAAATGATCAATTTTTTTTAAATCTTGAACAACAATAGCTATAAAAGTAAGTGGTATTGTAAATTTTAATCCAAGTTCCGCTGGAACAAATGATCCTAAAATAATTCCTGATAATGTTGAAATTTGCCAACAAACCCACATCGTACAACCTGTTCCAATCAGATGATAATGTAAGTGCTGCTCATTTTTATTCTTTTTAAAAAATTTATTAGATTCTGCAAATCCTTGATCTACAACAAAGTAAGAAATTAATAATCTTTTAATTAATGACAATTTTTCAAGATATTCAGATAAAACTGCTCCATATAATAAATGTCTTGAATTGATAATTCCAACAGATGTAACAGCAACTAAACTTGATGCACCACCCGAAAGTACTTGTAAAAATACAATTTGTGAAGCGCCACCAAAAATAATGAAAGACATTGCATAGACTAAATAAGGATCAAAACCAAGCTCTACACCAATTGCTCCACAAATAATTCCAAAAGGAATTACAGATAACATATGTGGAGAAATATCCACCATTCCCTTGGTAAATAATTGTTTTTTTGAAAGCATCTAATTGTTTTATTAAAAACAAACTATGTGATCAATATTAATTGGTCTTTTAATACCAAATTTTTCATCAACTTCATGTTGATGCATGTGATGGGAGTGCACAAAAACTGGTATTAACAAATCACTACTTGTTTTTAAAGTATAGATAAAATTAGTACCTCTAAATTTTCTATCAACAACTTCTAACTTTAAATTGCTCTGATCATCATGCTCAAGATCTTCGGGTTGTAATAATAATTGAACATCAGAGCCTTTTGGATAATGTTTAGTAAAATTTCCATTGATAGTTCCTAAATCATCATTTTCTAAACTGTTTTCACCTGTAACTTTTGCTGGAATTAAAATTCCTCTATTTAAAAAATTAACAACTTCTACAGAATTTGGAAAATGATAGACATTATAGGGGTCATCATATTGTTTTAATTGACTGTCTAAAATTATTCCACACTTACTCCCAAGATAAAACGCTTCGTAAGAGTCATGAGTTACTATTATGGTTGTAATTTTAAGATCGGTTAAAACTTGTTTCAGTTTAACTTGAATTTCTTCTTTAAAACTTTGATCTACGTTTGATAATGGTTCATCTAACAAAAGTAAATCTGGTTTTGAAAGTAGCGCTCTTGCTAATGCTGCTCTTTGAGCTTCGCCAGAACTAATTTGGTGAGGAAATTTATCTTTGATATGATCTAAATGTAAAAATCTAATAACTTCATCAATTGTTAAATCTTTTTTCTTTTTCTTATTTCTTTCAGCTCCAAATTGAATATTTTGAAGAACATTGTAGTGAGGAAAAAGTGAATTATCCTGAAATGCTAAAGAAATATTTCTATTTTCTGGTTCAACATGAATATCTTTAGAGGATATGATTTTATTTTTTAAAGAAATCCTTCCTGATTGAATTTTCTCTAAACCGGCTATAGTTCTTAATATAGTTGTTTTTCCTATTCCAGAAGGACCGAGTAGGCAAACAATATCCCCTTCATTTTCTATATTTAAAGAAACATTGTTAACTTTACTTTTGTCACTTGCTGCAAAAGTAACATTTTCAATTTCTAAAAAATTTTGTGGCATAGCGTTAATCCTTAAGAATATATCTAGATGTAATTAAAATAAAGAAACTTGCAATAAGAATAAGAAATAATGAAGGTGCTGCTGCAGCTTCAAGCAAGTCTTGTGAGGCATAAATATAAGCTTGAGTTGCAAAAGTTTCAAAATTAAAAGGTCTCATTATTAATGTAATAGGCAACTCTTTAATAATTTCGATAGAGATCAAAATTCCAATCAATAAAATAGAATTTTTTAAATATGGAATATGAATATTTTTAAAAGTTTTAAATTTTGAATATCCTAAAAGGTAAGCACTTTCATCAATTGAATAACTTATCTTTAAATAACCAGACTTAATTCCATTACTTGCAAGTGAATAAAATCTTACAAAATAAACTATAACCAAACCTAAAATTGAACCAATAAAGATAGATTTAACATTCTTTAAATCAAAAAAACTAATTACATTATTATCAAACCAAGAGATAAAAGTAATAAATGCTACTGCTAAAATTATTCCCGGAATAGCATAACCTGATATTGAAAATGTAGTTAGAATTTCTAGAAATTTACTTCTAGATAATCTGTTTCCATAATTTGAAATGAAGGCAAAACTAATTAAAACAATACTTGATAATAAAACTAAAATTATTGTATTTGAAAATAGACTGATTAGACCTAAATCAATCAAATGTTTTGGGAAAATAATTGTCCAATAAAGCATTTGAAGAACAGGAAATAAAAAACTTATAAAAAAAATTATAAAACAAAATGAAAAAGCCAAAAAAGCTTTGTAACCATTTAAGGTTGTTAATGATTTCTTTTTAAATCCACCCCTTGTAGGAGAATGATATTGTGCTTTTTTTCTAGACAAATTTTCTAACACAAACAGTCCAAGTATAAAAATTAATAGATAAAAAGATAATTGATTTGCTAACGCTAGATCATCAAATGAAATCCACGCATTATAGATTCCAGTTGTAAGTGTGGATATTCCAAAGAATGAGACCGATCCAAAATCAGATAGTGTCTCCATTGCAACAAGTGACAACCCAGCAACAATTGCAGGTCTTGCAGAGGGTAAGATTATTTTAAAAAAAGATTTTTGCTTACTGAATCCAAGATTTTTTCCAAGTTCAATTAAATTCTGTGACTGATAATGAAAAGAAGCTCTTGTTAATACATAAACATAACCAAATAAAGAAAATGAAATTGCAACTATTGCTCCTGCCATACCATCGAACTTTGGTATGTGAGAGTTATAATCACCTTCTCCAAATATATTTTTTAAAATTGTAAATGCTGTTCCATAATTTTCAAAAAAAGCTGTTAAAGAATATGCATAAATATAAGCCGGTACTGCAAAAGATAAAATTAATGCCCATTTGAAAAAATTAGATCCTGTAAATTTATAAAATGAAACTAAGTATGCACACGATACTCCAATTATGAATGTTAAAAACAATACTCCCAATAATAGAGATAAAGAGTTGAATATATAATCGTAAAGAAATGTATTTTTAATAATATCAGAATAATTGCTGGTACTTTCAAAAAAGCTAGAAAATACAGTAACAATCGGTATTGCCACAGCAATTGAAATGATAAATGAGCTTAAATACCAAATATTTATTTTTCTTAAATACATACTTACCCTTTATAATTAAGTGAACATAATTAATAGAAGGGTAAGGACTATTAAATTATGTTCACTTTTTTGAAAATTAATCTTTATTACTAAAAACACTTATGAGACGATCAATCTCTTGGTGTTTTATATCCGATAATTTTCTATTATTTATTTTAATTTCAATTTTTTTACACTCATTTGCACATGGTTCACATGTTATCTGACCCGCTTGTGAACCACTTGCATTAGAAGAATTATTATTATCAAAATTAAATAAATTTTTTTTCATTATTAATTACTTCCACTTAGCAGCTAGCATACACTCTAATGCTATTGCTTGATTTTTTCCGTAATTAACAACTTTAGTATTTAAGTCTTGTTTAAATCCAAGACCCATCTGTTTAACTAAATCATGTGGTTCAACACCATCAATCATTGGATACTCAAATGTATTATTAACAATATGCTCTTGTGCTTCTTTAGTTAATAAAAACTCAAGAAGTTTTTTTGCATTTTCTGGATTTGGTGCATTTTTTAATACTCCACCTCCACTAATATTCATATGAGTTCCTCTATCACCTTGATTTGGAAAAAACGGTAATACTTTTTTAGCTGCTTCCTGTTGTTCAGCTCCTTTTTTTCCAGATAACATTAAAGCTAAGTAATAAGTATTAGCTACTGCTAAATCAGCCTCTCCAGCTGCAACTGCTAATATTTGAGCTCTATCATTGCCTTTAGAGTCTCTTGCCATATTAGCAACAACACCTTTTGACCATTCACACGTAGCTTTTTTTCCATTATTTTTTACTATTGAAGCAACAAGTGATTGATTATAAATGTTATTTGATTTTCTTATAACAACTCTGCCTTTCCATTTAGGATCCGCAAGACCTTCATAAGTCATCCCATTTAATTCATTGGCATTAACTCTTTCTGGAGAGTAATACATAATTCTTGCTCTCTTAGCTATTCCAGTCCAATTTTTTGATCTAAAGTTTTTTGGAACAACGGCCTTGATAGTTGTAGTCATTGAATTTTGAAACATTCCTTTAGCATCAAATGCACCTAATCTTCCTGCATCTGCAGTAATATAAATGTCTGCTTTAGAGTCGGCTCCTTCTTCTATTATTCTTTTTTGAAGAGCTTTATCTTTTCCAGATACAACATTAACTTTAATACCTGTTTTTGAAGTAAATTTTTCATAAAGCTGAATATCTGAGTCGTAATGTCTTGCACTAAATACATTAACTTCAGCTGCAAAAACCATATTGGTAAAGAAAACCAAAGTTAGTACTAATAAACTTATTCTTTTCATTTTATCCTTTTCTTTACCCTTGTTGATTTGCGAATGAGAATTATTCTCAATGCGAATGATTATCAATCGCATATATTGTCACAGTTGTAAAGCTATTTATGCCCTTAATATATGATGAGAATAAATGGTGGTTATTATTTCCAGTCACCAATTTTACTAAACAGGAAGTTTCGAAACGCCTGTACTCTAGCGGTATTTTTTAATGATTGAGGATAAACAAAGTGAGCTTCTGTTATTGGTCCTTCAGATTTAGGTAAAACTTTAATTACGTTGGTTGAATTAGATACTAAATATTCCGGTAATGCAGCTAAGCCCACTCCAGACTCAACAGCCAAAAGTAATCCCATCACACTGTTAACTTTCATAACAGTTTTTCTTTTTTTACCATCATGCATTCCAAGTTTTAATGCCCAATCAGGATTATAAACTGGTGAAGGTGCCCCTTTTCCAAAAGAAATAAACTTGTGTTTATTTAAATCAGCAATTGTTTTTGGCATTCCAAATTTTTCTAGATATTTATTAGAGCCATAAACATAGTATTTAATATCCACTAATTTTTTTTGAATATAGTTTAATTGTTTTGGTCTTCTCATAAAAATACCAATATCTGCTTGTCTTGTACTTAAGTCTAACTCTTTGTCATCAAACACTAATTCTATTTCAATTTCAGGATTTAATCTCATAAACTCTTGAATTCTTGGTGTTAACCAGTGCGTACCAAAACTTCTAACAGTTGTGATTGTTAATTTTCCTGTTGGTTTATTTTTTTGGTCTCCTAAAGATGTTTCAACTTCTTTAAGTTTGCTGATTACTTCATGTGCTGTTTTAAAAACATACTCACCATTTTCTGTAAGTGTTAATCCTCTTGCATGTCTTTCAAATAATTGAACTTTTAAATCTTGTTCTAGTGCTTGAATTTGTCGACTTATAGCAGATTGACTTAGGTTTAAGTTAATTGTAGCGTTAGTAAAACTGCCTGCTTCAGCAACTGCATGAAAAATTTTTAATTTATCCCAATCCATTATTTGTTTAAATCAACTATCACTCTTCCGGAAATTTCCCCTTTTAAAATTTTTGGATAAGTTTCAATCAACTCCTCTAAGCTAACAGTAACAATTGATTTTTCTAGTAAATCAAAATCAATTAATTTTGAAGCTTCCGACCATATAAATTCTCTTCTTTTAATACTACAATTAGCAGAGTCCATTCCCCAAAGCTTAATTCCTCTTAACATAAAAGGTATAACGCTTGTATTAAGTTCATTATTATTTGCATTTCCACATACTGCAATAATGCCGTTAGGTTTTGTTTGAACGATTGTGTTAGCTAAAATTTTACCACCCACAGTATCAACTACACCATCCCACAAACCTTTATCAATTAACCTTGGGTCCTTGTCAAATTCAGACCTGTTTACAACAGTTTTAGCACCTAATGATTTTAAGTAATCAGCTTTAGAATCTTTTCCTGTAACTGCGGTAACATTATAACCTAACTTTGATAAAGCCATAACTGCTACACTTCCTACACCACCTGTGGCACCAGTTACCAACACATCATTAACTTTTTCACCTAACAAAATGCTTTCTCTTGCTTGAATTGCAAAAGCACTCATTAAAGAAGTAAATCCAGCTGTCCCTAAAATCATGGCTTGTCTACTTGTTAAATCTTTTGGTTTTTTAACTAAAAAATCTGCATTAACTTTTGCTATTTGAGAATATCCACCAAAGAATACTTCTCCCACTCTAAAACCAGTTAAGATTACTTCATCGCCTTCATTAAATTTTGAATTTTCACTTTCTATAACTGTACCTGAAAAATCTATGCCAGGTATATGAGGAAACTCTTTAACTAACCTTCCTCCATTTTTTAGAATCATTCCATCTTTGAAATTAAGATCAGAATAATCTACCTTAATAGTTACATCGCCATGTTTTAAAAAACTTTTATCAATTGATTTTACTTCTCTTGAAAAATTATCACCTTCTTGATTGATAATTAATGCTTTGAATTGATCTGACACTTTAATCTTTTGCTATACTTATAAATCTTAAATATCTATTTTGAAAACTAAGGTCTTCCTTAAATTGACCTAAGTAATAATTTGTTACAGTTGATGCATGTTCTTTTTTTATTCCTCTCATAGTCATACATTGGTGAGTAGAATCTATTGTAACAGCCACACCTTTTGCATCTAAAGACTCCATTAAAGTCTTAGCAACTTGCATTGTAAGTCTCTCTTGAGTTTGTAATCTTTTAGAAAAAACTTCAACGACTCTTGCAAGTTTACTCAAACCTACAACTCTTTCTTTAGGAATATATGCAACATGAGCTTTACCAATAATTGGTGCCATATGGTGTTCGCAATGACTTTGGATAGAAATATTTTTTTGTATTACCATATCATCATAGCCATCAACATCTCCAAAAGTTTTATCTAAGATCTTATCTGGATCAACTTTGTAACCTGAAAAATATTCTTTATAGGCTTTCATAACTCTTTTAGGAGTTTCTAATAATCCTTCTCTATTAGGATCTTCACCCAACCAAGTTAAAATAGTTTTGAATGCTTCCTCTGCTTCTTTATCAGAAACATTATTTGTATCTAATATTTTACCATCTGTGTCTTTAACTAATTTCATAGCGCCTTTTTATACAGTAATTCCTTATTTTTAAAAATATTTAATATATCTAAATATATGCTAAATAATCACACCATATGTTCAAAAAAAGAGAAAATGTAGAAGAAATTGAGGAAGGAAACCTTCTTTCTCCAAAGTTTGATAATGATGGGCTGATACCTGTGATTACAATGTGCTCTAAAACAAAAGATGTGTTGATGCACGGTTATATGAACGTTGAAGCTTTTAAAAAAACCATTGAGACTAAAGAAGCTCATTATTTTAGTAGATCAAGAAAAGCTATTTGGCACAAAGGTAAGACTAGTGGATTTACTCAAAAGGTAACAGAATTAAGAATTGACGATGATCAAGACTCTGTATGGATGACTGTTGATATAGGTGACGGCGCAAGTTGTCATGTAGGGTATAGATCTTGTTTTTACAGATCCATTCCAATGGGACCAATTGATAACGGTCGTAAAATAGAAATGGAATTCTTAGAAAAAGAAAAAAAATTTGATCCAGAAGAAGTTTACAAAGGTCAGCCTAATCCAACAAAAATCTAAATGAGTGATAAACAAAAAAATGTTCTAGGTGAAGATCTAGAAGAATGTTCTAACAATCCTTTAACAGGATGGTACCGTGATGGTTGTTGCAACACTGATGAAAATGATCATGGTGTTCACACGGTTTGTGCAAAAGTTACAACTGAATTTTTAGAATGGTTAAAAGTTGCAGGTAATGATTTAATCACACCCCATCCAGAATTTGGATTTCCAGGTTTAAAAGATGGAGACGGATGGTGTGTTTGTGCAAGTTGGTATGCAAAAGCAGTTGAAGCTGGCAAAGGGTGTCCTGTATTTTTGAAAAGAACTCATAAAAATACTCTTAAACACGTACCTATTGAAACTTTAAAAAAGTTTGCAATAGATCTATCTTAAATTACATATTTCCATATTTAGGTCCACCACTACCTTCTGGTGCAACCCAAGTAATGTTTTGTGATGGTTCTTTAATATCACAAGTTTTGCAATGAATACAATTTTGAGAATTAATTACAAATTTATTTTGATCGTTTTCTTTTTGAACTTCATAAACTCCTGCTGGGCAATATCTTTGAGCAGGTTCATCAAATTTCTCTAAAGTATAATTTATTGGTAAATTAGGGTCCTTAAGTTTTAAATGAACTGGTTGATTGTCTGCGTGATTAGTACCAGTTAGATAAACTGAACTTGTTTTATCAAAGGTAATAATATTATCATATTTTGGATATTCTATTTTAGGCATCTCATTTGCAGGTTTTAATGTTTCATGATCAGCATGCTTATGCTTTAAAGTAAAAGGTAATTTTCCTTTAAATAAAATTTGGTCAATACCAGTAAAAATTATTCCAAGAATTAAACCCCAACTAAAGCTAGGTTTTACATTACGTGCAGCATGAAGTTCTTCATAAACCCAACTCTTTTTAAATTTTTCATCATAAATAGATAAATTTTTATTTTCTTTAATATTTTCAAATATTGTCTCAGCAGCAATCATTCCACTTTTCATTGCAGTATGTGAACCTTTAATTTTGGGCATATTCAATGTTCCTGCATCACAACCAACGAGTAGTGCTCCTGGCATAAACATTTGAGGTAAACTTTGAAGTCCACCTTCAATTAAGGCTCGAGCGCCATAAGAAATTCTTTTTCCCCCTTCTATAATCTTTTTGATTGATGGATGAGTTTTAAATCTTTGAAACTCATCATAAGGTGAAAGATGTGGGTTTTTATAATCTAAACCTATGACATACCCTAAAAATACTTGCTTATTTTCAGCATGATACATGAAGCTTCCACCATAAGTATTGTTATCTAATGGCCATCCTGCTGTATGCATCACCATTCCTTCTTCATGATTTTTATCTTCTATTTCCCAAATTTCTTTAAAGCCAATTCCATATTGTTGAGGGTCTTTATTTTTTGAAAGATTAAATTTTTCAATCAGTTGTTTTCCTAAATGACCTCTACAGCCTTCTGCAAAGACAGTTACCTTGCCTAGTAATTCTATGCCTGGTTCAAAACTATCTTTTTTATTACCCTCTTTATCAATACCCATATCTTGGGTAGCAACACCTTTAACCGATCCGTCTTCATTGTATAAAATTTCACTTGCTGGAAAACCTGGAAATATTTCAACTCCTAAAGCTTCTGCTTGCTCTGCTAACCATCTACATAAATTAGCTAAACTAATTATATAATTGTTATGATTTTGTTGTACCTTAGGAAGCAACCATGTAGGCCAACTTAATGATTTAGCTTTCCCTAAAAATAAAAACTTTTCTTTAGATACTTTTGTTTTAATTGGCGAATTAAGTTCTCTCCAATTAGGTAAAAGTTCGTCTAATGCTCTTGTTTCAAAAACATTGCCACTTAAAATATGGGCACCAATTTCTGATGCTTTTTCTAATAGGCAAACATTTAAATTTGGGTCAAGTTGTTTAAGTTTGATTGCTGTAGATAATCCTGAAGGACCTCCTCCAATAACAACAACATCATACTCCATCGACTCTCTACCCATATGATATTTTTATCTTTAAGAATTATTTTTGTATAGTGTTTAATTTGTTCAACTCTTCTAAGAACTGTGGCAAAGCTTCAAATAGATCTGCTTCTAAACCATAATCTGCGACACTAAAAATTGGAGCTTCTCCGTCTTTATTAATTGCAACAATTACTTTACTCTCTTTCATACCTGCTAAATGTTGGATGGCTCCTGATATTCCAACTGCAATATATAAATCTGGGACAACCACTTTACCCGTTTGACCAACCTGATGATCGTTACTAATATAACCTGCATCAACTGCTGCTCTCGAAGCACCTATTGCTGCATTTAATTTATCCGCAATAGAAGTAATTAATTTAAAGTTATCTCCACTTTGCATCCCTCTTCCACCTGATACTACTATTCTTGCTGTACCTAGCTCTGGTCTATCTGATTTGATTTCTTCTCTTTTAATAAATTTTGTTAATGAAAATTCATCTGCTGTTTCAGCAGTTTCAATTCGTGCTGAACCACCTGAACTCTCACATGTTTCAAAAGATGTTGGTCTAATAGTAATACATTTTTTTGCATCAGTACTTTTAACCGTTGCAAAAGCATTTCCCGCATAAATAGGTCTAACAAAAGTATCTGCTGACTCTACTTTAATTATATCACTAACCTGTGATGTGTCTAATTTAGCAGCTATTCTCGGCATTAAATTTTTACCAAATGTGTTTGCTGAACAAACTATATGAGAATAATTATCTGCAAGCTTTGTAACAACGGGAGCAAAATTTTCTGCTATAAAATTTTCATAATGAGCAGCTTCAACTGTGATTACTTTTTTAACCAAAGGAAGTTCTGAAGCAGCTTTTGCAGCATCACTACAATTATTTCCAATCACTAATGCGTGAACATCACTATCTATTTGAGATGCTGCTGTTACAGCATTTAAGGTAAAAGATTTTAGCTCTTTATTGTTATGCTCTGCGATTAATAATACTGACATTAAATTACTTTTGCCTCATTTTTTAATTTTTGAACTAATTCAGCAACACTAGAGACCTTAATTCCAGCTTTACGCTTAGGTGGTTCTTCAACTTTAATTTGTTGTATCTTAGGTGCTGTATCAACTCCTAAATCTGATGCATTCATTTGCTCAATTGGTTTTTTCTTCGCCTTCATTATATTTGGCAATGAAGCATATCTAGGTTCATTTAATCTTAAGTCACACGTAACTATTGCTGGAGTATTTATTTCGATAGTTTCTAAACCTTCATCAATTTCTCTAACAACTTCTAATTTTCCATCTTTTACCTCAATTTTTGAAGCAAAAGTTGCTTGAGGCCAATCTAGTAAAGCACTTAACATTTGTCCTGTTTGATTACAGTCATCATCTATCGCTTGTTTGCCCATAAATACTAAATCCGGTTTTTCTTTATCAACAATTTTTTGTAAAATTTTTGAAACAGCTAAAGGTTCAATAACGCCTTCTGCCTTAACATGAATTCCTCTATCGGCTCCAACAGCCAAAGCTTTTCTTACAGTTTCCTGAGCTTTTTCTTCACCAACTGTAACAGCAATTACTTCTGTGGCTTTTCCACTTTCTTTTATTTTAACTGCTTCTTCGATAGCATTATCGTCTGGTGGATTTGTTGACATCTTAACATTATCAGTGACTACACCTGTTCCATCTTCTTTAACTCTTATTTGGACGTTGTAATCAATAACTCTTTTAACAGCGACTAAAATTTTCATTAAGCTCTCAATAAATTATTTTCAGAATCGTATGGACTCTCTTCTATTACTGTAGCCTCATATATTTCACCCAAAATATCAACTTGTAATTTGTCGCCTACATTAGCATGCGCCGGTTTAACCATTGCAAGAGCAATTGACTTATCTAATCTAAAACCAAATTCACCCCCTGTTGCTCTACCAACAACTTTATTGTCTTTATATATTGGGTTATTTCCCAAAACATCAGCATCTTTGGTGTTATGAACTTCAAGAGTAATAAGCTTATTGTCAAAACCTTTTTCTCTCCATTTATTCAAAGCCTCTAATCCAATAAAGTTTCCTTTGTTTGGATGAACAAATCTATCTAAACCAGACTCATAAGGTGAATATTCAATTGAAAGCTCTGTACCAACTAGTTTATATGATTTTTCTAATCTTAAACTATTCATTGCTCTAATGCCAAAGGGTTTGATACCTAAGTCTTTTCCTGCTTCCATTAATTTATCAAAAATATGATTTTGATATTCAATTGGATGATGAAGTTCCCAACCTAATTCTCCAACAAAGTTTACTCTCATTGCATTAACAGGAGCATATCCAACATCAACATTTTGTGCAGTTAACCATTTAAAGTTTTCGTTTGAAAAATCATCAGTAGATACTTTTTGTAATAACTCTCTTGATTTAGGACCTGCAACAACCAGTACACCTGTACTGTTAGTTAAATCTTCAAAAGATACACCATCATCTGGCATCCATTTTTTAATCCAATCATGATCTAATCTTAAGTTTGCACCAGCAGATACTAAATAGAAACTATCCTCAGCTTCTCTCATAATTGTAAATTCTGAATGAACTCCACCTTTGGTATTCAGTGCATGACATAATCCAATTCTTCCAATTTTTTTTGGTAATTTGTTTGCAACCAAATGATCTAAAAATTCCTCCGCTTTTGGACCCTTTATTCTACATTTTGCAAATGCCGTCATATCTAAAAGACCAACATTGTCTTTTACATTTTGACATTCTTTTTTAATAGCTTCAAACCATTTTGATCTTCTAAATGACCAATCATCTTTTTGCTCCATGCCATCTGTTGCAAAGAAATTAGGTCTTTCCCATCCAAATTTTTGACCAAAAACTGCTCCTAAATCTTTCATTCTTTCATAACAAGGAGATGTTCTTAAAGGTCTTGCAGCTGGTCTCTCTTCATCTGGGTAGTGGGTAATAAATACATGGCTATAAGCTTCTTCATTTTTAGCTTTTAAATAGGACTTGGTTGCATAATCTCCATAACGTCTAGGCTCAACTCCAAGCATATCAATAGTAGGTTCACCATCAATAATCCATTCAGCTAATTGCCATCCTGCTCCACCTGCTGCAGTAATTCCAAAACTATGTCCTTCGTTAATCCAAAAGTTTTTTAATCCCCATGCAGGTCCAACAATTGGATTACCATCCGGTGTATAACAAATTGCACCGTTATAAACTTTTTTAACACCCACTTCTCCAAATGCAGGAACACGATGAATTGCTCCTTCAATGTGTGGCGCTAATCTATCTAAATCTTCTTGAAACAATTCATACTCTGAATCTTTTGAGGGACCATTAACATAACAAGCTGGAGCACCATCTTCATAAGGTCCTAAAATTAAACCACCTGCTTCTTCTCTCATGTACCATCTGTTATCACTATCTCTTAGAACTCCCATTTCAGGTAAGCCATCTTTTTTTCTTTTTTGAATTTCGGGATGTGGTTCAGTTACAATATATTGATGCTCAACTGGAATAACAGGGATATCTAAGCCAACCATTTTACCAGTTTGTCTTGCAAAGTTTCCTGAGCATGAAATAACATGTTCACACTCAATAGAACCTTTGTCAGTTTCAACAACCCAACCATCTTTAGTTTGTTTCATTGAGAGTACACTTGTGTTTCTATAAATTTCTGCACCCATATTCCTTGCACCTGTTGCCATTGCTTGAGTTAAATCAGCAGGCTGAATATATCCATCTTCTGGGTGTTGGATTGCGCCAACTAAATCTTCTGTATGACATAAAGGCCAAATTTCTTTTACTTGATCTGGTGTTAAAAATTTAACATCAACACCAATAGTTTGGGCTACACCAGCGTACTGATGATACTCATCCATTCTATCTTTAGTACTTGCTAAACGAATATTTGACACAACACTAAAGCCAACATTTTTTCCAGTTTCCTCTTCTAATTTTTTATAAAGATCGACTGCGTATTTATGAAGTTGTCCAACTGAATAACTCATATTAAACAGAGGCAATAATCCTGCTGCATGCCAAGTAGATCCTGATGTTAATTCTTTTCTTTCAACAAGAACAACATCTGACCAACCTTTTTTTGCTAAATGGTAAAGAGCACTAACACCCACTACTCCACCACCAACTACGACAACTTTAGTTTTTGTTTTCATCCGCGATTCCTACTAAATTTTTCGAAATAACGAAACAAAATTGTATATGTGGATAATTAAATTGAGCTGCCAAGTGGGATTGGATTTGACACCATCGTAGTCAGCCAACAATTCTTCAACACACCATCAAGAGTGTATTTTTCGACCTGCCAATTGAACTTATGATAGATTTTATCTTTGTCTAAAATTATTACCTCAAATTGAGCCCATTTGTCACTACTTCCAAGCTCGGTAATAGTGTGACTGAGGTGATCCAACATCATTTGGTAAGAATCTCCTTTGATCATTCTCTTAAAATTGGGTAACGGACCAGTGACCTTTTTATTATTTGGATGAGCAAAATTCCAAGTTTGCTCAATTCCACTATCTTTAAATTCTAGATCATTTTTTTGAAGTCCACTTAGCTGAATTTTAACTACTTCTGATGGCTTAATATTACTGTTGGGTTCTAAAATTTCTGCCTTTGATGAAGTTAAAAAAATAGAAATAAAGAATAATATTTTAAATGTTACTTGCAGTCTTTTTAACATCTTCTAAAAATTCTTCTCTCTTTGCATCACTTACAAAAGGTACTGCAAAATATCTTCTATATACAATGTTATATATGCCACACATATGAAACACCCCTCTTTTTAATCTTCTAATAGGTAAATTTAAAAAGAAAGTTGTGATTGCTAATCTTGGTGAACCATAAGTACAAAAAATTATTGCTTTTTTTTGTCTCAAATTACCTATTGGATAACCGTAATTACCCCAAAGTTGTTTAAATTTAAATGCCCAAGGTGGAGCTAAAACTTTATCAATCCAACCTTCAACGATAGCAGGCATTCTAAAATTCCAAATAGGTGCTATTAAAACAATTATATCACATTCTTCTATTCTTTGACGGTGATTTAAAACATCTTCACCAGGCTCTTCTCCGGCAAAAACAGGATTGAACTTTTCTTTGTATAAATCTACTGAGTCAACCTTATTACCTTTTGCTTCGGCAGTTTTAACAAATGTGTCTCTTATCGCAGCATTGAATGATTTATCATTATAATGTCCGTAAACTAGAAAAATTTTTTTCATTTCTTTTAATAGCAAAATAATTAGAAATAACTAATAAATTTTTTGATTACTCTTGAGTTTTGTATTTGCTGTTATTAATTATAAAAACAAATAAAATGGGTAAAATTAATGTTAGCAAGGTTACCACAATTAATAATATTCCTAGCTCAGAATAGTCTGCAGTAGTTTGAATTTCACCTGATACTTTATCTTTTACTTCTCTTGTAACTATAAATATTTCATTTAAATACTTTGTTCCAAGAGCGCTTGCAGAAAGAGCTAAATTTGTAAAAGATGCAAAAACAGCAAAAAAAGTTGCTTTAAGATGTGAAGGAGCATTTTTTGCTATCCAAGCCAATAAAGGAATCATCGATACTTGACCTAAAGGGGACTCTAAGGCTGTATTAATCAGTGCAATAAATTTTGCATCAACAACCCCACCTGTCAATGAAGCAGTCCAATTATGAAATCCGTAATACATCCCAACACTGGGTAAAAATAAAACTGCACCAGCAATACTTAATACAACTATTATTTTTGCAATTGAGTTATTAGCCATAAATGGTCTTAATAAAACTATTCCAGCTAAAGTTAAAACTGAGGCTAATAGAGATAAAACTGAAAAAAACTGTTCATTAAACCCAAGTTCATCAATTTCAAACCAGGTTAAACCAGGTCCAGGACCTGGCATTGCCCTAAATATAAAAATGATTACTGCTGTTCCAACAATTGTTAATCTTAAATTCTCTGGTAACTCTTTAATGAGTTTAAACATCAAAAATAAAATTATGATAACTGAACCAATAAAAACTATTTCTTGAGCAAAGGGAACTTTAAAAGATCCGATTGATAAAGTGAAAATAACAAATATTAAACTTCCTCCCAAAATCCACCAATTAACTTTAGTTTTTTCTGCTCCTCTCTCCTCTTTAAATTCTAATCCTAGAGATTTTAAATTTTCAATTTTTTTATTTCTTAAATGTTTTGCTAAAAGCACCCCTACAATTGAGACAACCGGAATAACTAATGCGTATATATAAATTTTACCATATAGAGCAATTTTAGCAGACTGCTCTAAACCATCCACATCCCTAAATAAGATAACATTTACTAATGCTACTAATACTGTTCCCCCAATAATTGCAAAACGTCCAAGAGTTTGCATAGTTGTATGCATGATCTTGATTTGATCTTTACTATAATCATTTCCGCTCTCATCAATTAATGGTACAGCTTCAACTGTCATTGCATCTGCAACAACATCTTGCACGACATATCCAACTGGAGCTAAAATTACACTAATTACAAACCAAGTTTCTACTGAGAAAATTTGAGCTAAGTATTCAGTATGAATTATAAGCCCATACATAATGAATAAACTAAGTGCTACTAAAAATGCACCAAAAAAAACCATATAATTCTTTCTATCCCAGATCAGATCAACCAAATGTCCTAATGGCATTTTTAAAGCCCAAGGAATGCCTGCCCAAAATCCTAATCCTGCAAGAAACGCAGCTGATAAATTCAAATAATCTTTAACAAAAAAAGTTCCAACAATTCCTGTTAAACCAGAAATACCTGCTGCAACGTAAACCATTAATGGAGGCAGATAGCTCCATTTAAACTGTCGCCCTAAATCTAAAAAAGTATTATCCAAAAACTTAAGTAATTTATTCATACAAATATTTTTTAATAAAATATTATACTTTAATTGTAGTAATATGAAATCTAACTAGTCTTACTGAGATTCAAAAATTTAACTAAATAAAATCCAATAAACATAGCAAAAACAAATATTATTGAATTAATATTTAAAAGTGCAAGAGACGATATTGCAGGACCAGGGCAAAGTCCTCCAAGCCCCCAACCTGCACCAAATAAAGCAGAGCCTATAATTAACTTATTATTTATTTCTTTATTTTTAGAGTAATCAAATTTTTCAGATAATAAGGGTTTGTCTTTATTCTTAATTAGATGAAATAATGGGGATGAGACAATTAGAGCTCCAATCATAACAAACGCCAATGAAGGGTCCCAATTTCCAAATAAATCTAAAAATCCCAATACTTTTGCAGGATTAACCATTTCTGAAACAACCAATCCAATTCCAAAGATAATACCGGCTATTAATGAGATTAATTTTTTCATATAAAATTTTTAATTAACACTGTTAAAATCCCAACAATCATAAATGTTATGGTTGCAATAATTGATCTTAGAGAAAATCTTCCAATACCACTTATTCCATGACCACTAGTGCAACCTCCACTAACTCTTGTACCTATTCCAACTAGTAAACCTGCAAATATTAATAAAATTAAAGAATTTGAGATTGTTATATTTATTTCTTTATTAGTAAACAAACTGTAAACAACAGGGCCAATTATTAATCCAAGCAAAAATAATAAATTATCAAACTTATTATCTTTTTCAGTTAAAGCGTTTGCGGCAATTCCACTAATCCCAACTAATCTTCCATTAAATAAAAAAAATATAACCACTGCTAAACCAATAATCATTCCTCCAAGGGTTGCTGTTATTGGGGTAAAATTTACTATATTCATTTAATTGCTCAATGCTGGGAATGCTTGCATCTTTTTTAAGAAAAATTTTTGATATTCCATTTTAGTACATTTATTCTCTATGTAATCAATATTGTTTTTATGCATTAATTTTTTTGCTTCTTCGTCTCTAATACCTAGTTGAAGCCATAATACTTTTGCTCCAATTTTTACTGCATCTTCTGCTATTGCATATACTTCTTTAGAAGGTCTAAAAACATCTACAATTCCAACTGGTTCTTTAATATCTGTAATTTTTTCAAAAACTTCTTCACCTAAAATTTTTTCACCTTTTGCTCTTGGATTAACTGGGAAAACTTTAAATCCATATTTTTGCATATATTTCATGACAATGGTTGATGGTTTTTTAGGATCTTTGCTAACACCAATCATTGCGATAGTTTTATGTTTTGAAAGAATATCTTTTATTTCAGACATGAATTATTTATTTTTTTTTATCTGCTCTTCACAAAATTCACGAGCTTCTTCTAAATCTGTGATTTTAGATTCTGATAATTTTTGACTTCCTGCAAGACATGCGTCTACAGCTCTTTTAAAATTATGATCATTAAAACTTAAAATAAAAAACATACCTGCAATAATAAAAATAAAAATCAAAATATTTTTTTTATTTTTCATTACTTATTTTTCCATTTTGGTGTTCTTTTTTCTAAAAATGCTGAGATGCCCTCTTTAGCATCCATTGCCATCATGTTAATTGTCATCATTTTGCTAGTGTATGCATAAGCCTTTTTTAATGGCATTTCTAATTGCTTGTAAAAAGCTTGCTTGCCAATTTTAATTGTTAAATTTGATTTTGATGCAATAGTTTGAGCAACTTTTAATACCTCGTTCTCTAATTTAGATTTTGAAAAATAATCATTTATTAATCCAATTTCTTTTGCATAATTTGCTTTAATTGGTTCACCTGTTAACAACATTTTCATCATTGGTTTTCTATGAATTTTTCTACTAACAGCAACCATTGGAGTGCTGCAAAATAATCCTATATTTACTCCAGGTGTTGCAAATAATGTATCATTTGTGCTGTAAGCTAAATCACAACTTGCAACTAATTGACATCCTGCTGCAAATGCAGCTCCATGAACTTTTGCAATCACTGGTTTTCTACCTTCAACGATTTGAAGCATAACTTTTGAACAAAGATTAAATAATTTTTGATATTTTTCTTTTTTATTTAATCCCCTTACTTCTTTTAAGTTGTGTCCAGCACTAAATCCTTTACCAGCACCTTCTAAAATAATAACTTTTAATTGTTTATCAGCATCGAGTTTTTTAAATGCATTAAGTAAATCAGTTAAATTTTTAAAAGATAAAGAATTATAAGTTTTTGGTTCATCAATAATTATCGATGAAATTTCACTATTTATTTTTTTTATCTTAATATTGCTTGTCATGTTAATCCGCAAGACCGTCTGATCTAGCTTGATTTCTTTCTATATGAATTGGTAATACTTTTCCATAGATAGCTTCTGAATGTTCTGGAGTATTTACTCTCCAAGGGTCTAACACATAAGCTGGAATACAAAGATATCGTGGCTTATTTCCTTTTACCCTAGTTACTCTATGCATTGTAAACCTTCCTTTAAATATCTGTAAATCTCCAGGTTCTAAATTTAATTGTCTAACTTTTGTTCTATCCCCTTTAAGTACTTTTTTCACTTCTTCAAAATTTTCATTTCCAGGCTCTCTAATAAATGGACAATATTCAAAAATTCCACCTTCATCTGGTTTTTGTATCATTATACTCAGTGTAAATTCACAACTATCAAAATGCCAAGGCAGAATTCCTTCTGGTCTCATCACATTATATGCATGACAAGCTAATGGATCTGCCCATCTATATATCGGTGAAATACCTAAACAAGCTGATACGAATTTTAAAAGCTCGTCTTGCTCATATAAAAATTTCATTTCAGAATTTTCTTCAAACAAATTTGAGTTTAAATATCCATTGTCCCTTTCCATAAAAGTTCTTTTAGGATGATTAGAAGATAAAGATGGATCGTCCTTAGAGTTAAGATATGGATTAATGTTTTTTTTAGACACAAAAACTTTATCAATTTTTTTTTCTAATTCTAAATTCATAATCTCAATTGATTTTGGCAGAATAAAATTTGGAATAGTGGAGCAGCTAAATTGATCTAAATCGTCTTTGCATTTTTTAATTAATTTTTGGATCTTGCTAGAAGATAAATCGTGGATAGGATAATTTTTTAAATCTACAATAGTTTTTAATCTATCGTTCATTTAAAATTATTTTAATTTTCCTTCTTCTCTCATCTTGGCTCTTATTTTAGTAGCAGATATTTCTTGAATTTCTTTTGATAGTTCAATTTCTTCAATTTTGTATCCAACACCTCGTCCATAGCAAATATTAGTAATATTTGGCACCATCATTACTTTAAAATGACCTTCAAACTCTGGGTTTAATCTATCTTCTATGTTTTTTTTTACTGTTTCAAAATCAAAAGGATTATCATCAACCCCTTGTACATCTCTGATTTGAATACAAACTTGACCTGTTTTTTTAATAATTTCTTTAAATAAAGTATAATGACCGTCGTGAAATGGTTGCCATCTTCCTAACATTTGTGCAGTTGGTTTTTTGTTATCCCATTCGTAAGCCATTATTTTATCTCCTTTATTATTTTTGGTGCCCAATTTTTAGCATCTTGTGTTGTTACATGGTAGTTAAACTTATCAGGTTTAACAAACATTTTATTCGTATCATCAAATCTTCCTTTTTTAATAGTATCAACCCAAATAATAAAATCAGCAGGAAATAAAGCTCTTGCTTCAGGCGTTGGGCAAATAAAATCTGCTACAACAAAATTCCCTTCCTCTTTTAATCTTTTTGCAAAATCTGCCATTCTTCTCGCTTGTCTTTTTCTTCCTTCTTCAGAAAAATCCCAGTCATTTGCTTCTTTTCTAACTTCATCAGCATTTAATCTTTTTGCGTTAAGGATTGGAGCCAATTCATTAGCTAATGTTGTCTTGCCTGACCCTGGTAAGCCCATTATTAAAATAATTTTCATTTTTTATAATAAACTATTTGCTACCCATTTATGAAATTGATGAGTAGGTTGATCCATAACTGGTGAAAAATGTCCTCCGTTATAAACTGGCGATCCTCTCCCCGCCTGCATTCCTTCAATTGCACTTATATCTTCCAACATAACGTCTTTCCAAAATCTTGCATTTTCTTTTCTTAATTCTTTAAGTTCTTCTCCATTGGCACTTTTATCACCAACATAATACATTTGCATATGTTCTTTGGTTTTATTAATTGTAACTGGTTCCAACCAAAATACGTAAAAATGATCAAGGTGCAAACCAATCATTACATTAGGAAATAATGCAATATACTCAGAATTTTTGAGTGAACTTTTTTCCCAGTTCTTAAATGTATCAAATTTTTTATTACCTTCTACAGTTTGCTCATATTTTTTACTTCCTTGTCCTGCAAATCGATTTGTCAATCCTTGAATATGATAATGATCATTAATATTTGATACTTTATTTAATTCTGGATGAATAGTTGGTAGATGATAACTTTCACAATAATTTTCTATAGCAAATTTCCAGTTACTATTAACTTCTAAATCAAAAGCACCATAGTCTTTAGAGTGAACTAATAATTTTTGATCTTCGTGATTTATAAATTTAGACCATCTTTGTTCAAGTGGTTTAATATAATCTTCAAAATCAATTTCATTCGAATTAATATTTACAAAAATTATATCCATCCATATTTTTGATCTTACTTCTTTTAGATTGCTCTGATTCTTTTTAAATTTATCTGAATTATGAACATTTAACCCTCCTATATGTGGGGTAGCTACTAAATTTCCTTTAAAATCATATGACCATGAGTGGTAAGGGCATCTAATTACATTTTTTAAATTACATGGCTTATCTAAAAGCTTAAAACCTCTGTGACTACAAACATTATGAAATACTTTAATCTTAAGATCTTTATCTCTAACAATTAGTAAAGGAATCCCGAGTAGATTGTATGGCATTGCATCACCAGCTTTAGGTATTGAGCTCCCCACTCCAATAACTGTCCATTTATCACAAAAAATCTTGTTTCTCTCATACTCTAAATATTGTTCGCTTGTGTAACACTCATTTGGAAGTCCGTTTGCAGTCTCAATAGCTCTATCCACATTCATCAATTTCTTAATATCCAAGATCTCTGAGAGAGATTTATTTTTTTGATTTTGATCCATAAAAAAAATTATCATGGGCATAATTTTTGGCAACAAATTTTCATTTTGGACCATGCTGAATTTCTTTGACAGCTTTTTCAAATAAGATAATGATCGGGAAAAAATGAATTTTTCATTGGAAATTGGTCCACATACTGACCTCGAAACACTACCTCCTGTAAAGGATGTGTACGTTACAATGTTACCTGGTGGAGACTATAAAGAGACTTCAAGTCAATCTATTGAGCTTGTAAAAAAAGGTTTCAATCCTGTACCTCATTTTCCAGCGAGATCGATTCAAAATGATACTGAGCTTAAAGATTATGTCTCAAGATGTAAAGATGGTGGAGTAAAACAAGCTTTAATAATTGGTGGTGGAAGAGAACCATTAGGAAAATTCGATAGTTCGTTTCAACTTTTAGAAACAGGATATTTTGAAAATATGAAAATAGGAATTGCTGGACATCCTGAAGGAAGTCCTGACATATCCGATACAGATTTAGACAAAGCTATGATAGATAAAAAGCCTTACGCTGATTATATAGTAACTCAATGGTTATTAGATCCTCAGCCTATCATAGATTTTATTTCTAAACAAAGCGTACCAGTGCATGTTGGAATTACTGGGCCTCTAAAAATATCAAGCTTAATTAAGTTTGCAAATATTGTTGGAGCAAAAAATTCCTTAAATTTTCTTAAATCTAATTTTAGTAAGGCGTTAGATTTATTGAAACCTAAAGACCCTAATGATTTAATTGGGAAAGTTAAATCGCATACTGATGACTTCCACATTTATACATTCGGCGGCTTGAAGGAAACAAACAAGTGGTTGAAGGAGAATAGTTATGTCTAATGAATTTGACTATACTAAACTAAAACATGTTACTTCAGTTGATCAATCAGATCGTGCAGTACCATACAATTTAAGACAAAGTGGGCCAACTAAAGTTGAAATGCTTATCTCAACAAGGGTAAGAAAATCACCTTATTGGCATTTATCAATGCAGGCAGGTTGTTGGAGAGCAACTGTTTACAATCGTATTTATCACCCAAGAGGCTACGTAAAACCAGAAGATGGTGGAGCAATGGTCGAGTACGACGCAATTGTAAATCACGTTACTATGTGGAACGTTGCTGTTGAAAGACAAATCAGAGTTAAAGGTCCAGATGCAGAAAAATTTACTGACTATGTAATAACTAGAGATGCAACAAAAATTTCTCCTATGAGAGCAAGATATGTAATCTTGTGTAACGCATATGGTGGAGTTTTAAATGATCCAATTCTTCTTAGAATTTCTGAAGACGAATTTTGGTTCTCATTATCAGACTCTGATATTGGTATGTACCTTCAAGGGGTAAATGCTGATGGAAGATTTGACTGCACGATTGAAGAAATCGATGTCAGTCCTGTGCAGATACAAGGACCTAAATCAAAATCTTTAATGAAAGATCTTTGTGGAGATCAAGTTGATTTCGACAATATGCCTTTCTACGGATTAGCAGAAGTTAAAGTGGGTGGAAGAAGTTGTGTCATTTCACAATCTGGCTTCTCAGGTGAGGCTGGATATGAAATCTACTTAAGAGACTCTACTTTATACGCTGAAGATATGTGGAATGCTGTTCTTGAAGCTGGAAAGAAACATAGTCTTATGGTTATTGCTCCTGCTCACCACAGAAGAATTCAAGCTGGAATTCTTTCATGGGGTCAAGATATGGACCAACAACACAATCCTTTTCAGTGTAACCTAGGTTATCAAGTTTCATTATCTGGAAAAGGTGAATGGGCTAAAAAAGGAGACTATGTAGGTAAAGCCGCATTAGAAAAAATGGGTGCTGAACTTAAAGATGGTAAAAAACCTTACAAGCTTCAACTAGTTGGACTTGAGTTAGGTGGAAAACCAATCGAGGAGTATGCTCCTGATTTTTGGCTAGTATCACCTGAGAGTGGTGGAGATCCAGTAGGATTTATTACTTCTCCTTGGTACCACCCAGAAAAGAAACAAAACATTGCAATGGGATATGTGCCTTTTGATGGAACGTTGAATGCAAATGGTTTTCCAAAAGGTAAGGTTGGAACTAAATATAAAGTTCATCTACCTGAAAAATACTCAGACACACCAGGAACACCTGTTGATGCAGTAGTAGTGGATATTCCATTCAAAGAGTCTTTCAACGCTAATACTAGAGAAGTTGTAAAAGGCTAAATTTATTGTTTTAGGGGAGCAAAAATTAAAGCTCCCCTATTTTTTCAATGACTAAAGGTTTTTTAATCGTAATTTGCATTATCATTGCGATTGCTTTAATAATATTCCCACTATTAGTTTCGTATAAAGCACAAAAAAATAAAAAAAATAAGAATTAATGTTTGGTGAATTTTTAAGTATAGTTTTTAAATCAATTAAACTCGATAAATCTCTTTATTCAGATAGTAAAAACTTTGGTGAAGCCTCAGTTTATTTTGCTGGACTTATAATGATCTTAGATGGAATTGCAGGCGCTGTAGCTGCAAACACAGTGATCAAAACTGCGGTAGCAATGTCTGGGTTAACATCAATTTTAACCTGGTTAGTATGGGCAATCTTTATCTATGTAATTGGAGTTAAACTTTTTCCTGACAAAAAAACTAAAGTTCCTTTTAAAAAAGTGTTAACTGCAGTTGGCTTTGCCCACGCTCCAGGTTTGCTTAGATTTTTTGCAGTTACTCCAAATTTGATGATACCAATAATTTTTCTTACCCAATTTTGGATTTTTGCAGGATTGATTATCTCTACAAAGCAAATATTAGGTTTGAAATCTAACATGAAATCTTTTGGAATTGTATTTTTATCATTCCTAATAATTGTGTTTTTATCTATTTCTTTTGTAATGAGCAGAATGAATATGCTGCCTGTTAATCAGATTAGCTAAATGATCTAATTAAAGTGTTTACACTTTTAATAATATTAAGTTTTATATTCCAAAATAATATTTTTTAAGAGTAGATGCTAATAGGTTTTAACCTGAAAAATGAATGTAACCATGCTGTAGATCTTTAGATAAGCCAAGGCATCTACCTGATAATTTTGCTTTTTCAAATTCAACATTATCAATTATTTTATAAATATGTTTTAAATTCTCAATTACCAGGATGAATTAGGACCATTTAAAAAAGCTAACTCTTCTAAAGTAGATTCTCTACTAAGCACTTTATTTCTATGAGGATATCTATGAAATAATTGAATTGCTTTTGTATGATCTTTCCAAAATTTTTTTATTTGAACATATCCTTCATGCTCTCTTAGATATTTATTAAGTAGATAATAAGCCATGTCGTGATCAGTTATCTCTTCACTATGAATAAGAGGCAATATCATAAAAAATCTTTCACTTTCATTCATAGATTCCAGATAACCTGCATAAACTGCATCATTAACAATCAATCTTGTTTTATGATCTTGAGCAAAAGCTTTTTTATCATCTCTAAACATATTTCTTGAAAATTGATCAAAAAGAATAACTAATGCTAGTGCGCTCATTGGTTGGTCTTGCCAATCGTCATACTCGTTTTGACTTGCAAGCTCATAATCATTTAAAAACTTATCTCTTATAGTTTTATCGAATGTTTCGTCTTTTTTAAATCTTTTTTCAGCAGGAGTTTCTTTAAACCAAAAATCTAAAATTTCTTGAGCTTTCTCAGGTATCATTTAGATAAAGGTTTTAATAATTTTAAAACTTTTTTATGATTAGCGATATTGTTTGAAACAATAATGTTTCCACCCACTACTGGGTTTTTATTATCCCAAGTTGTTACTATTGCACCACTAGCTCTTACTATTGGCATAATAGGATGAATATCCCAAATCTTATTTGCACATTGCGCAACCAGTTCAAGTCTACCTTCAGCTAGCTGACAATAAGTAAGTGCATCAAAACATGGAAATTGCATACGTTTAATAAACTTACTAATTTTTGATTGTTGCTTTAAAGATAAAGTATTGTGAAACGCTGCAGCTAATTTTGCATTTGCAAAATTTACTTTTACATTAGCTTTAAGTTTTCTTTTTTTATTATTTTCAAAAACGTAAGCTGTATTTTTGTTAATATTTAGATAATATTTTTTCATTTTTGGAAAATTAGCTAATCCTAAAACAGGTTCACCATTGTAATTAAGTGAAATTAGATTGCTCCAACTTGGATTTCCTACAACATATGATCTTGTTCCATCAATAGGGTCGATTACCCAAGAAAATTTACTTTTAGTATTTTTATGACCGTACTCTTCACCTATAATTTGATGGTTTGGAAATTTTTTAGAAATTTCAGATCTTATAAATTTTTCAAATGCTTTATCAGAAGTAGTTACTGGGTCATATCCCTTACCTTTTAGCTTATTAGATATCTTAAAAGGCTTGTCTAACTTCTTGTAATAAAACTTAGTTAGATCTTTTGCTAATTTATTTAAAAAATTGGCAAATATTGGATAGTTTTTAGAATTAAATTGATCCACCTCTATCTCTTACTATTTTATTTATGTTGAATAAAGTTAAAATTTAAATAATCCTCAAATTTAATTATGAAAATTGAACTGGATGAAAATAAAGTTTACTTGAACAATGGTTCAGTCAAAAAAGAAATACACCCTTTTTGGTTAAGAGAAAGAGTTGATGGTGAGGAATTTTTAGACAAAGGCACTCAACAAAGACTATTTGACCCAACAGGTTTAAATAGCAAAATATCAATTAATAAAGCTAATATTCATGAAAATTTTCTAGAAATAGATTTTAATGATGGGGTTAAATCTAAATTAGACATTGGCAAACTTGCTTTGGAATTTTCTAATGAAGACACAGTTATAAAATCTATTCTAAAAATTAAATGGAATTCAACTTTAAAAAATATAAAGAATTTTGAATATCAAGAAGGTTTTTTTGAAAGTAAAGAAATGTATAATTTACTCGTTTCTTTCTACAAATATGGATTTGTAATCATCAAAAATATTCCAACAGAGAATAACTTTATTGTAAAATTTGCTAATTCAATAGGAAGTGTCAGAAGAACAAATTTTGGAGAATATTTTGATGTTCAATCCAAACCAGATCCAAACGATCTTGCATATACCTCTTTAGGGTTATCACCTCATACAGACAATCCTTATCGTAACCCTGTTCCATGTATTCAGCTACTTCATTGCATTGTCAGCGAAGTTAAAGGTGGGCTATCAACATTAGTAGATGGTTTTACAGTTACAGAGGATTTAAAAAAAGAAAATCCAGATTTTTATAAGATATTATCTGAAGTTAAAGTTAGATTTAAATTTATTGATAAAGATGTTGTTTTAGAAGATTGGTCAGAACTAATTAAACTTGATGATAATAAAAATTTTAAACAAGTAAGATTTAGTCCACGATTAGACTATGTGCCAATGTTAGATAAAGAAAAATTAGATTTATATTATAAAGCACGCAAAAAATTATCTGAAATGTATAACTCTGAAAAATACAGAATAGAGTTTAAGCTTGCTCCAAAAGATTTAATGATGATGGATAATTATAGACTACTTCATGGAAGAACATCATACGAGGTAAAAGAAGGAAATAGATTTTTGCAAGGATGTTATATTGATTACGACAGTACCGAAGGAAAATTAAGACACTTAAAAAGAAAATTTAATATCTAATTTATTTTTTTAAACAATTATTAACTAGTATTGCCATTAGTATCCAAACTATAAAAGCTTCTCCATGACTAAACACATAGTCCGCACCGCCAAAACCAGCAATAATATTTATTGCATAGATAATAATAGTGGAAGCAACAAGGCTTATTAATAAATCTCTCAACGCACATAAGTATTTCATAAATAAACTTTATACATAATCATTTATCATGTAAACTTCATTATATGAATAATGTGGGCTTTGTCGGTGTAGGATACATGGGCTATGGAATAGCTAAAAATTTTTTAGAAAAAGGAAGCAGCTTATTTGTAATTGCCAACAAAAATAGAAAACCGATTGAAAAAATTGTAAGCAAAGGTGCGGTAGAAGTAAAAACCTTCGAGGATTTTAGTGATAAAAAACTAAATGTTTTAGTCAAATGTGTAACCAATACACCTATTGCAAAAGAAATTGCTGCAAAACTTGCTAGTATTTTAAATGAAAAAACATTGATCATTGATATTACAACTCATAATCAATCAGGATCAACTGAAACTGAAAAAATTTATCAATCTAAAAACATTAATTATATAGAGTGCCCTGTAATGGGAGGCCCTGTTCAAGCAGAGGAAGGTGTGCTAGGTGGTATTGTTGGTGCAACAGATGATAATTTCAAACTAGCAGAACCATATTTAAAACTTTTTTGTAAAAATTATTTTCATTTTGGTTCAGTTGGAATGGGTGCAAAATCAAAACTTTTAAACAATTTTTTAACACTTGGGAATGCCGCTTTAATTAACCATATGGCAAAAGCTGCTAAAAAATTTGATCTAGATTTACAAAAACTATTTGATGTTGCAAAACTTGGGTCTGGAAATTCTGCTGCACTTATTAGAGTTTTTGATGCTTTACTTCAAGGAGACTCTACTGGATTTAAATTCACAGCCTCTAATTCAGTAAAAGATTTAACTTACATTCGGGACCTTTTAAAAGATTTTCCTGAAGCTGAAAAAATTGCAGAAGATAATAAAAATTATTTTCAAAAAGCAGTTGACGATGGCTACGGCGAAAATTTTATTAGTGAATTAATTAATAAAAAATAATTTAAGATGAATTAATTAAGTTACCGGGAATCTACTAAAGCACTAGGTTGTATTCAAGAAATATATTTTTAAAATAACTAAATAAATAAATTGAAATTTATTTTATAATAATTACATTTATATCAAGGAGGTAATTATGTTAAAACTTTCACCACCTGATACTTAGCTGAAAAAACAATCCATAAAACAAACTAAAAAAATCCAAACGGATTTAAAAGCCAAAGAGGCTATATAAGGGAGCTCTTTAGGACTTATCTTAAAGAGCGAACCCTTAAAATTTTTTGATTTAACTTTATTATATAAAATTCTAATTTTAATTTAGGGAAGTTTTTATTAATTTTTTTTTCAAGTTTTCGAAAAGAATTGTGATGAATATCTTTCTCAATATAATCCTTTTTATTTTCGGCTAATTTAATAGCTCCACAATCTTCATGGTTAACTACTATTAATTTTTCAATTTTGTGCAATTTGATAGAGGTGCTGAGATTATCTAAAAAAGGCTGATGCCATTTTTTAAATTTTGAATGAGTAACTCCGACAGCTGAGCCAGCAATTGTAAAAGAACTGTATTTTCCAATTAAATTCTTTTTTTTCATAAACTTAAATACAGGGAGTTGGAATCTAGGATCCATACAAGATAACACCATTGCTTTATACTTTGATTTCATTAATTAATACTCGATCTTAAACATTGCCTCATTTCTTCTATTCATAGGTAGTGTAAATGGGCTATCATATGTTGCTCTTATAGGCGGACTTATAATTAAAATATTATTTTTGTTTAATTCTTTTTCTAGAATTTCTTTATGTTTTAAAAAATTTCTATCCGATGCTCGTCCGGAATATCTAAGTACAGCATAATACCCTCCTTCAATGTTAATTATCTTAACATCTCCTCTGTTAGGTTTGGGTACGTTTCCTGAATTAAATTTAGAAGGTAAATAAAACTGCATGGTCATATTGCCATTTTTTTCTACTTGGGTAACTGGTGTAGTCATTGCAATTTTTTCTTGCGTGTTATTCCTACCTGATATGTAATTAAACAGTTTTCTAAAATTACTGTCAATTCCATCTCTTGATGTTTCAACAGCTAAACGATCATTATATTTTCTAATCTCATAAACTTCATTTTCATCAATAATTTCATATTTTGCTTCCTCATTAGCCATACCGACAGAATACGGTAAAATAAATAAAGCGCAAAATATTAGAATTAATAACTTTTTGAAGTACATGAATTACATGACTTTATACTCAAAATTTTGAGTTGTTTCATTAATTTGAATTAATTTAGCACCATTGTTGCTATGAAATTTTGTTGCCATTTCAGTTAAGGGTGAAAGTGTAATAAGTCTATTTAAATGGTTTGATTTTTTGATTTTTTTGAACACTTCTTTAACAATTAACTTACCTCCTCCTTTTTTCTTAGACCAAACGGTATAAGCAATTGCTATTTGACCTCCACTTTGATCTCTCATCGCACTTTGTAAGAAGGCATCAGTACTTAACTTCTCTAATTCATCGACACTTTTTGGAATTTTATTTGTATAAGCAAAACACATCACGGCATGGATTTCTCCTTGATATTCTACGCCATAAATTTTTCGTCCATATCCAGTCCTAAATTTATTATCTAATTCAGGTCTAACGGGATCTTCTTCTGTGTTACATTCTTTAAGCTCAACAAGTTTTGCTCCTTTTACCCAACCAAAGAAACTATCAATGTTTTTATTTAATACCTGTCTA
>JAOJEG010000065.1 GCA_028226535.1 Candidatus Pelagibacter sp. | reverse complement strand
GTTCAGATATATATTTATTAGACATATTAGAATTTAATATCTATTACTTTACCACTTTCAAACGATTCATATGCTGCGTTAGCTATTATTAAAGCATTTCTACCATCCTCAAATCCTACCAAAGGTTTTATTTTATCCTCAACACATTTTACAAACTCATTAAATTGATCTCTGTAAGCTTGCTCATATCTTTCAATAAAAAAGAAATGTATAGGTTCTTTTTCATTTGTTGATGTACTCGTATATCTTTCTAAAGAAGTAGGAGTTTGATTGTTAGAGATAACCATTCCTTTACTGCCAAATACTTCAACTCTTTGATCATATCCGTAAACTGCTCTTCGAGAGTTATTAATATGAATTAAAACACCTTTTTTTGATTTTAAAATAAACATTGCAGTATCAAGATCTTTTACTTGTTGTGAATTTTTATCAAATAAAGCATCTCCAAATGCAGATATTTGAACCACAGGATCATCACCCAATATAAATCTAGTTAAATCAAAATCGTGGATAGTAGTATCTCTAAAAAAACCTCCAGCAGCTTTTAAATAGTCAATACCCGGAGGTTCAGGGTCTCTACTTGTAATAACCACCATTTCCAATTCACCAATTTCTTTTTTTACTCTTGCCTGCTGTGCCTTAGCATGACTTGCATCAAATCTTCTATTAAAGCCAATTTGAATAGGAACGTTTGTTCCTTTAATATTTTCCATGCACTGATTTACTTTATTAATATCTAAATCAATTGGTTTTTCACAAAAAATTGCTTTTCCAGCTTTTGCTGCCATTGTAATAAATTGAGTGTGAGTTGGTGTAGCAGAAGCTATAAGAACTGCATCTATATCATCTGTATTAATTGCTTCTTCTGGTGATGATGCAATTGAGCATCCTGTTGATTTTGCTACTTCTTCAGCAAATTGAGAATTAACGTCATATATGTATTTTAATTTTGCTTTTGGATGAGCTGCTATAAATTTAGCATGCATTTTTCCAATCCGTCCTGCTCCCATTAGAGAAAAGTTAATCATAAGAATATAGAACAGAATTAAAAAACAAAATCAAGAAACATTTTTTTAATGATGAATTAAACAACAATTAAAATATAATTTTCTTGATGCACATAAAATCATCATTTAAAAATCCATTTAACTTTTTAATAAATTTTTATGTCAGTAAAATTAGGAATAGCACCGATAGCATGGAGTAATGATGATATGCCTGAATTAGGAGGTGATACTTCTTTAGAACAATGTTTGTCTGAAGCAAGTCAGGCAGGATTTATTGGAATTGAGTCTGGTGGTAAATTTCCAAAAAAGTCAGAAGAATTAATTCCTAAACTTAATGAGTTTAATCTTAATCTTTGCTCAGGTTGGTATGGAGCTAATTTAAGAACAAATAGTGTTAATGAGGAAAAAAATCTAATTCAAGATCAGCTAAGACTTTTTAAAGATTGTAATGCACCTTGCATGGTTTTTGCTGAAGTTTCTGGTTCAATTCAAGGAGATCCAAATCGAAAATTATCTACAAGACCCCAAATGGATCTTGAAGAGTGTAAAAAATACTATGATAAAATTTCAGAAATGGGAAAATATCTTGAAGATGAAGGAATGCCACTTGCTTACCATCATCATATGGGCACTGTAATAGAGACTGAAGAAGATACTGTTAGATTGCTTGAAAATACTGATGATAGTGTAAAACTTACATTAGACACTGGTCATATGTTGTTTGCTCAAGGAGACTCTTTAAAAATATTAAATGATTTTAGCGAAAGATTAATTCATATACATTGTAAAGATATTAGAAAAAGTGTTTTAGAAAAATCTTTGAAAGAAGATTTAAGTTTTAGAGGAGCATTTTTAGAAGGTGCGTTTACAGTTCCGGGTGATGGATGTATTGATTACAAGCCTTTGTTCGATGTGCTGAGAGAAAAAAATTATTCGGGATGGTTAGTAGTAGAGGCAGAACAAGATCCAGCAAAAGCAAATCCACTTGAATATGCAAAAATAGGGTACAAG
>JAOJEG010000064.1 GCA_028226535.1 Candidatus Pelagibacter sp. | reverse complement strand
ACCCCATTTAAATGCCATTTCACAACCAGCTAAATAAAATTCCCACATTCTAAAAAATTTTTCATCAAACATTTGAATAATTTTTTCTTTATTTTTATTACAGTTTTCTTTCCAGTGTCTTAATGTGTGAGAATAATGAAGTTTTAGAACTTCAATATCAGAAACGATCAACCCGGCTTTTTCAATAGGAGTAGTAACTTCACTTAAACTTGGCGTATATCCCCCAGGAAAAATATATTTTGTTATCCATGGATGTGGGTCTCTTGGTGGATTTACTGAGCCAATAGTATGAACTAAAGAAACCCCATCTTCACTTAACAATTTATCTATCTGATTAAAAAATTTCTTATAAAACTTCCTACCCACATGTTCAAACATCCCAACACTTACAATTCTGTCAAATTTTTCATTAAGTTCTCGATAATCAATTAATTTAAATGTTAACTGATTTTCTAGATTAAGTTCTTTAGCTTTCTTGTTGCAATATTCAAACTGATTTTCAGATAATGTTATCCCTGTAACATGGCAATTAGTTGCCTTCGCAATATCAATAGCTAAAGAACCCCATCCACAACCAATGTCCAAAACTTTCTGACCAGTTTTTATATTTAATTTTTTGATTATGTGTTGAATTTTATTATTTTGAGCCTCTTCAAGTGTATCATTTTCATTCTTAAAATATGCACACGAATATTGTCTCTTAGGATCTAAGAATAAATCATATAAATCATCTGAAATGTCATAGTGATGAGATACATTCATTTTAGACTTCTTTATAAAATTAAAGTTTGTTAAATATCTATAAGAACCTCTCAACCTATTAATCAAATAACTGAAAAAATTAAGTTCATTTCTTCCAAAATTCATCAAGGCTAAGTCTAAAAAATCACTTAAACTTCCATTTTCAATTATTATACTTCCATCAGTATAAGCTTCGCCAAAATATAGGTCTGGATGAAGTAATAATTTATAGTGGAGTTTTTTATCTAAAATTTTAACTTTGATTGGTTTATCGTTCTCTGGAGATCCAATTATATAATTTTTTGTGTATGCATCTTCAAGAATGAACCCATCCTTCTTAAATACGTTATTAAGAAATCTAGCTAATTGCATATTAGGCTGCCATTATTGGTTTTGTAGAAAAATTTAATTTTTCTAAATTATCAATTAACTCCTTTTCTTCATTAGAATTTAAAATTGATAATGGTGGTAAAACATTTTTGTAAATTAAATTATTTTTTGAATAAAAAGTATGAAGTCCAGATATCAAATTATATTTTTCAAATGTACTTCTAACATCGCAAAGCTTTTGGTTAACTGTTTGTTCTTTTTTGTCAAAAAAATCATCATAAACTTTTCTTGCTAATACTGATGTAACATTACAAGTAGCTGTAATTATTCCAGTACACCCTAGCTCTAAACCTTTTAGCAACTTAGACTCTGATCCAGGCAGAATTGAAAAATTATCTATTTTTAAATTTTCAAAAAGATTATACGAACTATCTTTGACACCAATAATTTGTTTAGGAAATAATTTTACTAATTCTTGAACACATTCTACACTAAATTTATATCCACATAATTTTTCAAAATTATAAAGTACTATTTCACACTCTGGATGTGCATCAATGATTTTTGAGTAAAAATTTATAACATCTTGATCAGAATATTTATAAAATGCTGGTGGCATAATTAAAAATTTTTTAAAATTTAAAGATCTAGCTACACTCATCAAATTTATAGTTTCACTTAAAGAATTTAAACCGGTCCCAATTATATATTTTTTTTTATATTTACTTATAGATAATTGATTGAATAAATTAATTTTTTCGCTAATTGATATTAACTGAGCTTGACCAGTGCTTCCAAATATTGCAACACCATGACAGCCGTTATCAATTACCATTTCTGCATGTTTAATTGTCTTATCAATGTTTAATGTTAAATCATCATTAAACACAGACATTGAAGCTGCATAAATACCTTTTATTAAAGTCATATATTTTTTAAAAGATATAATAATTCAAAAAAAAATGAATAAAAGAATTAACTTAATAATTGGATCGGGTGTATTAGGTGCTTAT
>JAOJEG010000063.1 GCA_028226535.1 Candidatus Pelagibacter sp. | reverse complement strand
GAAGCATTTACAAAAGAATTATTAGAAAAAGGTGCTAAATTAATTGGTCTTGGAGCTAGAGACACACTCAGACTTGAAGCAGGTCTATGTTTGTATGGAAATGAACTCGACACAGAAACAACACCAATCGAAGCTAGTCTTAAATGGGCAATTTCTAAGGAGAGACTAAATAACGGAGGTTTTATTGGATCCGATAAAATCAATAATCAAATTAGAGATGGAGCTAAAAAAATTAGAGTTGGTATCAAGCCAGAGGGAAGACTGATTGCTAGAGAAAAAACTAAAATTTACAATGAAGGTGAAGAGATGATTGGAGAGGTTACGAGTGGGACTTTTGGACCAAGTGTTAATGGACCTATAGCGATGGGTTTTGTGGATCAAATTTTTTCAAAAAAAGATACAAGAATTTTGTTGGAAGTAAGAGGAAAAAAATATCCAGCGAATATTTGTGGATTACCATTTTATAAAAAAAGTTATGTGAAAGGGGCAAACTAATGAGTGAAGTTAAATATTCAAAAGAACATGAGTGGATTAAAGTAGAGGGCGATGTTGGTACAATTGGTATCACACAACATGCCACTGAAATGCTTGGAGATATAGTTTTTGTAGAGTTGCCAGATGTAGGTTCGTCTGTAGAAAAAGATGGTAATGCAGGTGTTGTGGAGTCAACTAAAGCTGCAAGTGATGTCTATACGCCAATCTCAGGTGAAGTAGTGGAAAATAATCAAGCGATTGTTGATGATCCAGGTAAAATCAATTCAGATCCAGAAAATGATGCTTGGTTTTTTAAATTGAAAATAAAAGACAATAGTGAATTAGATAGTTTAATGAACAAAGAAGAATACGATAAATTTGCAAAGGAAAGTGGAAATTAAAATGCTTAAAAGTTCTCAAAAAGATTTTATTAAAAGACACATTGGTCCATCAGAGACTGATCAACAAAAAATGTTGAATGAGCTTGGTTTTGATAATTTAGATGATTTAATTTCAAAAACTGTTCCTGAAAAAATACTACTTAAAGAAGATTTAGGAATTGGTGAGCCAAACTCTGAATATGAAGCTTTGAGAAAATTAAAAGTCATTTCAACAAAATAGAATTTATTCAAATTTTATTGGTATGGGTTATTACGGCACATATACGCCTTACGTAATTTTAAGAAATATTTTAGAAAATCCTGGATGGTATACTTCTTATACTCCTTATCAGCCGGAAGTAGCACAAGGAAGATTGGAGATGCTTTTGAATTTCCAACAAATGATAATTGATTTCACAGGTTTGGATATTGCGAATGCATCTTTATTAGATGAAGGAACAGCAGCAGCTGAGGCTGTAGGGTTAAGTTTTAGAATTTGTAAAAATGACTCTAATATTGTTTTTGTCTCAAAAGATTGTCATCCACAAACAATTGATGTGATCAAAACAAGAGCAGAACCGTTAGGCTTAACTGTTGTAATTGGAGATGAGTCAAAAGATATTAAAGAAGATATTGTATGTGGAATTCTACAATACCCTGGAACACTTGGTGACATTAAAGATCCAAGCGAGGCAATAAGTAAAATCCATAAAAATAACGGAAAAGCTGTATTAGTTTGTGATTTATTGGCTTTAGCTAAATTAAAAACACCAGCTGAATTGGGAGCAGATATTGCTGTGGGAAGTTCACAAAGATTTGGAATTCCAATGGGATATGGTGGTCCTCACGCAGGTTTCTTTGCAACTAAAGATGAATACAAAAGATCTATGCCAGGTCGTATTATTGGTGTCTCTGTAGATAGACATGGAAACAAAGCTTACAGACTTTCTCTTCAAACAAGAGAACAACACATAAGAAGAGACAAAGCGACAAGTAATATATGTACAGCACAAGCATTGCTTGCAATTGTATCTGCTGCCTATGCAATTTATCACGGCCCTGATGGTTTGAGAAAAATTGCAGAAAATACCTCTCAATTAGCAAAAAATTTTGCAGATAAAATTAAACAATCTGGTTATGAACTTTATTCTGACCATTTCTTTGACACAGTAACTATTAAAACTTTAGATAAAACAGACTCAATTTTTAGAAATGCGTTACGACAAAATGTAAATATTAGGAAA
>JAOJEG010000062.1 GCA_028226535.1 Candidatus Pelagibacter sp. | reverse complement strand
ACAACAGAGACTATGGCTGCTAAAAAATCTAAGACACTTAAAAACACTCAGAAGAAGGGTTTTGTAAGATGTGGAGTATCTCAAGGTTTACCAGGATTTTCTAATGCTGATGCTGCAGGAAATTGGACTGGTGTTGACGTTGATGTATGTAGAGCGGTAGCTGCTGCAGTACTAGGTGATGCAAACAAAGTTAAGTTTACACCATTAAGTGCTAAAGAAAGATTTACAGCTTTAACTTCTGGTGAGATTGATATCTTATCAAGAAACACAACTTGGACTCTTTCTAGAGATGCTGACATTGGACTAACTTTCGTTGGAGTAAACTTCTACGATGGTCAAGGTTTCATGGTTAGAAAAGACTCTGGAATTACTTCAACAAGCCAATTCAAAAATGGAATCTCAGCTTGTACTAACATTGGTACAACAACTGAGCTTAACATGAGAGACTTCTTTAATTCTAAAGGAATTTCTTATACTCCAGTTGCTTTTGAAAAAGCTGATGAAGTTGTAGCTGCTTATGATGCTGGTAGATGTGATACTTACACTACTGACAAATCAGGTTTAGCTGCACAAAGAACTAAAATGACTAACCCAGATGATCACATCGTATTACCTGAAACTATTTCAAAAGAGCCATTAGGCCCTGTTGTTAGACAAGGTGATTCAGTATGGGAAGATATCGTAAGATGGTCTTTAAATACTATGATCGAAGCAGAGGAGTACGGTGTTACTTCTGCAAATGCTGACATGATGAAAACTTCAGAAAACCCTCAAATCAAGAGATTAGTTGGTGCTGAAGGTGAAATGGGTGCTGCATTCGGTTTAGATAACGAGTGGAACTTAAGAATTATCAAACAAGTTGGAAACTATGGTGAAAGTTATAAGAGAAATATAGCTGACACTGGTATTTTACCAGACAGAGGTCCAAATGAATTATGGACTAAAGGTGGTATTTTATACGTTCCACCATCAAGATAATTTATAGTTATAAATTGATAAAAAGGGCTAGATTTATCTAGCCCTTTTTTTATAGTATCCCACAAAATGAAATTTAAAAAAATACTTCCCCAATTCTTAACATTACTTTTTATAGTTTTGGTATTTGGCTTCTTTACAATGAATGCCCAAATAAATATGGACAATAGGGGTATTGAGTTCGGTTTTGGTTTTTTATCTCAAGAAGCATCTTTTGATATTCAATTTTCTTTGATTGATTATGATGGGTCAAGATCTTATGCGCGTGCATATTTGGTTGGATTATTAAATACCTTGCTTGTGTCTTTCATAGGTATTATTTTGTGTACGATATTAGGAGTGATAATTGGTGTAGCAAGATTATCACCAAATTATTTAATCAATAAAACTGCAAGTTTTTATGTAGAATTTTTTAGAAATGTACCATTGCTTCTTCAAATATTTTTTTGGTATTTTGCAGCTTTAAGAGCTTTACCAATGCCAGAGGATGCTCCATTAATATTTGGTTCATCGTATATGACAATTAAAGGTTTATATACAGTTGCTCCTGTTTGGAATAATTTCGATGTATTTTTCATTGCTCTCATCATCGCTTTAGTAGTTATTTACTTTTTCAATAAATTTGCAAAAAGAAAACAAGAAGAAGAAGGTAAACAATATCCAAAATTTTTAATTTCTTTGGGTATATTTATTATTTTACCAGCACTGACATTTATTGTTGGGGGTGTTGATTTATCTTGGAGTTTTCCTGAGCTAAAACAGTTAGCAAAAACTTCTTTTACTTATGAAGGTGGACTTGGAATACCACCTGAATTAATAGCTTTAACTTTAGCACTTACTCTTTATACAGCAACTTTTATTGCAGAAAACGTAAGAGCAGGTATTCAAGGTGTAGGTAAAGGTCAAAAAGAGGCAGCAGCTTCAATTGGCTTAACTCCTAGCCAAGTTTTAAAATTAATTATAATGCCTCAAGCGTTAAGAATTATTATTCCACCAACAACTAACCAATATTTAAACTTAACTAAAAACTCATCCTTAGCTGCAGCTATTGCATATCCTGATTTGGTTTTAGTTTTTGCAGGTACAGCAATGATGCAAACTGGAAGGGCAATAGAAATTGTTGCAATTACAATGGCAACTTATTTAACAATTAGTTTAGCTAT
>JAOJEG010000061.1 GCA_028226535.1 Candidatus Pelagibacter sp. | reverse complement strand
TGAATTAGAATTTGCTCAATCAAATATTGAAGGAGAGTTAGTAAATTTAATTCAGGATGCTAGAAAAAAATATGACGGAATGATAATTAATGCTGCAGGTTTTACCCACACCTCAGTTGCAATCAGAGATGCTCTTGATCTATTTAAAAAACCAATAATTGAATTACATATATCAAATATATATAAAAGAGAAGAATTTAGGCATAAGTCTCTAATAAGCGATATAGCAACAGGAGGAATTTTTGGATTAGGTGTTGAAGGTTATATTTTAGCCATAATTTCATTAGATAAGATTTTAAAAAATGAAAATAGATAAAAGCATCATCAAAGAATTAAGTGACTATTTAGAAGAATTTAATCTCACTGAGATAGAAATTACTGAAAAAGACACCAAGATTAAAGTTTCTAAAAACAATGTGTCGATTAGCAATCAAACAGCTGCAACATCAGCAAATATTAGTCCTGGAAATGAAAACGTTTCTGAAAAACCTAATGTTAAATCTGGTACCGAAATTACTTCACCAATTATTGGAACAGCTTACCACGCACCAGAACCTGGAGCAAAGAAATTTGTTGAGGTAGGAAAAAAAATTAAAAAAGGCGATACCATTATGATTGTTGAAGCGATGAAAACAATGAATCATGTGCCATCAACTGCTGATGGTGTTGTAAAAGAAATTTGTGTTGAAGATGGTCACCCTGTCGAGTTTGGTCAAACTATTATTATTCTAGAGTAAACAAATGTTTAAAAAAATCTTAATTGCAAACCGTGGGGAAATTGCAGTTAGAATTATTAGAGCCTGTAAAGAATGGGGAATTCCAACAGTAGCTGTTCACTCTGATGTTGACAGAGAAAGTATGCATGTAAGAATGGCAGACGAAAGCGTCTGCATAGGATCTCACCAACCTGCAAACAGTTATTTAAATATTCCAAATTTAATGTCAGCAATAGAACTTACTAATGCTGATGCTGTACATCCCGGTTATGGATTTTTATCTGAAAACGCTAGTTTCGCAAAAATTCTTGAAGAAAATAAAATAAGTTTTATTGGTGCATCATCAAAACATATAGAAATGATGGGTGATAAAATACAAGCAAAGAGAATTGCTAAAGAGAATGGTTTACCAGTAATTGAAGGATCTGAGGGAGGTGTTACTAATATAGCTCAAGCTAAAGAATTATGTAAAAAAATTGGATTTCCTGTCTTAATCAAAGCATCAGGTGGTGGCGGTGGAAAAGGTATGAAAATTGTATACAAAGAAGAGGAATTTGAAACCTTATTTTCTACTGCAAAATCAGAAGCACAAAAATATTTTGGTAATGATGAAGTTTATATTGAAAAGTTTTTTCAAAATCCAAGACATATAGAAGTTCAAATTTTAGCAGGTAAAAATAATGTTGTTCACCTTCATGAAAGAGATTGTTCTGTCCAAAGAAGACATCAAAAATTAATTGAGGAGACACCGAGCCCTGTTCTTAATGATGAAATTAGAAAAGATTTATTTGAAAGAACTGTAAAGATGGTTGCAAAAATTGGATATATGGGTGCTGGAACTGTGGAGTTTATTTATGAGGATGGAAAATTTTATTTTCTTGAAATGAATACAAGAGTACAAGTCGAACATCCTGTAACAGAAATGGTAACTGGTATTGATATCATTAAGGAGCAAATTTGGATTGCTTTTTCTGGAGAAACAGCACTGAAACAAAGTGATATAAACCCAAGAGGCCATGCAATAGAATGTAGAATAAACGCAGAGGATGCAAGTAAAAACTTTCAACCATCTCCTGGAACTATCGGTATGTGTCACCAACCATCTGGTTTTAGAACAAGAGTAGATGGAGCTATTTTTCAAGGATATAAAGTTACTCCTTATTACGATAGTATGGTTTGCAAACTAATCTGTCATGGAAGAAATAGGACTGAAGCAATTCAAAGAATGAACAGGTCTCTAGATGAATTTGTAATAGAGGGAATTACCACAACTATTCCTCTACATAAAAAACTACTTAGTCATAAAAAATTTATTAATTCTGATTTTAACGTAAGCTGGCTAGATAAAGATACTATAGTCTAATAGCATTTAACAAGCCAAACATCGTATACTGGATGATCAAATGGAGTAATTGATGGACTTGATGAAAACATCCAACCGTTAAATATGAATACC
>JAOJEG010000060.1 GCA_028226535.1 Candidatus Pelagibacter sp. | reverse complement strand
ATATAGGTGGAAGGTATTCTGTTTTATCAGAAGTTGGAATGTTACCTGCAGAGTTAATGGGACTGAATTATAAAAATTTCAGACAATTGAATAATTTAGTAAAAAATAAGTATTTTATGAAAGCGTTAGTTTCAAATGTAGAAGCTACGATTTATTTTTTGAAAGCAAAAAAATTTAATTCAATAGTTATCAATTATGATGAGCAATCAACTAATTTGTTTAATTGGTATCAGCAACTAGTTGCTGAAAGTCTTGGAAAAGAAAAAAAGGGTATACTTCCAATTATTTCTGTTATGCCAAAAGATAACCATAGTGTGATGCAATTATATCTTGATGGTTTTCAGAATAATTTTTTTACATTTTTTTATTCACATGAAAAAAACTCCAATAAAATTAATAATAATTCAATTTTGTTGGAGCAGAAGTTTCTAAAAAACAAAGATATAAACCAAATTATTTTCGCTCAAAAAAAAGCTACAGAAACAGTTTTTAAAAAAAAGAATATCCCTTTTAGAAGTTTTGAAATAAAAAAAAGAGATGAAAAAACTCTAGGTGAACTATTTTGTTTTTTTATTCTTGAAACAATATTGATTGGCAAGTCTTTAAAGATCAATCCATTTGACCAACCAGCTGTAGAACTTATAAAAAAAGAAACTAAAAAAATTCTTATTTAAGAATAAGATCCAAATATAATTTTTGAAATCCCATATTTTTTTTCATCAATTAATAGAAAATTTTTTGGAAATTCATCTACTTCGTTTTTATGTCTGTGAATTATAATTATGCCACTATCCTTGAGTATATTATTTTCAATTATTGTATTTAGAATATTTTCTAAAGTCTTTTCTTGATATGGTGGATCTAGAAAAATTATATCATATTTAAATTTTAAACTTTTAAATTTAAATTCATTCAAAATATCTGATTCAATAATTTCATAATTAATTTCCGATTTTAAATTACTAATATTTTTTTTGAGAATAGGTAAAACTCCTTTATATTTCTCTATAAATGTCACATAACTCGCTCCTTGCGACAGACATTCAATACCAAAAGAACCTACTCCAGAAAATAGGTCTAAAACATATGCTTTCTTTATATCGATTGAAAACTTATTTGAATGATTGATAATGTTGAACACAGACTCTTTTGTAAGGTCTTTTAAAGGTCTTGTTTGTTTATCTTTAGGCTCAAGTAGTTTTTTTCCCTTAAATTTGCCACCAATAACTCTCATCAATCAATAACTTTAAAACCAATATCTTTTCTATAAAATCCACCATCCCAATCTAATTTTTTTATGCATTGATGCACTGCTTTCCTGGCTTGTAAAAAATTATCTGAGAGAGAAGTAAAGTTTATTACACGTCCACCTGTAGCATATATTTTATCATTTTCTTTCTTAGTTCCAGCATGAAAAATAAAATTATTTTTTTCTAGATTTAAATTTTTAATATTTTTTATTAAGATATTCTTTTGATAGGTGTCTGGATATCCTTTTGAACACAACACAACACACAAACTTTTTTTATTAGTCCACTCAATATTGATGTCTACAAGTTTTTTATCACAGCAAGCCTCAAGTATTTCTACTAAATCAGTTTTTAGTTTTGGAAGAATAGTTTGACATTCAGGATCGCCCATTCGAACATTGTATTCAATTAGATAGGGCTCATTTTCAACAATCATTAAACCAGCATATAAAAAACCTTTATAGTCAGTCCCAAGGTCTTTGAGTCCTTTAAGTGTAGGTTTAATAATTTTACTTAAAATTTTATCTTCTAAATGATTATTTATAAGTCTTGAAGGTGAGTAGGCACCCATCCCACCAGTATTTTTACCATTATCTCCTTCAAGAACTCTTTTATGGTCTTGTGCAGTTTCAAAGCTTTTAATGATGTTTCCATCGCTAATTATAAAATAGCTCATTTCTTCACCTTTAAGAAATTCTTCTATAAGAATATTTTTAGCTTTTCCAAATTTTCCATCAAATATCTCCTCGACTGCCATGAAACTCTCTTGTTCATTATTGCAAATATAAACTCCTTTACCCGCAGCTAAATTGTCTGCTTTAATTACATTTGGATATTTTGCATTTTCTAAAAATTTTTTTGCATCATTTTTATTTTCAAAAATACCAAAGTTGGCTGTAGGAATATTATATTTTTTACAGAGTTTTTTAGTAAAAATTTTAGATCCCTCTAGCTGAGAAGCAATTTTATTTGGACCAAATACTTTTATATTAAATTT
>JAOJEG010000006.1 GCA_028226535.1 Candidatus Pelagibacter sp. | reverse complement strand
CTCTTTTCGACAAACCTGAACTATCTGGATTAACATCCTCACCTTTAATAAGTTTTTGAATGATAACTTTTCCTTTAGCTGAAACTTCGGTTCCTCCAACTCGATAATCCATAAATGCTTCATAAGTTATGGGAACCCATTTTTTTAGAGTATCCAACATTATATCTGCATATACTCTTATTTCATATTGTGCATGATTATCTGCTCTTAGTCTTAAAAAATTCATCAAATTTAATAAATCTGTTTTCCAGTACCACTGCGTATAAGTATTCAATGTTAAATTCATTCTTGCAAGTTCTCTTGCTAGTCCCTTTTTATTTTCATCAATGGTTGAGCCATCATATCGTTCATTTAACATAGTTTCATAGTTATCATAAGTTCTATCAGCATCATTTTTTAAAAGCTTTAATACTTCATTTGCTTGGTCGCCCTCAAGCACTTCACCTCGACCTTGTCTGTTACTTGTCGATTGAGCTGCTAAATTTTCTTTAGCTGGTAAATAAAACTCTTTATCCAAAATTGAATATCGAGCAGAATATTCATTAACATTTGCTGTTCTGTGTCTTATCCACTGTCTTGCAATAAAAATTGGAAGCTTTATGTGATATTTTATTTCACACATTTCAAATGGGGTACTGTGCCAATGCCTCATTAAATATTTAATTAAACCTTTATCAGTCGATACTTGTTTTGTGCCTTTTCCATATGAGACTCTTGCAGACTGAACAATTGAAGTGTCATCACCCATATAATCAACCACTCGAACAAAACCATGATCTAATGCGGGAATTGCTTCATATAAAACTTTTTCAAGTTCAGGGGATGTAACTCTTTTAGTTTGATTACTTTGAGCTTGTTGATTCTTAATTTCTTCTGTTTGTTCTTTAGTTAATTTCATAATAGTTATTGAATCTGTTGTAATTCCTTTTATATTAATATTGTTGGTTTTCCAACTATGACGATAAACGAATTTCGTAATAACCATTGCGGACGTGGGGGCAGTACCCACCACCTCCACCATTAAAACATATGGGGGTGAACCAGAATCGACGAATGTCTAAAGGCTATTCTTTCGTTCGGAATTGTTCCTCCGTAAAGGGCTAATTTATAATTGCTAACGAAAGTTACGCACTTGCTGCCTAATTAACTTTGTTAATTAAGTAGACGGGGTTCGGGGCACCTGGCAACAGAACGCCCCCTTTTATATTAATTATGATTAAATTTTTAATAGCATCATTATTTTTTACAACTAGTGTTCTTGCTGATTATTATGTTACTGGAAAAGTAACTGGAGGAACAAAAGAATGGGGTGGATTTAAAAGTAGAATAGTTAATGTCGACGCAGTAATGGAAGATGGAAAATTATACGAAGTTGGAAAACAATATCCTACTGTTACTGAGTACGATAAAAATAAAGGTAGATGCTGGTTAAAAGTTGGGGGAGGTGTTACGGGTGTATTACAAATGTTTTCAGGTAGGAGTTGGCATACATTACAAGCAGACGGAACATATAAAAAAATTAAGAATTTAGAATATTTAACTTTTCCATGTGTTAAAAAGTAAATGCTGGGCAACAGAACGCACCTTCTCATTAAATAAGTAAATTGAATCAATGATACAATTATCTTAGATTGGTACATTTTCCAAATCCATATTGGCCGTGTTTATATCCGTCAATATAAGATAAAGAATAAGTTGCTGTATCATTTAGTCTGTCAATAACAAGAATGTCTATAGAGTTCTCGTCAAAAGCTACAGCAAGTATTTGATCATCATCAATCATAACATCTAGTTTTTTTTGATAAGAAATATCAATTTCATGATCAAATATTGAAATTGTTTCATTGTTACTTGAGGAAAACGTAAGTTTCATATTTTTATTTATCCACTTATCATCTTCTTTATTAATAAATTGGGTATCAAGATTACAAATATATTTAAAATTTTTGGCAAACCCAACATTACATACCATCAAAACCAGCAAGATATATAAAGATAGTTTTTTCATAATCTCACCATAGCAGATTTAAGTAAAAAGAGCATACACCTAGAGCATACACTTTTCACTTATTTGGTATTAAATATAGTAAGTAAATAAAGGAACCTGGATACAGAATGTCCCCTTTTATACTAATTTATTTTTTCTTCGCTCTTTTCTCCAAAGTATAAAAAATAATACGATTAATGCTGGTTGCAAAAAAACAAAAATAATAATGTTTATCGCCTCATATGATATTCCTATTAAATTTGCCAAATCAACTAGAACTATTACACAAACTTTAAAAACAAAGTCTATTAATTCAAAACCTGAATTTCCCATACTATTGTAGGCATCTAAATATTTGTTCATAATCAAATTTTTAAATTATTTTTTCTAAAAAAAATTGTCCAAATTTATAATTTATCTTGGACAAGGAATTGTTCAAATAAACATTATATTGAAATCATGATTAAAAATAAAATAAACAAATGGATCTTGTTATTATATTTTTTAACTGTAGGTAACTATGCACATGCACGTGTTATAAATGTCAACTCGTGTCCAGTTTCTTTTGACTTCACAGTCGCAGACTTTTGTGTATTAAGTACGATTGGAATGTGGATTGCGGTTCCATTAATACTCATGGTAGTTTACGTTGCTTTTGCTTTATTTACAGGATTAATAAGAAGTATATTTTCAAGATAATTTCGTTAGGTGTCCTTATTATTAAGGGCACCTGGAAACAGAACGCCACTATAATATAAAATTATTTATTTATTTTTTTAATTCTGCTTGTGCTGCTGCTAATCTTGCAATTGGTACTCTATAAGGTGAACAAGAAACATAATTTAAACCTGCTTTAGAGCAAAACTCAATACTTTTGGGATCTCCACCATGTTCACCACAAATTCCAAGTTTTAATTTTTTATTTTGACTTTTTCCTTTTTCAACAGCTATTTCAACAAGATCTGCAACTCCATCATCTATTGATACAAATGGATCTATTGAAAATATTTTATTATCCAAATAATCATTTAAAAATTTTCCACTATCATCTCTACTAATTCCAAAAGTCGTTTGTGTTAAATCGTTGGTTCCAAAACTAAAAAATTCTGCGTGTTTTGCAATTTCTTTTGCTTTTATTGCGGCTCTAGGAAGTTCAATCATCGTGCCAACCATAAAATCTATTTTAATTTTATTCTGTTTTTGAACTTCGCTTGCAATATTAATTACTAAATCTTTCATTATCCTTATTTCGGCCTCAGTAGAAACCAGAGGAATCATAATCTCAGGAAAAGCAGATTTAATTTTTTTCTTTTGTAATTCAACTAATGCTTCAAAAATAGCACTACATTGCATTTCGTAAATTTCTGGGAAAGATATACCAAGCCTACAACCTCTATGACCTAACATAGGGTTTTGTTCATGTAGTTCTTCAATCCTAGTCTCAACTTCTTCGACTGGTAGCCTCACTACATTGGCAACTTCACTTATTTCTTTACTTGTTCTTGGTAAAAATTCATGAAGAGGAGGATCTAACAATCTGACTGTAACAGGCAAACCACTCATAATTTTAAAAATTTCTACAAAATCTTTTTTTTGATGAGGCAAAAGTTTGTTAAGTGCTTTTGCTCTATCTTCTTTAGTTTTAGATAAAATCATTTCTCGAACTGACAAAATTCTTTCTTCATCAAAAAACATATGTTCAGTTCTACAAAGACCAATACCTTCTGCTCCAAAATCTTTTGCGGTTTTAGTATCTTTTGGTGTTTCTGAATTAGTTCTAACATTTAATTTTCTAAAACTATCTGCCCATGACATTAATTTTGAAAAATCACCAGATATCTCTGGTTTAACTGTTGCAACACTTCCTGATATAATTCTACCTGTTGATCCATCAATTGTTATTACTTCACCTTCTTTTATTTCTATTGATGAGGTTTTGAATGATTTATTCTCATAATTTATATCAATTTCACTTGAACCAGAAACACAAGGTCTTCCCATTCCTCTAGCAACAACAGCTGCATGACTTGTCATGCCCCCTCTTGCAGTTAAAATTCCTTTAGCTGCGTGCATTCCTTGAATATCCTCTGGCGACGTTTCCACTCTAACCAAAATTGTATCTTGCATCATTCCAGTTAATCTTTCAGCTTCTTCAGAGGTAAAAACAACTTTTCCACTAGCTGCACCTGGAGAAGCTGGCAAACCATTAGCTATGACATTAATTGAACTTTTCTCATCTAAGGTAGGATGAAGCAATGTGTCTAAAGAATTTGGATCGATTCTTAAAACGGCTTCTTTTTTTGAAATTAATTTTTCTTTTACCATATCGACTGCAATCTTCACTGCTGATTTAGCAGTTCTTTTTCCAGATCTAGTTTGGAGCATCCATAGTTTTTTATTTTCAACTGTGAACTCAACATCTTGCATGTCTTTATAATGTTTTTCTAATTTCTTTAAAATTTTGTGAAGTTGCTTATAAACATCTGGCATAACTTCTTCCATTGATGGAGCTTTAACTTTAGCTTGTTGTCTAGCTTTTTTAGTTATGTATTGAGGTGTTCTGGTTCCAGCCACAACATCTTCACCTTGGGCATTAATTAAATATTCACCATAAATTTCGTTTGATCCATCTGAGGGGTTTCTCGTAAATACAACACCTGTTGCACAATTTTCACCCATATTACCAAAAACCATTGACTGTACATTTACTGCTGTACCCCATTCAGCAGGGATTTGATTTAATTTTCTATATACTTTTGCTCTGTTACTTTCCCAGGACAAAAATACTGCGCTAATTGCTCCTAATAATTGCCGATAAACATCTTGAGGAAAATCTTTTTTGGTTCTTTCTTTTACAGTTCTTTTAAAATCAACTATCAAACCATCCCAATCATCTTCATCAAGATCGGTATCTAGGAGAACTCCTTTTGTAAGCTTATAATTTTCAATTAATTCTTCAAAGTGATAGCCTTCTACGCCCATCACCACATTGCCATACATTTGGATAAATCTTCTATAGCTGTCTTTAGCAAATCTTCCATTTGAAGTTTTTGAAGCTAAAGCGCTTACAGTCTTGTCATTTAAACCTAGGTTCAAAATGGTGTCCATCATTCCAGGCATAGATACCCTTGCGCCGGATCTTACGGAAAGTAGTAAGGGGTTTTTTAAATCACCAAATTGTTTACCCACATCTTTTTCAATAATTTTTAATTCCTTTTTTATCTGGGCTATTAAATTTTTATTCAATTTTTTTTTATCTTTATAAAAAAGTTCACATACTTTTGTTGAAATTGTAAAACCCGGTGGAACAGGAAGACCCATTCTTCCCATTTCAGATAAATTAGCACCTTTGCCACCTAAAAAATTTTTAGGATTCTTTATTTTTTTACTATCTTTAGATTTAAAATTTAAAATTAGCTTTTTCATTGGCGGGTTTCGATTAAAGAAAAATTAACATAATAATCAAATGTTTTACATAACATTTGGATTAGTTCCAGTCTGTTTTTCTTTATTGTGATATCGTCTTCATTGACAATAACATTGTCAAAAAAATCAAAAATTATTTTTTTCGACTCTGCTAAATTGTTGATTGATAGATCAAAATCCTCGTCTTTATTTATATTTTGAAAGTATTTTCTTAATTCATTAATCTTTTTATATAAATTTTTTTCAAACTCAGTTTTGAAAATACCAGGGTCAGTTGTATTTGATAATTCTAATTTTTTATTTCTTAGCTCATTTTCTAATATACTTGAGGCTCTTTTGAAACTTGAAATTATATCTATTCCATTGGGTCTATTAATACACTTATTTAAAGTTTTAGCCTTACCAAAAATAATCACCGATTGATCTAAATTATGGAAACTTGAAGAAGCCTCAACAATATCACTACGAATTTTCTCTTCTTTCATATAAAATTTTAATCTATCCATTAAAAAATTCGCTAATTCGTTTTGAAGAGATTTATTTTCAAATTCAAAGCCTTGATCTAGATACAAGCCAGTTGAATAACTAATCAAATCTCTTATTTTAAAATCTTTCTTATTTTCAACTATTGTTTTAATTACTCCTGAAGCCAATCTTCTAAGAGCAAATGGATCTTTTGAACTTGTTGGTTTTTGATTTATACCAAAGAAACCTACTAACGTATCTATCTTATCTGCAAGAGATAGTGCTATACTGTATGGCTTTTTGGGCACTTTTGAATTTAGTCCAGCAGGTAGATATTGCTCACTTATAGCCTTACAAACATCTTTCTCAAAACCCTGGGCTTCTGCAAAATAACCTCCCATAATACCTTGAAGTTCTGGGAATTCCCCTACAAGTTCCGAAACTAGATCAACCTTACAAATCGAAGCAGATAATTCAACTTTATCTTTGCTAATTAATAATTCATCAGAAAGCATTCCACCTAGTTTTCTCATTCTTTGAATTTTGTCAAAATATGTTCCAAGTCCTTTAAAATAGTTCATAGATTTAAGCATTGAAACTCTTTTGACTAAATTTTGTGATTTATCTTTTTTCCAAAAAAACTCGGCATCGTTCAATCTAGCTTCGACAACTCTTTCATTTCCAAGTTTTATTAATCCATTTATATCTTTCTTGTTAGTTACAACTAAAAATTCATTTGTAATATTCCCTTTTTTATCAAAAGTTGGAAAATATTTTTGATGATACTGCATAGTAATTATTAAAATTTCTTTAGGAATATTTAGAAATTTTCTATCAAATTCACACAATATAACATTTGGTTGGTCCGTTAGATCAACAACTTCATCAAGTAACTTAGGATTATTTTCAATTATTATTTCTTTCTTACTTGAAATATCATTTAATTTTTTTTCTATTAAATTTTTTCTTAAATTGTGATCGATAGTTATATTTAGTTTTTTAAAAAAATTTTTATAATCTTTAAAATCAACAAATATTTTTTTTTTCTCCTCAAACTCTTTATCTATAAATGTTGAATTTGAAGAGGTTAAATGATGAAAATTAAAAGTTAATTTTTTTTTATCAAATATTGCTAAAATTGATTTTAACGGCCTTCCCCAGTTTAAGTTAAAATCACTCCATCTCATAGATTTTTTCCACTGAATTTTATGCAATATTGACGGAACTAACTCTTCTAATAAATTTTGAGTATTCAGTTTTCTCGATTTTGTTTTAAAAAAATAAAATTCTCCTTTATCTGTTTTTTGTTTAAAAAGGTCTTTTTTATTAATATTATTTGATCTAATAAATCCTTCCAATGCTACTTCTGGAGCTTTTACATTTGGACCCTTTATTTCCTCTGATTTAAAAGTTATCTGTTTTTGCAAACCTTCAATCAAAATGACTAATCTATTAGGTGTTGAAAATGATGAACTTTTTTTAAATGAAATTGATTTTTCATTAAATTCTTTAATAAAACTATTTAACAATTCCTCTCTTAAACTCTTTTGAAGAGATGAAGGTATTTCTTCACTAAATAATTCTAAAAAAAATTCTGACATTTAGCTTTGACTGTCTAGCCAAACACCTGCGGCCGCTTTAGTAATATCTCTAATTCTTCCTATATATCCAGCTCTTTGAGCTACACTTATTGCTCCTCTAGCATCTAAAATGTTAAATACATGACTTGCTTTTAAGCATTGATCATATGCTGGTAATGATATTTTTTTTTCTACAAGGGATTTAGCTTCTTGTTCAATCATATCAAACATTTTTAATAAACTTTCAACATTTGCATGCTCAAAATTGTATGCAGAAAATTCTTTTTCTGCTTGATGAAAAACTTCATGATATTTTACCTCTTCATCATTCCATATTAAATCATAAACATTTTTTTGTTGTTGAGTAAACATGCATATTCTTTCTAATCCATATGTAATTTCTACTGAAACAGGCTTACATTCATACCCTGCCATTTGTTGAAAGTACGTAAATTGTGTAATCTCCATACCATCACACCAAACTTCCCAACCTAAACCTGCTGCACCAAGGGTTGGGCTTTCCCAATCATCTTCAACAAACCTAATATCATGTTCGTTATGATCAATACCAATGACCGACAAACTATTAAGATATAATTTCTTTATATTATTTGGTGAAGGTTTTATAAGAACTTGAAATTGATAATAATGTTGTAATCTATTTGGATTTTCGCCATATCTTCCATCTGTTGGTCTTCTTGATGGTTGCACATAAGCAGCTTTCCAATGTTTTGGGCCTAGCGATCTAAGTGTTGTTGCTGGATGAAATGTGCCAGCACCCACTTCCAAATCGTATGGCTGAAGAATAATACATCCTTGCTTACTCCAAAATTTTTGAAGATTAAGAATTGTATCTTGAAATGATTGAAATTTTTTTTTTGGTTTTTTTGTTTTAGAAACCATATCTTTGCCAGATTGACCTTTCATCTAAAATATTGGCTAATTGATCTACTTGATTATTAGAAGAAGAAAGTTTTTGGCTTAACCAACCTTTTGATTTTTCAAATTTTTTGATGACAACATCGTTTCCAAATTTTTCTTTAAGAACTTGATGGGCATCTCCTATTCCATCTATCAGGCCTAAATCTTTAGCTTTACTTCCAGACCAAAATTCTCCAGAAAATAGCTCTACTTCAGATGTATTTAACTTAGATCCTCTGCTTTTTTCTACTACATCAATAAAATCTTTATGTAAATCTAGCTGAATATTTTTTAATCTTTCTATATCCTCATTTTTTTCTTCTAAAAAAGGATCTAAAGTACTTTTGTTTTTTCCAGCTGTATGAACTCTTCTTTCAACACCAATTTTTTTTATTAACTCAGTAAAGCCAAATGAAGAATAGATAACCCCTATAGATCCAATTATTGAACTTGAATTTGCATAAATTTCATCCCCGGCGCATGAGATTAAATATCCACCGGATGCTGCAACATCTTCAGCAAATACAATTACTTTTTTTTTTGTATTATTGGCTTGTTGTCTAATAAAATTATAAATCATATGTGACTGAACTGGTGATCCACCAGGTGAATTTACAGTTATTGCTACACATGAGGCTTTTTTTAATGAAAAAGCCTTTTTAATAAGCTCTTCTTGACCTGCAAAATCAATACCTTGTTTAAATTTTCCGGCATTTCCAATAACTCCATTTAATTTAATATGAGCTACAGTCTTTTTCTTTTTAAAAAAAGAGAACATTATTATTCCTTATAGAATTAATTATTGATTATATTAATTACTTATAAATGAAGAATTAGGTGCGTCAATTGATAAGTAATATATAAAACTCAAATATATTAATTTAAAATCGTTATGGGAACCGTAGTTCAGCTTAAAAATCAAATAAACGACTCATATTTTCAACTTAAGGATTCTGTTGAGGATAAGCTCATTCTTACTGAAGAAAAAATAAAATCAAAATTAGCGAGTGATGTCGGGTTGGTTCAAAAAATGACTGAATATCATATTCAAACTGGAGGAAAGAGATTAAGAGCTTTATTAACTCTTGGATCTGCAAAACTATGTGGATACTCTAAAGGTTCAAGAGATATTAATTTAGCTGCTTGTGTTGAATTAATTCATAGTGCAACTCTAATGCACGATGATGTAATTGATGAGGGAACTGTAAGAAGAGGCAAAGATACATTAAATAAAGTTTGGGATAATCATTCTTCAGTTTTAATTGGAGACTATTTATTGAGTAGATGTTTTGAAATGATGGTAGAGGATGGTAATTTGGAAGTTTTAAAATTGTTGTCTTCAACTTCCTCAAAAATTGCTCAAGGAGAAGTTTTACAACTTCAACATAAAGGTGAAGTTGATATGCTTGAGGAAACTTATTTAAAAATTATATCAGCAAAAACTGCTGAGCTTTTTGCAGCAGCAACAAAAGTAGGTGCAATTTTATCGGAGGTCGGATCTAAAGAAAAAGATGCTCTTGAATTCTATGGTCGAAATCTTGGATTAACTTTTCAAATTGCAGATGATACTCTTGATTACAATTCAGATCTGAAATTATTTGGTAAAAAGATAGGTCAAGATTTTTTTGAAGGTAAGATTACTTTACCTATAATTTTATTATTTCAAAAAATAGATGTTGATGAAAAAAGATTATTAACAGAATTTTTTAAAAAAGACTTAAGAGAAAAAAATGACTTTAACAAAATAATTCTTTTAATAAAAAAATATGACATCATAAATGAGTGCTATCAAAAAGCTCAACATTATATCAATCTTGCTTCAAACTCTCTTACAGTATTTAAAGACTCAAAAGAAAAATCAATTCTTAAAAATCTAACCTCATTCAGTCTAGCAAGAAATTTTTAAGGACTTAGTAAAGATTTTATCCAATTACCTTTTTTATCAATAGTATAATTTAATCTTTCATGAATTCTACTATCTCCATCTAACCAAAATTCGATTCTAGTTGGTGATAAATTCCAACCAGACCAATGTCTAGGTCTTGGTACATTATTTTTATCAAGAAATTTTTGCTCAAACTCTTTAATTGAGTTTTCAAGTTCATCTCTATTTTTTAATTCTTTACTTTGTTTTGATGCCCAAGCTCCAATCCTACTGTCATATCCTCGTGAATTATAATACTGATCGGCCACACTGTCTTCTACTTGAGTTATAGTTCCACTAATTCTTATTTGTCTTAAAAGACTTTTCCAATGAAAACACATTGCGGCATTTGGATTTTGTTTAAGTTCATTTCCTTTTTGACTATTTAAATTTGTATAAAATACAAAACCGTTGTGATTAAACTCTTTTAATAAAACCATTCTGACTGATGGTATGTTGTTCTTATTAGATGTTGCTAACGAAAGAGCATTAGGATCATTAGGTTCTGATTTTTTTGCTTCATCCATCCAAACTTTAAACAATTCAATAGGATCGTCTAGATCTAAGAAGCAGTTATTCAGACCAAGTGAGTTTTTTTGATTCATAATTTAAACAAAATAATCTATACAATATAAATAATGTCATTTAATACTTTTGGAAAGCTATTTCGTTTCTCAACTTGGGGAGAATCTCACGGACCTGCAATAGGTTGTGTTGTTGATGGGTGTCCACCTAATATAAATATTAAGGAACAAGATATTCAAATTGAATTAGATAAAAGAAAACCAGGACAATCAAAATTTACAACTCAACGTAAAGAAGATGACAAAGTTCAAATTTTATCGGGCGTGTTTGAGGGAAAAACAACCGGGACGCCCATATCTCTCATAATTTACAATAAAGATATGAGATCAAAAGATTATGGAAACATTAAAGATAAATTTAGACCAGGACATGCTGATTTAACTTATTTTAAGAAATATGGAATTAGAGATTATAGAGGTGGAGGGAGATCTTCAGCAAGAGAAACTGCAGCTCGTGTTGCTGCTGGTGCAATTGCAAAACTAGTTCTAAAAAATAAGTTAGGTAAAAAGTTTAAAGTTATAGGTGCTGTGACCCAACTAGGGATATTAGGATGTGATATTAATCAATGGAACGATAAAGTAATAACTAAAAATCCATTTTTCTGCCCAGATAAATCGATGATTAAACTTTGGGAAAAATATTTATTAGGTGTAAGAAAATCTGGATCTTCTTGTGGAGCTGTTATTGAAATAAGAGCAAGAGGCATACCCGCGGGATTAGGTGCTCCCATATATTCAAAACTAGACTCTGATATTGCTTCTGGTTTAATGAGTATTAACGCTGTTAAAGGAGTAAACATTGGATCTGGAATGAACTCAGCTCAATTAAGTGGAGAACAAAACTCAGATGAAATTTCTCAAAAAGGTAGAAAGTTAAAATTTAACTCCAATAATGCTGGGGGAATCTTGGGTGGCATATCAAGTGGTCAAGAAATTATTGCTTCTTTTGCTGTAAAACCTACTTCATCAATTTTAACCACTAGAAAAACAATTAATAAATTTGGAAAAAATACAACTATTTCAGTTAAAGGAAGACATGACCCATGTGTAGGGATAAGAGCTGTGCCCGTAGGTGAAGCTATGATGAATTGCGTTTTATTAGATCATTACTTAATGCACAAAGCTCAGTGCAGTTAATCAAAATTAATTTTTTACTACTTTAATAGAGTCTTTTGTAAACAAGACATCTAAAATTTTCTTTGAAATTTGTGAGGCATTTAACCCTGCAACATCATACATTTTTTTAGGATCATCTTGTTCAATAAAAGTATCAGGTAACGTCATTGCTCTAAACTTTAACCCTTTATCAAAAATTCCTTTTTCAGCTAATAAATTTTTAACATGAGAACCAAAACCGCCTATCGATCCTTCTTCAATAGTTATCATTACATCATGTTCCCTGGCACAATTCAAAATAAGTTCTTGATCTAAAGGTTTTGCAAATCTTGCATCTATAATTGTTACTGACACACCTTTATTCTTTAATTCTTCAGCTGCTGATTTGCATTCTTCAAGTCTAGTTCCTAAACTTAAAATACAAACTTGATTTCCTTGTTGAATTATTTTTCCTTTTCCAAGTTCAATCTTTTCTTCAATTGAAGGTAAGTCCAGACCTACTCCTGTTCCTCTAGGATACCTAATTGCACATGGTTTATCGTTAATATCTACAGATGTATTTATCATTTTTACTAACTCAACTTCATCACTCGCTGCCATTACAATAAAATTAGGTAGAGTTGATAGGTATGTAATATCAAATGAACCAGCATGTGTAGAACCATCTGCACCAACCAGACCTGCTCTATCTATTGCAAACCTTACGGGCAAACTTTGAATAGCTACATCATGTACTACTTGATCGTAAGCTCTTTGAAGAAAAGTGGAATAAATTGCAGCATATGGCTTATAACCTTCTGTAGCTAGACCAGCCGCAAAAGTTACCGCATGTTGTTCTGCTATACCAACGTCAAACATTCTTTTAGGAAATTCTTTTCCAAAAATATCCATACCTGTACCACCAGGCATTGCAGCTGTGATTCCAACAATTTTACTGTCTTTTTGAGCATGTTTAACTAAAGTATTTGCGAATACTTTTGTATAAGCTGGAAGATTGCTCCCACTTTTAACTTGTTCACCTGTTTTCACATTGAATTTTGAAACACCATGATAATGGTCAGATGCTTTTTCTGCATAAGAATAGCCTTTGCCTTTTTGTGTTTTAATATGGATCATAATTGGTCCTTCATGTTTAGAGTCCCTTGCATTTTTAAGAATAGGAATAAGACTATCTAAGTCATGACCATCAATTGGACCCGCATAATAAAAACCTAATGAATTGAATAACGTACCTCCTGTAACGGCTGATCGTAGAAAATCCTCGGCTTTACCAGCTTTTGCACTAAATCGTTTTGAAAACGAAGACATTATCAATTTAATAGTTTCTCTCAGACTAAAATAAATTTTTCCTGTAAATAACTTTGCTAGATAAGTTCTCATAGCGCCAACTGGTTTTGCAATTGACATATCGTTATCATTCAAAATAACAATCATTTTTGTTTTCGATGCTCCAGCATTATTCATTGCTTCATAAGCCATTCCTGCACTGATCGCGCCGTCTCCGATTACGGCAATTACATTAGAAGATTTATTTGCTAATTTATTTGCTTCAGCAATTCCCAACGCTGAAGATATAGATGTTGAGCTATGAGCAGCACCAAAAGGATCATATTCGCTCTCTGATCTTTTTGTAAATCCTGATAAACCATTTCCTTGTCTTAAAGATTTAATCTTATTTTTTCTTCCAGTTAAAATTTTATGTGGATAAGATTGATGTCCCACATCCCAAATCAATTTATCATTAGGTGTGTCAAAAACATAATGAAGAGCAACTGTTAGCTCTACCACTCCTAAACCTGCACCTAAATGTCCTCCAGTTTCAGACACTGCATTGATCATTTCTTCTCTCACTTCATCAGAAACTTTTTGCAAATCATCCTCTGATAGCTTTCTTAAATCAGATGGAAAATTTATATTATTTAAAAATTTATAATTTTTCATTACTTCTCTCTATGCAAAATATAATTCAATGTTTCTCTTATATGTTTAGAACTTGTACCGTATTTTTTTAAATTTTTATTTATTTTTAATATAATTCTATCACAATATTGAATTGCATTCATATAGCCTAACAAACTTATTAATGTAGCTTTACCTTTTTTTTGATCTTTTCCTGTTTTTTTTCCAGCTATTTTCGAACTACCACTAAAATCAATTAAATCATCAGCTATTTGAAATAATAAACCTATATCAGAACCAATATTTTCAAAAAATTTAATTTCTTTTGCATTTTTTTTCTTAATAATTGCAGGTGCAGCACAACAAAAACTGAATAACCTCCCTGTTTTTTTAATTTCCATTTCTATAATCTTATTTTTAGATATCTTTTTTTTTTCGTAACTTAGATCTAGATATTGACCACCTGCTATACCTAAATGACCTGAACATTCAGATAATTTTTTTATTAAATTAATCTTAATTCTTTCACTTATTTTTAAAGTAGGACTTGATAAAATTTCAAATGCCATTGTTAGTAATGAGTTTCCTGCAAGGACTGCTGTGGACTCTCCAAACTTAATGTGTGCAGATGGTTTTCCTCTTCTAATTTTATCATTATCCATGCATGGTAAATCATCATGAATTAGGGAATAAGCATGAATACATTCTACAGCAGCACCAATAGCAATTAATGTTTTATAATCTAATGCTAATAACGAACCAATATCAATTAAAATTTTAGATCTAATTTTTTTTCCACCGGGAAATAAGCCATACTTCATGGCTGGAAGTAATTTAGAATTATTTTGCTTATTAAGAAAATTCTTTAAAAAAATGTTTGTATCATTTGCAATCTTATTAAGCTTAGTTTTCATTTTTTTTTAACAATTTCTTTAACTTTTTTATTAGTTTCGTCACCTATGGATCTAAAACTTTTATGAAATTTTTTTTCAATAATATTATTTAACTTCAACAATTGTTGATAGCTTTCAACAGAATTATTTAGATCTTTTTCATTTTCCAAAGACTCTAATATTTGATTTGCTTGGTCTGTCAGCTCTTCAAGGGTGCTATCGTTATTATCAGGTAGTAAATTTTTATCTTTCATATAATAATAATTATTAATACATGAAATCTGTTCAATCAAATATCAAAAAAGCTAAAAAATATTTAGATAAAAATCATTGTATAGCTGTTCCAACTGAAACTGTATATGGATTAGCTGGCAATGCTTATTCAGATCAGTCTGTTAAAAAAATTTTCAAGTTAAAAAAAAGACCTACTAACAACCCTTTGATTGTTCATTATTCAGATATTAATAAACTGGAGGATGATTGTGTAGTTAATGATAACTTTATCAAGCTATATAATAAGTTTTCTCCTGGTCCAATTACGTTCATCTTGAAATTAAAGAAAGGATCTAAAATTTCTAAATTTGTGACTAATAAACAAAAAAGTCTCGCTGTTCGTTTCCCTAAACATCCTTTGTTTAGAAAACTACTTAAAAGTTTAAATTATCCATTAGCTGCTCCCAGTGCAAATATGTCTACTAGATTAAGCTCAGTTAAAGCTTCTGATGTGATTGAAGAGTTTGGGTCAAAAATTAAATATGTCTTAGATGGGGGAAAATGTAAGATAGGGTTAGAGTCAACAATTGTTAGTCTTTTAGATAAACCAACAATACTTAGATATGGAGGATTAGATATTTTAAAAATAAAAAAAGTTTTAAATAAAAAAGTTTTAGTTAAAACTACTTCAAAAAAGAAAATTGCACCTGGACAATTTCCTCTACATTACTCTCCTGGTATTCCATTAAGGAAAAATGTGATAAAACCTAAAAAAGATGAAGCATTTGTATTAATAAAAAAGAGAAAAACTAAATTTAAAAATTACTACTATTTAAGTAAAAAAAATGATCTTCAGCAATCTGCTAAAAATCTCTACACAATTTTAAGAAAAATTAAAAAAGATGGTTATAAAATGATTGCAGTTGAAAGAATTCAAAACAAAGGTATCGGCAAAACAATAAATGATAGGTTAAACAGAGCCTCGAAATATTAAATGACTAATTCAATTGAAGTAATTAATTTATCCAAAAGTTATAAGTCAAAACAGGCTGTAGATAATATTAACTTTAAAATTAATGAAAATGAAATAGTTGGTCTGTTAGGACCAAATGGATGTGGAAAAACGACTACTATTGGAATGATGCTTGGATTATTAAAGCCAACCAGTGGACAAGTTTTAATTAATGGAATGGATATTGAAAAAAACAAAATTTCTCTTCTTCATAAAATGAATTTCATATCTCCATACATAGAATTGCCAAAAAAACTTACGGTAAGGCAAAATTTAGTGGTCTATGGAAAATTATATAATGTGAATAATCTTAACGGCCAAATTGACTACTTATCCAATAAGTTAAGATTAAATACACTATTAGATAATATTACGGGAGAACTTTCTTCTGGACAAAAAAATAGAGTAAGTTTAGCAAAAGCATTAATTAATAATCCTACAGTGCTTTTACTTGATGAACCTACTGCATCTTTAGATCCTGAGACTGGAGATTTTGTTAGAACCTTTTTAGAAAATTATAAAAAAGAAAATAAAATATCAGTGTTACTTGCTTCACATAATATGGATGAGGTTAAGAGATTATGTAACACAGTTTTGATGATGAAAGGTGGCATAATAGTAGATAGAGGTACCCCTGATCATTTAATTACAAAACACGGAAGAAAAAATTTAGAAGAAGTTTTTTTAGAACTTGTGAGAAATAAAAATGAATTTAACTAGAATATATGGTCTTTTTTTAAGACACTTTTATCTAATTACAAGATCATTTCCTAGAATTTTAGATTTGATCTATTGGCCATCTATTCAAATTACATTATGGGGCTTTATTTCAAATTTTTTTGCTGACCATAGCACCTATTATAATGGAGCTGTTGGCGTAATACTTTCTTGTGCAATTCTGTACGATTTCTTATTTAGAACTAGCATTGGATTTAATATGTTATTTTTAGAGGAAATTTGGAGTAGAAATTTCACCAACTTATTTATTGCTCCAATGAAAATTAGTGAAATTATTGTATCACTTGTTTTTACTGCTTTAATTAGAGCTTTAATTGGTTTGGTTCCAGCAATATTATTAACCTCTCCTCTGTTTGGAATTTCTTTATTAGATTTAGGCATACCTCTAGCGTTTCTTTTTTTAAGTTTATATGTTTTTGGAATTACATTGGGTTTATTTGTTTCTGCAGGATTGCTGAGATTTGGTCCATCTTTCGAAAATATTGCGTGGTCAACTATGTTCTTACTGGCGCCGTTTGGATGTATTTATTACCCAGTTGAAACTTTACCAGGGATTTTTCAATCGATAGCTTATGCTCTTCCATTGGTTTATATTTTTGAAGAAACAAGAAATATCTTGGTTAATCAATCTGTTGATTATGAGAATATCATTCAGGCTCTTTATTTAAACTGTGCTTTTCTAATTGCTGCAGTATCAGTATTTTACTACTCTTTTGATAAAGCTAGAGAGAAAGGAACTTTAATAAATATAGGCGAATAAATTGGCGCGCCTGCTAGGAGTCGAACCCAGAACCTCCTGATCCGAAGTCAGGCGCTCTATCCAGTTGAGCTACAAGCGCGTATAGTATTAATATTACATTTTATGGAAAAAAACATTAATTTTATAGTTGAAGAAAATGAAAACAATCTAAGAGTTGATGTTTTAATTAATAAAAGAGAAGAGCTGATTAGCCGAACTAGAATTAAAAATTTAATTCTTAAAGAAAAACTAAAATTGAATGACGAAATTATTAAAAGTCCTTCAAAAAAAGTTTTAACTGGTGACAAATTAAGTCTCAATATCCCAGAACCTCAAGAAGCTTCTCTAAAACCCTATGATTTTAAACTAGATATAGTTCATGAAGATAATGACCTCTTAGTAATTAACAAACCAGCTGGAATTATTATGCACCCAGGTGCTGGAAACTACGACAAAACAATTGTTAATGCTTTAATGCATTATGATAAAAACTCACTTTCAACTATTGGAGATGAACTTAGACCAGGGATTGTCCATAGAATTGATAAGAATACTTCAGGTTTAGTTGTCATTGCAAAAAATAATGAAACGCATGAAAACTTATCAAAACAATTTAGTGATCATACAATCACAAGAGTTTATCAACTTTTAATTTGGGGAAAACTAAGACCTTCATCTGGTAGAATTGACACTTTTATAACTCGAAGCTCAAAGAACAGACAATTAATGGAAGTTAGTCGATCAAAAGGTAAGCAAGCAATTACAAATTATAAAACGATTGAAATTTTTGAAAACGATAAAACTCCAACATTAAGTTTAGTTGAGTGTAAATTAGAAACTGGAAGAACTCATCAAATTCGTGTCCATATGACTTATCTGGGAAATAGTATTGTTGGAGATGATAAATATAAAAAGAAATATAAAAAGTTAAAAAATATTGATATGGGAATAGAAAGCTCTATTTCAAAATTAGATAGACAATTTTTGCATGCAAAAACTCTAGGGTTTATTCATCCCACAACTAATGAGGAAATGATTTTTTCCTCAATTTTGCCACAAGAACTAAATAATTTATTAAAAATGCTTAGAAATACTAGCGAATAAATCATTGAAAATTTAAAATAGTTAATTAAATAAATACAGCCATGAACACAACTTTTAATAGCAATGTACCAGCTCTTTCAAATGAGGGAGGTCTCTCTGCGTATTTAGAGCAAATAAAAAAGTTTCCAATGTTAGCTGCGGAAGAAGAATACATGTTAGCTAAAAATTGGAAAACTACAGGAAATATAAAAGCAGCTGAAAAATTAGTAACAAGTCATTTGAGACTAGTTGCTAAAATTGCAATGGGCTACAAAGGATATGGACTTCCTGTGAATGAAATGATTTCTGAGGGTAATGTTGGTCTCATGCAAGCAGTCAAAAAATTTGAACCTGAAAAAGGTTTTAGATTAGCAACATATGCTATGTGGTGGATCAAAGCATCTATTCAAGAATATATATTAAGATCTTGGAGCTTAGTTAAAATAGGTACTACTACAGCTCAAAAGAAATTATTCTTTAATCTTAAAAAAATAAAAAATCAAATCGCTCCTCAAAGTGAAGGTGATTTAAGAGACGAACATGTAAATGAAATAGCTAATAAATTAGATGTAAGTAAAGATGAAGTTGTTTCAATGAATAGAAGACTTTCTGGTAAAGAGTTTTCATTAAATGCTCAAGTAGGTGAAGATGGTGATGAATGGCAAGATTGGTTAGTTGATAAAGAACTAGATCATGATTTAAAGTTTGCCCATCAAGAAGAAATGGAGCAAAGAAAAGATTTATTAAAAAATTCAATCAAGGTCTTAAATGAAAGAGAAAAAGAAATTTTATACTCCAGAAGGCTAAATGATAATCCAACAACTTTAGAAGATTTAAGCAAAAAACATAAGATTAGTAGAGAAAGAGTAAGACAAATAGAAAATAAAGCATTTGAAAAATTACAAAAGCAAATGTTGCTAATGGCAAAATCTAAAAACCTGCTGCCAGTAAACTAAATATCAAAGGGATTTTCAACTAAAATAGTATCATCTCTTTCGGGGCTAGTTGACACGCTCGAAACTTTAGCTCCTATAAACTCTTCTACTGCATAAATATATTTTTTTTGCATTTTCAGGTAAATGATCCATATCTTTAATACCATTAGTAGATGTTTTCCATCCAGGAAATATTTTATAGACAGGCTTTATTTTTAATTGATCCTCAACAGCAGCAGGCAAATAATCAATTTTTTTTCCATCAAGTTCATATTCAACACACATCTTAATTTCATCTAGCTCATCAAGAACATCAAGTTTAGTAAGTGCAATACCATCTATACCTGAAATTTTTATTGTTTGTCTTACCAATACACCATCAAACCAACCACATCTTCTTTTTCTACTAGTCACAGTGCCAAACTCTTTTCCACGTGTACCTAATAATTCTCCCACATCATCAGTCAATTCAGTTGGAAAAGGACCTTCTCCAACTCTAGTTGTGTAAGCTTTTGTAATTCCCAAAACATAATTAATTGAATTTGGACCACATCCTGTACCTGTTGCAGCACTTGATGCAACGGTGTTAGAAGATGTTACATATGGATAAGTGCCATGATCCACATCTAATAATATTCCTTGAGCACCTTCGAACAAAATTTTCTTTTTTTGTTTTTTAAACTCGTCTATCTTTAACCAAACTGGCTGAGAAAACTTTAATATTTGAGGTGCAATTTTTAATAAGTCTGATTTTAACTGTTCTTTTTCAAAAATTTTTTTTCCAAGACCTTTTCTAATCGCATTATGGTGAACTAATACTGACTCTAATCTTTGTTCTAAGTTTTTTTCTGACCTTAGATCCATTACCCGAATAGACCTTCTTCCCACTTTGTCCTCATATGCTGGGCCAATACCTCTTCTAGTTGTTCCAATTTTACCTTTACCTGCAGCATCTTCTCTAATTTCATCCATCTCTCTATGAAACGGTAAAATTAAGTTTGCTGCCTCAGAAATAATAAAATTATTGATGCTTACATCCACACCTTTTGATTTTATTTCTTCAATCTCCTCTATTAGTGCCCATGGGTCAACTACAACTCCATTTCCAATAATTGAAATTTTATTTTTTCTTACAATTCCAGATGGCAATAGTCTTAATTTATAAGTCACGCCATCAATTACTAATGTGTGACCTGCATTATGACCTCCTTGAAATCTGATTACCACGTCTGCTTGTTCTGAAAGCCAGTCTACAATTTTGCCTTTGCCTTCATCTCCCCACTGAGATCCAACTACAACTATATTTTTCATTACCTGAATTTTCTTTCTATATTAATTGTATGAAGATGATTAATTGGGCCATGACCTTTACCATATTTAGGATTAGTTTTAATGCCCGAACTTACATATTTAATCCCAAGCTCACAAGATTTCTTTATAGGTTTTCCACATGATAGAAAAGTAGTAATTGCACTAGATAAAGTGCAACCTGTTCCATGGGTATTTTTAGTATTATATCTTTTACTATTAAAAATTTTAATATCAGATTTTGAGACAAATATATCTTGGACATTGTTTGAGGCAAGGTGTCCTCCTTTAATTAATACATTATTTGCCCCAATTTCAATTAATTTGTAAGCTGCAAAGATCATATCCTCTTTACATGTGATAATCGTATTGGTTAATATTTCAGCTTCAGGAATATTTGGAGTGATTAATGACGCTCTCATTATCAATTTTTTTTTTAATAACTTAATAGCCTTATTATCTATTAATTTTGCTCCACCTTTTGCAACCATTACCGGATCAAGAACTATATTATTTACTTTAATATTTTTAAGAGAATTGATAACCGCCTCAATTACTTTAGTTGAATGTAACATCCCAATTTTAATTGCGTCAGGCTTAATATCTTTAGCTGTAAATAAAATCTGATTTAAAATTTCTTTTGGTGGAATTGGAACAATTGACTTAACTCCTGTTGTATTTTGTGCAGTGATAGCCGTTATTGCAGTCATCGCATAAGATCCAAGAGCAGTAATTGTCTTAATATCAGCTTGAATTCCAGCTCCACCCGATGAATCAGATCCTGCAATGATTAATACTTTAGAATTAGGTTTCACTTTAATTTAGTTAAAATAATATTTAAACACTTCTCTAAAAGTTTTTTGTTTTCACTTTCACCCATAACTCGTATTTTTGACTCAGTACCTGATGCTCTTACTAGTATTCTTCCATGACCATTCATTAAATTTTCTGCTCTTTTAATAGATTTTTTTAATTCAGAATTATTAATTATTGATTTATCTTTGACTAAGACATTCTCTAAAATTTGAGGAGTTTTTTTAAACTTATTAAAGAAAGAACTAGCTTTGTTCCCTTTTCTTATTGCAAACAAAACTTCTAATGCCACTAACAGCCCGTCTCCTGTTGTTGCAAATTTACCTAAAATAATATGTCCAGATTGCTCACCACCTAAATTAAAATTATTTTTTTGCATTTGTTCTTTTACATATCTATCTCCAACATTTGCCCTAATAAATTTAATATTATTTGCCTCAAAAAATTTTTCTAAACCATAATTGGACATCAAAGTTCCTATAACTCCACCCTTTAGCATCTTTTTATTTTTCCATCTAGAGGCTATAGCAGCAATTATTTGATCTCCATCAATTATATTTCCAACTTCATCACTCATAATAATTCTATCGGCATCACCATCTAGAGAAATACCAAGATGAGCTTTATATTTTTTTACTACATGTTTAATTTTATTTGGATATGTCGAACCACAGTTTTTATTAATATTTATTCCATTCGGATTTACACCAATAGTAAACACTTTTGCTCCTAAAGACTTTAGTAGCTCTGGTCCAGCTTTATAACCTGCACCATTTGCACAATCGATTACTATTCTTAATCCTCTTAAATTAAATTCTTTAGGAAAATTTTTTTTTAATATTTTTAGATATTCTTTTGTACCATTCTCTAATCTTTTTACTCTACCTAGTTTTTCAGGACTAGAAAGATTTTTGGAAATTTTTTTATCAATTAATTTTTCAATTTTTTTTTCGATTTTGTCTGATAACTTCATTCCATCTGGACCAAATAATTTTAAACCATTGTCATTATGAGGATTATGAGAAGCAGTTATCATAATGCCCATGTTGGCTTTCATTGTTTTAGTAAGCATTGCTAAACCATTTGTAGGCATAGGACCAAATGTATAAACATGCATTCCAGCTGAAGCTAATCCTGAAACAAGTGCAGGCTCAAGTGTGTAGCCAGATAATCTGGTATCTTTTGCAATAATTGCTGTTTGTTTTCTTTTTTTTTGAGATCTAAAATATGTTCCTGATGCTAATCCAAACTTAAAAAACATATCTCCATTAATATGTTTGCTATTGATTGCACCTCTTATTCCATCAGTTCCAAAATATTTTTTTGTCATTACTTTTTTACAATTTCTTTAAAAACTTTTATACCTTGAAGTAGTTCATTTACATCGTGAATTCTTAAAATTTGTATACCTTGCATCATTAGATAAATTGAAGATGCTACTGTTCCTCCAACTCTATCTTTGCTGTCATTCTTTCCTGCTATTTCTCTAATAAACCTCTTTCTCGAATTTCCAACAAGTATAGGAAAACCTAGTGAATGAAAAATAGAAACATTGCTGATAAGACTGATATTATGTTTCAAAATTTTTCCAAAACCTATACCTGGATCAATGATAATATTATTGTGTTTAATACCAATTTTTTTTAAATAGCTAATCCTCTGTTCAAAAAAATCATAAATATCTAATAATTCATTTTTATACCTGGGTTTATTCTGCATGTTCTCAGGTGTTCCTTGTGAATGATGTATAACAAATGGTATCTTGTGTTTTTTTAAAACATTTATAGTTTCAGTGTCATATTCTAGTCCAGAAACATCATTAATAATTTTTACTCCATACTTAATTCCTTTTTTCATAATTTCAGATTTTCTAGTGTCTAATGAAATTGGAGCTTTTTTTGCAATCAATTGAATAGTTTTTTTTATTCTTTTCCATTCTATTTTATTATCTACTGATTTTGATCCCGGACGAGTAGACTCCCCACCTATATCGATAATATTTGCTCCTGAATTAAACATCTCCAAAGCATGTTTTAGACCTTTTTTACTTGTATTAAAATTTCCTCCATCAGAAAAACTATCTGGAGTGAGATTCAACACTCCCATTATATTTGGAATTTGTAAAAAATTTAAATTTGAAAAATTTTTTTTTTTTGATCTTATTTTTTTTAAATCTAGTTTGATTATTTCTTTTAATGATTTTGTGAGACCATTAATTTTATTTATAGAAATTTTTTTTTTTGAAGTTCTTGATATTATTTCAATGTGATCAAATGAAATATTTTTATTACCATTAAGAGGAATCGCCTTATTGCTATTAACCAGTAATCTTGACTCTTTTCCATAGTAGAAATTACACACCCTAGTGTAATATCTTCTCATTTGATTTGTTAATGAACTATTTTTGGTTTTAAACCCATGGCACCTAAGGCAGAGCTTTGATCGTCATTTTCTTCAGGTTTTTCGACTACCTTATCTTTTGGGTATACATTTTTGTTAATTATATTCTCTATTTCTTCACCTGTTAAAGTCTCATAAGTAATTAGAGCTTTAGCAATTTTATGCAGGTCATCAATTTTTTCAGTTAATATTTTTGTAGCCTGATTATAGCCCTCATCAACCAGCTTTCTAATTTCTTTATCTATTTTTTGAGCTACTTCCTCTGAAACGGATTGTGTTTGTGTAACAGATCTTCCTAAAAATACTTCTTCTTGGTTTTCACCATATTCAATTGGTCCCATTTCTTCACTCATTCCATATTTTGTAACCATGGCTCTAGCAAGTTGTGTTGCTTGATTAATATCTGATCCGCTACCACCTCCTGCTCCAGTGGAAATATTGTCTTTCCCAAATATTAATTCTTCTGCAACTCTACCGCCAAAACACACTGCCATTCTAGCTTTTAAGTATTTTATTGAATATCCATGCTTATCTCTTTCAGGTAAATTCATCACCATACCCAAAGCTCTCCCTCTTGGAATAATTGTTGCTTTATGTATTGGGTCATAACTTGGCATATTGAATGAGACTAAAGCATGACCTCCTTCATGGTATGCTGTTAATTTCTTTTCATCCTCTGTCATCACCATTGATCGTCTTTCAGATCCCATCATTACTTTGTCTTTAGCTTCTTCAAATTCAATTAAAGTCACAATTCTCTTATTTTTTCTTGCAGCCAATAAAGCCGACTCGTTAACTAGATTGGCTAAGTCAGCACCTGAAAAACCTGGGGTACCTCTTGCAATAGTTCTTAAATTAACATCTGGTGCCATTTTAATTTTTTTTACATGAACTTTTAAAATTTTTTCTCTTCCTATTATATCAGGATTTGAAACAACTACTTGTCTATCAAATCTACCTGGTCTTAATAAAGCTGGATCAAGCACATCTGGTCTGTTGGTAGCCGCAATAATAATAACACCTTCGTTAGTATCAAACCCATCCATTTCAACTAATAACTGATTTAAAGTTTGCTCTCTTTCATCATTTCCTCCACCTAAACCTGCTCCTCTGCTACGACCAACTGCATCTATTTCATCTATAAAAATTATACATGGCGAATTTTTTTTACCTTGTTCAAACATATCTCTAACTCTTGAAGCACCAACTCCAACAAACATTTCAACAAAATCAGAACCTGAAATAGTAAAAAATGGAACATCTGCTTCTCCAGCAATTGCTCTGGCCAATAGTGTTTTACCAGTTCCAGGAGGCCCAACCAATAATGCTCCTCGGGGTATTTTTCCACCTAGCCTACTGAACTTTTTTGGATCTTTCAAAAATTCTACGATCTCTTCGACTTCTTCTTTTGCTTCTTCAACACCTGCCACATCATTAAATGTAACTTTTCCTTTTAGCTCATTCATCATTTTAGCTTTAGATTTTCCAAACCCCATAGCTCCACCTTTGCCACCTTGCATTTGTCTCATAAAGAAAATCCAAACAGCTATTAATAGTAACATTGGGAACCAAGATAAAAGAACTCCAAACAATGAAGGCATTTTTTCTTCAAGAGGTGAAGCAGAAATACTCACTCCTTTGTTTGATAATTTTTCAATTAAATTCGGATCATTAGGAGAGTAAGTTGAAAATGGATTACCATTTGAAAATACACCTTTTATATTATTTCCTTGGATTTCAACTTTTAAAACTTCTCCGTTTTCAACAGAGGTTAAAAATTCTGAAAAAATTATTTGATTACCACCTCTAATATTAGATTGTGGGTTTTTTAAACATATTATAAAGACCAATAGTTAGGAAAACAATTATTCCCCACATCGCTAAATTTTTTAAATTCATACTATTAAGATAATAATTATTGTAAGTTAAACAAGTGACAAAATATCATTAATTGAATGAATTTTGTTACTCTTTGGACAAAATTACGGTTTCATTAACCTTTTTAATAATACAGCCTCCTAGAGTAACTTTAAAGGAAGATTTGGTGTTAATTAAGTCGATAACTTTATCAATTTTTTTTCCTCTAACAGCATAATACCTCTTGCCTACAATTTTAATTACCTCAGTTAAAGATCTAAATACCACTTCATTTGACTGAGAAAAAAAATTTTCTTTTAGAATAATATTATTTTTTCGACTTAAAATTACTACATTGTTCTGTAAGTTTTTTTTAGTGTAAAACTCTATATTCTCATTTGCAAATTTTAGATTTTTAATTGTTAAAAAAAACTTTTTTCTATCTAAACCCTCTAAACTTAATTGTTTTAAAAAATTTCTTACTTTTACTCTTTTAAAATTATCATCTTCATTTGAGGGGTCTTTAATATATGATCCAAAAATGCAATTACTTATATATATCAGATCCTTTTTATCTACTTCAATTAAAGGTCTAATCAAATTCACCTGATTTTTATATGTCTCTTTATCTAATGAAATTAATCCCTTTAGACCACTACCTCTTAAAATTCTTATAAAAAAATTTTCAAATAAATCATCTAGCTGATGGCCAAGTAGAATATTTTGTATTCCATATTTTTTTGCAGCATCAGTTAATAGCTTGTATCTTTTTTCTCTAGCAATCGATTGTATATTTTTTTTTGGTTTTGTACCCTTCCAATTTAGAATATTTAATTTTATAAAAAAACTCTTTAATTTTTTTTGAACAGATTTAGCTTCTAAAGTGGATTTTTTTCTCAACTTATGGTCGACAATAAAATACTTAACATCTATGGATTTTTTAATTGAATAAATTTTTGCTAAAAAAGATAATGCAAGACTATCTGGACCACCCGAAACAGCTACTACAAAGTTTTTTTTAACAGGCAAGTTACTTTCAAATTTTTTATAAATTCTAAAAGTTCGATTATCCTTTAATTTATCTAATAAAAACTTATGAGTCTTCTTTGATACATTCAAATTTTTTAGACTCATATTTTGCTTTTTGAATTACTGATTGATTAGCTTTAGGATATTGTAACTCTACTCCATTTATCATTTTACATCCTTGGTCTTTTTCTCCAATTTGAACCATTGATACACCAAGCTTCAACAAATTTATAGGTGCCTTAGTACCTTTTGGATATTTTTGATAACCTTCTAAATAAGCTGATGCAGCATCAGTATAAAGTTGTCTTATTCTAAAAGTTTCTGCATACCAGTACTGTGCACTACCAGCTAATTCGTGATCACTATTAGACAATACAAATTCTCTAAAAGCCCTTTCAGCTGTACTATAGTCACCAACTTTTAAAAAACTTGTCGCAAATTCATATTGTTTTGTTGGTGATAAATCTTGTGGCAATATTTTTTCCTCCGCTTGAAAAGTTTCTGTCACAACAGTTGCAGTGGTATCTATAGATTGAATTTTTTGTGATGTTTCAGACGTCTCAGTATCTTTATAAGATATTGAGCCAAGATCTTGTGGCTGCGAACTACCTGGTAATATTTCACTTTTTAACTTATCTGTTTCTGGTTTAGAAGACAATTGTGTTATGCTCTTCCCTGAGCTTATTGCAGCTTCTATATCTTGAAATCTTATCTGGTTATCAGCTTGAATTTTTGACAATCTGTTTGATAATTTATCAAGTTTAAAATTAATTTCCTCAAATTTATTTGTTAATTGTCTAAATTGATCTTCAACTTCTGATAATTTTAATAAATGTCTTGTCAACACATCCTCTGAATTATTTTCTAGATCAATTTTTGATTGTTCATCAGCTGAGGTATTTATTTCGATTGAACCAGAATAAACTGCTCTCTCAAGAGTTTTGAGATCATTCTTAATAATTTCCAAAGTTTCATAAATATTATGATTATCTGAAAAAGAGTTTTGTAAAAAACTTAAATTAAATAAAACTATGAATATTAATTTTAATGTAAATCTCATTAATATTTAGACTTATGATTATAAAAATGGCAAAAAAAAGACCCTAAAACTTTTATGTTTTAGGGTCTTTATGTTTAATTCTTTAATTTGCTTTAACAGTAACTGATCTTCTATTTTTTGACCAAGCTAATGGGTTAGAACCAGCATCTACTGGTCTTTCTTTTCCATAACTTAATACTGAAATCCTGTCTGAAGATATTCCGTAAGTCATCAAGTAATCTTTTGCAGAGTTTGCTCTTCTTTCTCCAAGAGCCAAGTTGTATTCTCTTGTTCCTCTTTCATCAGCATGTCCTTCTAGAACAACGTTAATGCTAGAATTTTTTCTTAACCAAGCTGCTTGAGCTCTTAATGTCTCTCTTGAGGCTGTTGTTAATACAGTTTCGTTTGTTGCAAAGAAAACTCTATCTGGAACACCATCAGCTAAATACTCAACTGTGTCAGTTCCTGTATAAACATCACTTTGCATTTGACCTTGTATTGCATCAGTTGCAACTTCTTTCTTTGTTGCACATGCAGTTAACACTAGGCATGCTGCTAAAATTAAAAGTGTGTTTTTAAAAATTTTGCTTAATATCATTAAATTGCTCCTTGCTGCTAATTTCAATTTCTTACTTTTTCACAACTAATTAGAGGTTTCAAGTTAAAAAATCAAGTAATTTAAGCTAATTACTCAATAAAGATGACCAAGACGGGTCAGAAGCATCGGTCTGTGTTTCAACTAAACGTTCATTATAGCCAGTTAAATCTATTGACCATAATTTCGCAGAAAACCCCTCACCTTTAGCGTTAGTTTTTGTCTCTCTATAAAAAATTAAAACTCTTCCATTTGGAGACCAAGATGGTGCTTCTTGGTAATAATTTTCAGTCAACAATCTCTCACCTTTTCCATCTGTCCTCATTACTCCTATATAAAATTTTCCTTTATGTAGCTTGGTAAAAGCTATCAAGTCTCCTCTTGGCGACCATACAGGTGTTCCATAAATTCCATTTCCAAATGAAATTCTTTTAACATCACTTCCATCACTTTTCATAATATAAATTTGTTGGTATCCACTTCTATCAGAATTAAAAGCAATAAATTTTCCATTTGGAGAATAAGATGGCGAAGTATCAATAGAGGGATGATTTGTAATTCTTTCAACCAATCTATTTTCTAAATCCATTGTGTATATGTCTGATTTTCCATCTTTAGCAAAACTCATTATTATTTTTTTACCATCTGGAGAAAATCTTGGTGCAAAAGTCATTCCAGGAAAGTCACCTACAACTTCTTGGGTTCCTGTTTCAATATCTAAAAGATACACTCTTGGTAAATTTTTAAAATAAGACAAATATGTAACCATCTGACTAGTTGGATTAAATCTCGGAGTTAATACAAGCTCATTTCCAAGTGTAAGAAATTTGTTATTTGCACCATCTTGATCCATAATTGCTAATCTTTTTTTTCTCTGTGTTTTAGGACCTTCTTCAGCAACATAAATTATTCTTGTATCAAAGTATCCTTTTTCTCCTGTTAGTCTTTCATAAACTTTATCTGAAATAATATGTCCAACTCTTCTCCAATTATTTGGCACTGTAGTGAATGCTAACGCCATCATTTCTTTAGCCGCCAATACATCCCACAACCTAAACTCAACTCTTAATTTTTCATCAACATAAGTAACTTTACCTGTTATAAGCGCTTGAGCTTTGATTAAATTCCAATCTTCAAATCTTGGTTTTATATTTGCAATATCTGGAGCTTGTAAAAATGCCTCTTTACTCAATGGGTTAAATAAGCCAGATGTCCTTAAATTATTTTCAACTATATTGGAAATTTCAGATCCAATATTTTCTTTTTTAAGAATCTTTTCAAAACTTTTTTTAGATTTATCATCAATTGATAAAGGAGAAACAGCTAACGGAAGTGGATTTAAATTTCCTCTTGTAATATCTACTTCAATTAAAGCAAAAGCTTTAATTGGAATTAAAGTTATTAAAAATAAAATTATAAATTTTTTTTTCATTTGCTTATCTTAACCTTCTAACATCTCTCTTGCATCAAAATTTAATTGTAATTCTTTCCATCTTTCATATCCAGAGGTAGGAACTCTTAAGGGTTGACATAACTTTACTGCCCTCAATGCACTTTCGGCTAATACTTTGTAAAAGCCCTGATCTGGCTTATTCATTCTGGCATGATCTAAAATTTCAGTTTTCACAACTGAACCATCAGGTTCGAGCATTAATTTTATTCTTACAAGCAAATCTTCGTTATAAGGTAAACCAAGAGGAATGCTCCAACATCCAAATATTTGAGCTTTTAAAGCATCTTCTTCACTAAGAGTTAATCCTGAAGTTATAATTTTGTTATCTTGATCTTGGGTAATATCGTTATTTTTTTTAATTGCCTTTGATGTGTCCTCTTTTGCTTTATCAATTAATTTTGCAATATTATCCAGGTCAACAAATTCTTTTTTTTCAAATTCAGATACTTGTTTTACCTCTGTATCTAATTTATCAGGGTTTTGTTTGGTTTCCTTTTTTGTCTCAATTTTTTTGACCGTTTTTTCAGGTAATGGAATTGCTTCTGGTGTTTTACTATCAATTTTTTCATTCTTATCAACTGAGACAACTGTTTTTGTTTTGGTTTTTTTTACTTTCTTAGGTGGTGCTTGTTCTGATACTAGTTTTTTTTCTTCTTCTTTTACTTTCTCAATTATTTTTTTTGCTTTTGGAGCAAATGGAATATTTGTCTTTTCAGCAATTTGAATTAATTCGACAGAAACAACTGGAGGTATATCAAGTGGTTTTTTAGCTAAAAATGGCAAACTCATTGCAGTTATAAAAATTAATGCTGCATGCAAAACAGAAGATATAATTATACTTCTATTCATATAGGTTTACCTTTGTTTATATGGCTCTGATATTAATGCTACTTTAGTAAAACCTGATCCAGACAATAAACCCATAATTTCTAACACTCTTCCGTAGTTAATTGTTTTATCTCCTCTTACATAAATTCTTGTATCTGTTCTATTTTTAGAAACAGCCAAGACCTTAGCAATAATATTGTCATATTCTACTTTTGCTTCTTGAATAAAAATTTCGCCTTTTGCATTTATTGAAAGTGTTAGCGGTTCAGCTTCTTCAGGAAGTGAGTCTGCGGATGTTTCTGGAAGATCTACTTGTACACCAACCGTTAGTAAAGGCGCTGTTACCATAAAGATAATTAATAATACTAACATTACATCTACAAACGGAGTTACATTAATCTCACTCATAGGTTCTTTTGATGAATGATTTAATTTAAATGCCATTTAAATTATTGTTAAAAATCTTTTTGAAAAATTTTCTAATTTTTGAGAATATTTTTGTGAATCTGTGTTAAATTTATTATACGCAACTACAGCAGGAATTGCCGCTAACAAACCTAATGCGGTAGCAAATAATGCTTCTGCAATCCCTGGTGCTACAATTGCTAAACTTGTATTTCTTGAAATTGCAATAGATTGAAATGAATTCATTATACCCCACACTGTTCCAAACAAACCAATAAAAGGAGCTGTGGATCCAACTGTTGCTAAAAAGGTGAAGCCTTTATCAATTTTAGACATCTGTTTTTCAATTCCTACTTCTAAAAAAGTACTCATTCTTTCACTTAAATTATTTTTAGATTTTTTTTTAAGTAAACTTTCCATGGCATCCTGAAAAACTACCGCCATAGGATCATCAACTTTAGTTGGTAAACTATTATAAAATGTCTCTGCTGACTTAGAGTTCCAAAACTTTTCCTCAAACTCTTCTGAAGATTTATTAATTCTTTTGAATAATCTAATTTTCTCTATTATTACTGCCCATGAATAAATCGAGCAAACTATCAAAATAATCATTACTGATTTAACAATTATATCAGCTCTTAAAAATAGGCTCATTAAAGAAAAATCAGTATTAGCACCTAACCCTACCGCCTGTGATGTGATATCAGCTTCCATTATCAACTCTTCACACTTAAATGTGTCATGAATTTGTCTTATATTTTCGACTATTCTTCGGTTTTATAAGTTTCATAATAAAAACTTGCTATTAAGATAGCATCAGCTTTATTAGAGTCTTTTTTTCTAGATAATTGACCTGAAAAATAAGGAAAAATCTCAATAGCTCTTGTTCTACTTGCATCTTTTTCAGAATTTATGAGATTAAAATATTTTTTCCATTTTGCAGGTCTTACAAAGTACATTGGCAATTGCATTGCAGAACAAATCCCCTTCAAAATCCCAAATGACTGACCAAAATTAAACATACTGGTTACACCTTGACCTGGCATAGCGGATACTTGCTCTATAATTACTTTTACATCTTTTTTATCCAATTTATTAATTCTAAATGATATTTCGTTAAAAATTTGAGAGCCATTGACTTGTTTTTTATTTTTTTTTCCTTCGGTCATAGTGGGCATTTCAACCACATCAATTATTTTTCCATCTTGAAAAAAACATATTGATCCTGAAATACCTGGGTCAATTCCAATTATAAGCATTAATTATTTTCAAAGTTTGCGTTTGAAAAAACATTTTGCACATCATCATCGTCTTCCAATGACTCCAAAAAATCGATTACATTTTCTTGCTTATCTTTAACTACATTAGCATTATTTAGTGCAACCCACTCTATTTCTGTTGAAATGAAATTTGCAACTACTGTTTCTAATTTTTTTTTAACATTATAGATATCACTCATGCTGCATTGAATTTCATGAAATTCATCATGAGAGATACATTCATTAGCACCAGACTCGATTGCAAGTTCAAAAATTTTTTCATCAGAAATTTCTTGTTTATTAATTTTAATAATTCCTAATTGATTAAAATTATGTGATGCAGATCCTTGTGTTCCTAAGCTTCCGCCATTTTTTTGAAATATTGTTCTTATATTTGAAGCTGTTCTATTTTTATTATCTGTCAATGCTTCTACAATAACGGCAATTTTATCCGGGCCAAATCCTTCGTATCTAAGATTTTCAAAGTTAACACCTGATGCAGCAGAAGATTTATCAATTGCTCTTTCGATATTATCTTTTGGCATGTTAGCAGATCTTGCTGCCTGAATGGCAGATCTTAATCTTGGATTCATTGCAGGGTCTTTATCCCCAAGTTTTGCTGCAACGGTAATTTCTTTTGATAATTTTGAAAATATTTTAGAGCGCTGCTTATCAGCTTTCCCCTTTTTATGTTTAATCCCTGCCCAATGTGAATGTCCTGCCATAATCTTAATGTGTATTTTTTAATTGAGCTCCAAAGATATAACTTTCAATATTTGTTGCTAATCCTGTATTTATATTACATTCAACTATAACGCCACTTAAAGTCGCTTCACCAATTGCAGGAAAATGTTTTGCTGAATTTTTTTTTAAAAATCTATTTAGTGAATTCTCTGCATTCATGCCAATAACTGAGTTGTAATCACCACACATGCCAGCATCAGTTTGATAACCAGTACCACCTATTAATATTCTTGCATCATTAGTAGGGATGTGTGTGTGAGTTCCAACCACTAAAGAAGCTTTACCATCAAAATAATGACCTATTGCATTTTTCTCGCTAGTTATTTCACCGTGGAAATCAACTACAAGTAAATCATAATCTTTTTTTAAATTAAATTGTTTCATAAATTTTTCTGAAACTTCAAAGACATCATCGCACTTTTTCATGAAAACATTTCCCATTAAATTAAGTACACCAATTTTAATATCATTTTTAGTATTATAAATATTGAAACCTCTGCCTGGTGCTGGCTCAAAAAGATTTTTAGGACGCAACAATCTATCTTCTTTATCAATATACTCCATTATTTCTTTTTGATCCCAAACATGATTTCCAGTTGTAATTACATCTACTCCACAATTGAAAAAATCATTACATATTTCTTTTGTCAAACCAACTCCCTGCGAAGCTGCATTTTCTCCATTTACAATAACAAAATCTATATTTTTTGATCTAATTTCATTCATCAAGTTATTCATTAATTTTGAACAACCCGAAATTCCAACCACATCACCTAAAAATAATATTTTCATCTTAAAATTTCTTTTTCAGTAACAATAAAATCTAATTTTTTATCATATTGATTAATTGGTATAGATGAGATTTTTTGAAAAGAAAATGCTAAACCAATTTTTGTAACTTTTTTGATTTTTTCTATCTTTTCAATATAGCGATCATAATAACCTCCGCCATAACCCAACCTATTTAAACTACTATCATAGGCAACTAATGGCACCAACAAAATATCTGGATAAAAAATTTTAGATGACACGGGTTCTGGGATACCAAATTTGTTTATTTTTAATGGATCATTTCTTGACCAACTTTGAAAATTCATCTGATTATCTTTTTTAATAATTGGCAAGGATACTTTAAAATTTTTTTTTTCTAATAAATCTAAAATATCTAAATCATCTATTTCATAGTTAGATGGATAATAACCACCTATACTTTTAAAATTTAATTTATCAATTTTTAAGAACGAAATAAACCTTACTAAATCGATTTTAAAATCTTTATGAAATTTTTTTTTTCGGATTTTTATAATTTTATTTCTTATTTGGGATTTATTCACAGAAATTTATTGAGAGATATTTTCTAATTTGGCTTTTTCAACAAAATTAGATATTTCATCTGCGGCATCATCAATTAATTGTTCGTACTTTTTGTGATTAGCCTCAATTTCATTTTTAAAATTTAAATGATTGGTATTTAACTCTTTGATCTCCTCTTCTTTTTTATCTCTATAATCATAAATAAGTGATTTTAATTCTCTAAATTTATTAGAGAGATCTTTCAATTCATTTTTCTTTTGTTCAACTTTTTTTTTAGTTTCATAGTACTCATCCATAATCTTAACAGCTGTAATTAAAAGAAGCTTATTTTCACCTAAATTTCCGAGATTATTTTTAAGTTCATTAAATTTTTGATTAATTTGAATTAACAATTCTTCTAGATGCTCCTCTTGGCCATCTTCACATGACAATAAAAACTCTTTATTATTAAATTTAATACTTACATTTGCCATTTGTCTATCTCATCTAACAAAGTATCTGTTTCCTGATTTAATTCATCAATTTTTTCAGAAAATTCTATTTGTTTTTTTTGCTCTAATTTTTCTTTATTTTGAATTTCTTCAAGTTTTTTTGCTAAATTAGTGTGTTCTTCTAAAAGAGATTTATATTTATCTTCTAATTGGGATTTTTCAATTTCTAAT
>JAOJEG010000059.1 GCA_028226535.1 Candidatus Pelagibacter sp. | reverse complement strand
TGAGCATAATCGCTAGCTCTTAAAGATGTGCCAAATATTTTTTTTTGTTTGACCAAATTATCTTTTTGAATTTGATTTTCATTCTTTAAATAAAGATATCTTTTTAAAACTCTTTCGATATTACCATCTAAAGGAATAATAGGTTTATTAAATGCAATAGCCATAATGGCGCTTGCAGTATAATCACCAATTCCAGGAAGTGACTTAAGGTCTAAAAAGTTATTAGGTAAATTTTTATTAAAATCTTTGACAACAATTTGTGCAGTTTTTTTTAAATTTTTAACTCTTGAATAATAACCAAGTCCCTCCCACAGCTTAATTAATTTTTGATCGTTAAATTTTGCAAGAACTTCTAAGTTTGGAATGTATTTAATAAATCTATTAAAATATGGAATTACAGTTGTAACTTGTGTTTGTTGCAACATAAACTCACTAACCAGGGTATAATATTGCTTTTTTTTAGAGGAAGTTTTTTTTCTCCAGGGCAATGTTCTTTTATGAATATCGTACCAATTGAGAATTTTATTTGTTATTATTAATTCTTTCATATGCAATTTAAAGATAATACTAAGCAGAGAAATAAAACCATTCAAGGTTTAAGATCGTTTAAAGACACTTTGCCAAAGAATGTAAAAAAAATTATAAATAAAAAAGGACATATTTATTCTGAAACTTTAAATAACTGGAAATATATAGTTGGGGAGGATTTATTTAAAGTTTGTTACCCCAAAACATTTAAAAACTCTAATAAGTTTGGAGTAAGCACTTTATTGATAATGGTTAAAAGAGGCCATGAGGTTGATATGGAGTATTCAAAAAAAGACATAATGGATAAGATGAATAGCTTTTTTGGTTATACAGTGGTTGAAAAACTTAAATTTATTAGTTTTGATGATGAGCAAAAAATTTTTACTAAATCTGACACTAAACAAGAAAATGTCGCAATTAATAAATACCAAGATAAAATTAATAATGTTAAGAATGATAAAATAAAAAATTCACTTATCGAATTAACCAGGGTCTTTAAAAAAAAATGAAAAAACTTATAGCTTTTATACTTATATTTTTTAGCAGCATCTCGAGTATTAACGCTGAGGAAATAAAAAGAATATATGTTGGTAACAAAGAGGCTAAAATAACTATAATCGCATTTGAGTCTTTAACCTGTAGTCACTGTGCAAACTTTCACAAAGATGTATATCCTCAATTAAAAGAAGAATATCTTGATACTGGTTTAGCTAAAATTGAATTCAGACATTTTCCATTAGATGCTGCGGCCTTCAATGCCTCTAAAGTTTCACAATGCAAAAATGATGGTGATTCGGCAATTTTAAATAGTTTATATGCCAACCAGCAAAAATGGGTAAAGGGTAGTTCCGTACAGGAAGCCAATGAAAATCTTCAAAAATTTCTAACTAGTGAAGGTTTTGATCTAAATTTTGAAAAATGCATAAACAATAAAGAAATAGAAGATTTTGTTTTAAATGATCGAATAGATGGAGCTAAAAACTTTAAAGTAAATTCTACTCCTACGATAGTCATAAATAACAAAAAATTTGAGAAAACTCTTACTTATAAAAATTTAAAAAAAGCTCTAGAAAAACTGATATAAGTTAGTGCATGGAGTTTAAAAAAATCCAATTAAATGGATTTAAATCTTTTGCAGATAAAACCAATTTTCTAATTGAAGATGGGCTTACTGGAATAGTGGGTCCTAACGGATGTGGAAAATCTAATATTGTTGAGTCTTTGAGATGGGTGATGGGAGAAACATCTGCAAAAAGTATGCGTGGCTCTGGAATGGAAGATGTGATCTTTAATGGCACTTCTAATAAAGCTTCTAAAAATATTGCAGAAGTCTCTATTGATGTAGAAAATAAAAACAATGAAGGACCTGTCCAATACCGTGAACTAGATCAAATAAGTGTTAGAAGAAAAATTGAAAAAGATAAGGGTTCGAAATTTTATATTAACGATAAAGAGGTAAGAGCTAGAGATGCTCAAATGTTTTTTGCGGATCTCTCAACTGGTGCTCACTCTCCTTCCATGATTAGTCAGGGACGTATTGGAGCATTAGTGACTGCAAAACCAACTGATCGAAGAGCAATTTTAGAAGAAGCCGCAGGAATTTCTGGCTTACATGTAAGAAGGCATGAGGCTGAACTAAGATTAGGAGCTGCAGAAAACAATCTTAAAAGAGCTGATGAGTTACGAAGACAACAGGAAAAACAATTAGCCAATCTTCAAAAAACAAGC
>JAOJEG010000058.1 GCA_028226535.1 Candidatus Pelagibacter sp. | reverse complement strand
AATTAAAACAATCAATTTTGAAATTCTAATAGATAAACCTTTCCAGTGAGCAGTTCTTTTATTTCTAATTATATGAAGTCTTGGATCTAACATCACTAAACTTGCAAAAGCTAATAATGTTCCAGTTACAGATATAATAAAGCTTAAAACACCAAACCATAACCAAAAAGCAGCTGTGATTGCACCTCTAGGTAAATCTGCATAAACTGACTCCTCAACTGTATTAAATGCACGTTCTGCTTTTTTTTCAAAATCACTTATTTGGATTTGAAGTCTTGAAATTTGTTTATCTATTGCTTCATTATCAAGCTCGCTATTTTTATTGAAATAAGAGAGAATACTTTCAAACCAGCTCTTCTCTGTAATTGATTTGACTTTTTGTTTTTCTAATTCGAAAATTTGATCATTAATTTTGTCAATTTCTTTATTGTAATCAATTACAAACCAGCCCTTTAACCATGTGGCAACTCTAAACACTTGGTTATCTGGAGCTAAATCATCAATTCCTGTACCTTCAGAGTTTGAAATTAATTCTAATTTTCTATCTTCTAAATCCCTTAATTTTTGATCTTTATCTTCCTTATCTAAAGTAAAACCTTTTTGCCTTTTTTCTAAATCATTAATTTTTTCAGATATTACCTCTAACTCTTCATTCAAAGGCTTGATAGCAAGAGTAATTTCATTTTTAATTATATCTACCTGACCACTTGTATTCACACTTTGTTGCTTAATTAAATCAGCTATTTTCTCTTCTTTTATTTTTTTTTCTTTTTCCTTATTTATAATTGTTTTTTCTATGGCTGCTATTTCAGCTAAAATTGATTTTTCATTAGTTTTTAATATTCCAATTTTTTTAATTTGATTTGGTAAGTCTGCTTTTTTTGCACTTAAAGTGCTTATATCATTGGTCAGTGTATCAATTTGACTTTGCAATTGGGCTATTGCGTCCTTATTGGAGCCTGTATTTAAAATATCCTGTATTCTTTTTTGACCATTTATTGTTATTTCGCTTATCTGTGAATTAATTTTAGTTCTTTGGTCTCTAAGATTATTAATATCAATATCGAATGTTTTAACTTTTGTATTATCGTTAATTAATTCTATTTGAGTCTTAATACTGTTATATTCAACAATCATTTTATCAACAACCTTGGTTCTTTCCCTGTTTATTCTTTCAAAACCAGTTACAATTGTTTCAAATGTTGAAACATTTACTAACAACAAACCTATTAAAAATATTATTTTCCATGAAAGTCTTACGGAATAATAAACGGCTGTAGCCAAAGGTATTTTTGTTAACTCAACAACAGCAACAATAATAAATATCATTCCTATGGTAAGATCGTTTAGGCTAATCCCTCTTGCCATAAGATCAGATGCTTCTGTAGCTCCCTGTGCTCCTCTAATAATTATAATACCAATACACAAACCTATAAGAGCAACTAAAATTTCGACTGACCAAGCCATTCTAAGAAGAAACTTACCTTTTGAACCTGTTTGAGATTGAGGAAAAAACTTATTAAAAATGTTATCTAGGTTAGGCATTAATCTTTACTTTCTTTGATGGAGTTGATTGTTTTAATTTACTTAATAATTTATTAAAAATAAAAAGTGAATAATCCAAAAAACTTTTTTTAATTTCAAATATTTTTGCAACTTCTCTAATATCTTCATCCTCTGAAACAGAATAAACTCCATCACTATGAGCAAGCCTATAAAGAACAGCTACAATAAATTCTAAAAATTCAGGATGTTCGTTTTTTAATAACATTTTAAGGTTTTTAGCATCGTGTTCTATTGGATTAGTATCTTTATTAGCTTCTTGCATTATTTTAATGAGAGAATTTTTTTGTTGTGGCTCATGCGGTATAATCTTTAATATTTCCATTTCTTCTTGAGTAGAAAAATGTCCATCTGCCTTGCACAATTTAGTTGCTAATATTAATACGCCTATAACACAGATTGTTTGCTGAGATTCATTTCTATATTTATTCCACATATAGTTTCCTGTAAAATTTGAGATAATCATATTTTGAAAAGAATGAACACTCATATAATTACTTATAATTATAACCTTTTCTCAACATACAATTTTGAAAAACAGCCTCATATTGGGTTAATTCATTAATCACAATATTGAATTCTTCAGGTGCACACATCAATGGGTTTTTACAAATATATCCTGGATGCTTTGATCGGGCTAAAGATTTGCAATATAAAGTATCGTGATTTAAATTTGAGTTATCACCATCTCTACTTGTATATGTG
>JAOJEG010000057.1 GCA_028226535.1 Candidatus Pelagibacter sp. | reverse complement strand
TTTTTAATCTTTTTTTAACTTCTTCTTTACCTAAAGAAATTACAATATCATAAAGGCCTGGGCCAAATTTAGATCCAGTTAAGGCTACTCTCAATGGTTGACCAACTCCTTTAAAATTTGTTTCATATTTTTTTATTAATTCATTCACAATTGGTTCAAGATTTTCTTTATTTAATTTTTCTACACTTGTTAGAGTATTATTAAATTCTTTTATAATTTTTTTTGCCTTTTCATCTACTAATTTTAAATCCTCAGCTTTAAATTTTACTTCATCAGATATTATGTATTTTGCATTGTTATAAATATCTTCTAAAGTTTTTGCTTTGTTTTTTAGAAAAGATAATGATGGTTTTATTTTTTCTTCTTTTGATGGATTTATTTTTTCTTTATATATTTCACAATATTCTACCAAATGTTTATAGAGCTCATTTTCATCAATATTTTTTATGTAATGCTCATTCATTGATAAAATTCTACTTATATCTAGTTTGGATGGTGATTTTCCAATACCTTCTAGGTTAAAGTGTTTAATACTCTCGTCTAAAGTAAAAATTTCCTTATCTTCAAAAGACCAACCTAATCTTAATAAATAATTCCTCAAAGCATCAGGCATTATGCCAATTTTAGAGTAGTCATCTAATGTTGATGCATTGTCTCTCTTTGATAATTTTTTACCTTCTATTGTATGAATAAGTGGTATGTGTGCAAATTTTGGTAAATCCCAATTCATCGCTAAATAAATTTGCATTTGTTTGAAAGTATTAATTTTATGATCATCTCCTCTAATAATATGTGTCATACTCATTTGGTGATCATCGACTGTAGCAGATAAATTATATGTCGGTGTGCCGTCATTCCTTAAAATTATAAAATCTTCAATTGTACTATTTTCAATTTCAACATCGCCTTGAACTAAGTCTTTTAATATTGTTGATCCATCTATTTTACTTTTAAACCTTATGACTGGTTTTATATCTTCAGGAGCTTCAGATTCTGCTATGTCCCTCCATTTTCTATTATAAATATAAGGAAGTTTTTTTTGTCTAGCTCTCTTTTTTTGTTCTTCAATTTCCTCTGTTGAACAATAACATTTATAGGCATTACCATTTTTTAATAGTTCATTTGCAACATTAACGTGGTCTTTAATTTTAGTTGATTGAATATATTCTTTGCCATCATGTTCTATACCAAGCCATTTTAAAGATTTAATGATCTGAATTTTATGCTCATCTTTAGATCTTTCTTTATCAGTATCCTCAATTCTAAGGTGAAAAGTCCCTTTTTGATTTTTGGAAAATAACCAATTAAAGAGCGCAGTTCTTACACCACCGATATGAAGAGCTCCAGTAGGTGAGGGAGCAAATCTAGTTGCTACTTTTGACATCAGTGATGTTTAGACTATTTTTTTAGAAGTTTCTATATAAAGATACCAAAACTCCTTGGACTTTAACTCTATCTGGTCCAAAAATTTTAGTTTCATAATTTCTATTAGCACTTTCAAGTGCAACCACTTTACCTTTTTTACGAATTCTTTTAAGCATAGCCTCATGCTCATCAATTAAAGCTACTACAATTTTTCCATTATCAGCTGTATCTGTTCTTCTTATAATTACTGTATCACCTTCATTGATACCAGCTTCGATCATAGAATCTCCTTGAACTTTTAATCCAAAATAATCACCATTTTTTTCTAGATTACTTGGCAGTGGAATTCTTGATACTTCATTTTGTATAGCTTCAACTGGAGTTCCAGCAGCTATTTTACCAAGTACAGGAACTTCCATCTCATCAGAATTAATATTAATTTCATCCAAACCACCTTTAATTACACTAGGTGAGAAACTGTTATAAATATCATTTGCAGATGCCGTTTCAGGCAATTTAATCACCTCCAAAGCTCTTGCTTTGTGGGCTAATCTCTTAATGAATCCTCTTTCCTCTAATGCACTAATTAATCTATGAATTCCTGATTTCGACTTTAAATTAAGTGATTGTTTCATTTCCTCATAAGAGGGTGAAACACCAGAACTTCTCAACTTCTTGTTGATAAATAAAAGCAGGTTTTTTTGTTTTTTAGTAAGCATAAGAACAAATATCGTACAAATAATGTTCTATAAAAGTTCTTATAAAGAAACAATAGTAAAAAAACTTAGTAAAATAGGTGTTAATTTAACTACAAAACTGAGAAAATAGAATTTTCTGTCAAATTTTTTAAAAGTGATTCACCAATTAAAAAAGTTTTTATAGAAGTTTTATTCTTCAAATCCAAAAGT
>JAOJEG010000056.1 GCA_028226535.1 Candidatus Pelagibacter sp. | reverse complement strand
CTTTAAGAAAATTTTTTTGAGATATCGCTTCTTTGTTTTTTTTAAAAAAGAAATAATGACCAGCAAATATAAAACCCATCAGACCAATAATAAATTTTAATAATTCTTCTGAAAAAAATGAAAAAGTTAAAGATCCAATAATTATACCCATAGCTGCAAATGGGATCATTAATTTTAAAGTGGCTAGATCAAATTCTTTTCTATATTTGTAAGTTGCAATAAAATCTGAAAATATCAAAATAGGAAGAATAATTCCTAGTGCTTGATTTAAAGGCATAACTATTGTCATTAGTGGAATAGAAATCAAAGTCATAGATCCGCCTAAACCAGATTTTGCTATACCGTATAAAATTATTGCAGGAATAACTGTAAAGAAAAATAATAAATTAATTTCCATTTAAAAATTTGTTTAGTGAATTATGTCCAACCGCCGTCGACAACGATATCTTGTGAGGTGATCATCTTGCTATCATCAGATGCTAAAAATAATGCAGCATTTGCTATATCTTGAGGTAAAACTTTATCAGGCAAACACTGACCTTCTTTAATTTTTTTCTCACCTTCTTCATCAAGATGAACTTCAATTTGCTTTTTTGTCATTGTCCAACCTGGCACAAGTGTGTTTACTCTAATTCTATCTTTACCAAATCGTTTTGCGAGTCCGTGGGTTAGTCCATGTAATGAGGATTTGAAAACACCATAAAGAATTGTTTTTTCATTTTTTCTCATCCATCCAATCGATCCTAAATTAATAACTGATCCACCACCTAACTTAATCATACTTTTTATTATAGCTTTTGCAGCAAATACATGTGGCTTCAAATTAGTTTGATATTCCCAATCAAAATATTCATGGGTAGTATCTAAAAATTCATGCCTTTCATCATTTGCAGCATTATTTAAAAGTACATTGATGTTACCTATAGATTTTATGACTTCTGCAATTACATTTTCTAAAGAATTTACATCTGTGATATCGCACTTATAAAATTTAGGAGAGAATTTACATTCTTTTAAACTTTCAATTAATTCTTTTGAAGCTTCTTCATTTCTGCCTACAAAAGCAACTTTAGAACCTTGTTTAGCAAATTCTTCAACCAAAGTTGAGCCAATTCCTGTTGAGCCACCCAATACAAAGACAACCTTATTTTCTAGTGATGAATATGATGTTTTTAAATTCATGCATTAATTAGTTTTGAAAAACTCTATTTACACCAATCTTAGATAATTTTATATGATTTTAAATAATTTCTTTCCTAAAGGACTAATTGGATCTTGAGGTATTGGTAATTTTCCTGTTTTATCTTTAACAAGATTTAGAAGTTTTTTAGCAATACCTTTTTTTCTAAAAATGGGGTTTACAAAAATGTATTCTACTTCACCCTCGTCATTAAATCTAACAAAACCCAACGTTGTGTTTTCATTTTTAAAAGTAAAAACACCATCAGACTCATCTAATTCATAATTTGAAAAATCAAAACTACTCATAGGTACTAGTAATTAAGGAGTAAAAGGATAACTGCAATAGCAGTAATAATTAAGCTAACAAAAATGTAATTTAGCCTAATATTAAATCTTTTTTCAACATATTCAGTAATTTTTTCCCAAAACAATACTATTAAAAAAATAAGAATTGCTGGCAAAATATATTTTATCATTATCTATGAATTATTATCACTAACGTAAACAGATACTCCTCTTGTATTTAAATCTACATCAAACTTTTTATGTAAGGGTGGAAAAGCTCTTTGTGAACAATCTAATCTGTCACATGTTCTGCAAGAAACGCCTATGGGAATTTCTGTTGATTTATCATTAATATTTATATTTTCTGTATAGACAAAATCTTTTGCATATTTAGCTTCACAACCAAGACCTATTGATAATATACTTTTTGCTTGTCCAAATCTTCCAATACCTTTTTCAACTGTTCTTGCAATACAAACATATTTTTCACCATTAGTCATTTTGCTCACAGCAGCTTGAATAACTCCCGGTCTAGTTAACGCAGAATAAACATTCCATCTAGGACAGGCACCTCCATATCTTGGTATATCAATACCTGATAAAGAAAATCTTTTTGAAATATTTCCTGCCATATCTACTCTTAAAAAGTGAAATGGTATTCCTGGAAGTTTTGGATCTTGTAAACATGTAACCCTATGCGCTACTTGTTCAAATGAAGTAGCAAATGTATTTTGTAATAATTCCAAATCATATTTAAGTTTTTTACATTCTGAATGAAATAATTTATATGGCATCAAAATTGCAGCCCCACAATAATTTAATAAAGCCACTTTTGTTAATTTTTTAGATTCCTCTGAAGGAAAAC
>JAOJEG010000055.1 GCA_028226535.1 Candidatus Pelagibacter sp. | reverse complement strand
GAATTTAATTTCATAAAATTATCTAAGTTTGTAAGTTGAGGGAAAATTATTTTTATTAACTCTAAACAAGTTTTGTCATTAAATATTTTTAAGAATGCATTTGTTTTTGTTAATTTTTTGAATTCATCTAACAATCTCTCTGATGATAATTTGGAAACACCACCAATATTTCTTTTAATAATCTTAATTATTTTTGGATCATGGCTTTGATTAGAATAATTTATAAAAAATCTTACGTACCTAAGAATACGTAAGTAATCTTCTTTTACTCTGCTTTCTGCATCTCCAATAAAATTAACGTTACCTTCTTCAAGATCTTTCTTGCCATTATAAGGATCAAACAAATTTCCATCTTTATCTGAATAAATTGAATTAATCGAAAAATCTCTTCTGGCTGCATCTTCCTTCCAATCAATAGAAAATTCTACTTTTGCATGTCGTCCATCTGTAGAAATATCTTTTCTCAAAGAAGTAATTTCATATTTATTATTCTCGATTATTGCAGTGACTGTTCCATGCTCAATACCAGTTTCATAAAAATTAATTTCTTTTTTTTTAAGAGCATCACAAACTTCACTAGGTTTTAAATTTGTGGCTAAATCAATATCATCAACAATTTGTTTTTTAATAATCTTTCTTACACAACCTCCAACGTATCTCACTTCACTATTATTAGAGTAAGAATTAAGTGCTTCAAAAATTTTATTTGCAGGAGTTTGATTTGTTAAATCAATAAGATTTTGACTTATATAATCAAGATTACGAGATCTAAAAAAAATTTTATCTAAAAAGTTATCCATATGTGGCTGGGGCGCTAGGATTCGAACCTAGGATGCCGGTACCAAAAACCAGTGCCTTACCACTTGGCTACGCCCCAATCTTGCTTTCATATAACACAAAAAAATAAAATTTATATAGTTTTTGATATATTGCACCAATAATTTTTAAATTTTCTTTTAAATCTAACTTTTGCTAATTTGCAATCTTGTTTTTTTTGATAATACGCAACTATAACTGAACCAGATCCAGTCATTCTTACAAATAAGGGTTGGTTTAAATTTTCTAAAAAAGATTTTAATATTTTAAGCTTTGGGTACTTTGTAAATGCAATTTTTTCTAAGTCATTTTTATATTTTAACAAAGACTTTAAATTCATCATATTTTTTCGAGGATTATTCAACATAGGTTTACTAAACTCTTTTACTTCTGAGTAAATTTTTTTTGTAGAGCATCCAAAATTTGGACGGATAAGTAAAATATTAAACCTTGAAGTTTTTGAAAATTTTTTAACAATCCCATTTGATGATAAAATTGCACTCTTTGGATTAATGCCCAAAATTACATCAGAACCAATTAATTTTGAAATTTGTAAAATTTTTTTTTGATTAATCTTAATAAATTTTCTTTGAATTAAAAAATTAAAAATTGTAGCGGCATTCATCGACCCTCCTCCAAGACCTGCTTCGTGAGGGATATTTTTTTTAATCTTAATTTGAAATTTTTTATTATTTAAAATTTTTTTGTCCTCTAAAACTTTAAATAGTTTACTAACCGTATTATCTTTTTTTATATTTTTAGAAAAATTACCTATGAAAGAAATATCGTGTTTATTACTATCAATTTTTTTGATAAATATCTTATCATATAAGTCGATAAAATTAACAACACTCTCAATTTTATGAAGGTTGGTTAGTTTGCCAGTAACATGTAAAGCCAAATTGATCTTAGCAAATGATTTTACTTCATAGATTTTCATCAAGAATTATGGAGACCTTCTATAATTTTTATATTTATCTTTTTTTTAATTTCTTCATCTGCATCATCTAAACTTAGGACATAGTTCCAAAAATATCTGGCTTGAATATTTCTATTTAATTTCCATAAAATATCACCATAGTGATCATTAACAGTTGGATCTTCGGGCATTAGTTCAACTGCTTTTTTAATATATTTTTCTGCTTCAATATAATTTTCTATTAAATAATACGCCCACCCTATCGAGTCTGTAATATAAGGATCATTACTTCTTAGAGCATATGCTTTTTCTAACATTTCCATCGCTTGATCAATTTTATAATCCCGCTCTAACCATGAATAGGCTAAGTAATTCAAAACATAAGCATCATCTGGATTAATTTTTAATGAATATTTTAAATCTTCATCAGCTTTTTGATAATCCCCTAATCGTTCATAACTACCACCTCTTCTATATAATAAATCTGATTTGATGTCTGAGTTATCATCCAAGGATGAAATAATTTTAGTATAATATTCAATTGCTTTTTCGTAATTTTTTGAATTTTTATAAAAATTTGCAACATCAAAAACAATCTTTTCGTTT
>JAOJEG010000054.1 GCA_028226535.1 Candidatus Pelagibacter sp. | reverse complement strand
CCAACATGCAACATAGATATAAAAGATTATGTGTTAGCTAAACCAGGTGTGTATGCAGTAAAAGTTTTAAGAAAAAATAATCTTAAAATTTTAAAAGGGATAGCAAATCTCGGTTATAGACCAACATTTAATCAAAAAAAAATCTTATTAGAGGTGCATTTGTTTAATTTTTCTGGAAATCTTTATAATAAGCACTTATCAGTTGAGTTTTTAAAATTTATAAGAAAAGAAAAAAAATTTAAAAGTATTAATAAGTTAAAATCTCAAATTAAATTAGACTTAAAAATAGCAAAGAGAGCATAATGAGTAATTCACAAATCAATCTTCCAAAAACAGCCTTTTCTATGAAGGCTAATTTACCAGTAAGAGAGCCAGAAATTTTAGAATATTGGAAAAAAATTAATCTATATAAAGAGCTTAGACAATCTAGCAAAGGAAAAGAAAAATTTGTCTTACATGACGGCCCTCCTTATGCAAATGGCAATATTCATATGGGTACTGCTTTAAATAAAATTTTAAAAGACATCATAGTTAAATTTCATCAAATGGATGGAAAAGACTCAATCTATGTTCCTGGATGGGATTGTCATGGTTTGCCAATTGAATGGAAAATAGAAGAGCAATATAAAAAAAATAAAAAAAACAAAAATGAAGTACCGATAGTTGAATTTAGAAAAGAATGTAGATCATTTGCTGAAAAATGGATTGAAGTTCACAAAGGACAATTTAAACGACTAGGTGTTATAGGTGATTGGGAAAACTATTACTCTACAATGAGTTATGATGCTGAAGCTCAAATTGTAAGAGAATTAGGAAAATTTTTAAAAGAGGGAAGTTTATACAGAGGTTTCAAACCTGTTTTGTGGTCTACAGTTGAAAAAACTGCACTTGCAGATGCAGAAGTTGAATATCAAGATCATAAATCAGACACTATTTATGCGTCCTTCCCTGTAAAATCATCTAACATAAAAGAGCTTGAAGAAAGTGAGATTATTATTTGGACAACAACTCCTTGGACTATACCAGCGAACAAAGCTTTAGCTTATAATGAAGCTCTTGATTATGTATTAATACAATTAAATGATGATGGTGATTTTAAAAATAGGAAGATAGTTATTGCTGAAGCTTTATTAAACTCAGTTTTAAAAGAATGTTCCATAAAAGATTATAAGAAAATTAAAAAATTTAAAGGAAAAGATTTTAAAGACACCATTTGTAGTCACCCTTTTTTCAATTTGGGTTATGAATATAATATTCCGATGTTAGAGGCAAGATTTGTAACAACGGATCAGGGTACGGGCATTGTGCACTGTGCACCAAGTCATGGACCTGACGATTTTAATTTATGTCTAAACCATGGGATTAAAGCTATTGAAACAGTAGATGGTGATGGGAAATATACTAAGAACGTTCATTTATTTGAAGGCAATCATATTTTTAAAGCTAATCCAATTGTTATTCAAAAACTGAAAGAACAAAAAAATTTATTAGCTAATGGTGAGCTAACACATTCTTATCCTCATTCATGGAGATCTAAGGCTCCATTGGTTCATAGAGCAACACCACAATGGTTTATATCAATGGAAAGTCATAAATTGAGAGAGACAGCTTTAAAGTCTCTTGATGAGACAACGTTTTATCCTAGTAAAGGAAAAGAAAGATTAAGATCAATGATTGAGACAAGGCCTGACTGGTGTGTTTCAAGGCAGAGAGTTTGGGGAGTTCCTCTTCCAATTTTTGTGAATAAAAAAACCAAAGAGATATTGATTGATGATGAGGTTAATGAAAATATTGCAAATATTTATGAAAAAGAAGGTTCTGATTGCTGGTTTTCAGACGATCCACAAAGATTTTTAGGTGAAAAATATAAGTCAGAAGACTATGAAAAATTAAGTGACATTGTTGAAGTATGGTTTGATAGTGGATCTACTCATTCGTTTGTTTTAGAGAAAAGAGAAGATTTAAAATGGCCAGCATCGATGTACCTTGAAGGTTCAGATCAACATAGAGGATGGTTTCATTCATCATTGCTTGAGTCTTGTGGAACAAGAGGAAAAGCTCCGTTCGAGTCAATTTTATCACATGGTTTTGTTGTTGATGGAAAAGGATTAAAAATGTCTAAATCTCTTGGAAATGTAATTGCTCCGGAGGATATTTTGAAAAAATATGGCGCTGATATTTTAAGAATTTGGGTAGCTTCATCTAATTATGCAGAAGATTTAAGAATTGATCACTCAATCTTAGATCAGCATGCTGACTCTTATAGAAAAATTAGAAACACTTTTAGATATTTACTTGGAAATCTTAATGATAATTTTGAAGAAATTAATCTAGAAAACATAAGTTTATCTGAACTACCTGAATTAGAACAATTTATGCTTCATAAAATT
>JAOJEG010000053.1 GCA_028226535.1 Candidatus Pelagibacter sp. | reverse complement strand
AATTATTTAATATCAACACTTTTAAACATTCTAAGACAAATAATTGATATTAAAGTACAGTAGGGAGGGCAAAAATAACAAAAAAACAACCTTTTTATTCACATTCTAAAATGATTGCTATCATTGAAAAATAGAGCAATGCACTATCAGAATATGCGCTTTAAACGGCCATAGAGCACCTTATTTTAAGCAAAGATCGATATCTAGTACAACTGAAGGGTGCATAATACCATTGATGGGAAAAAGGATTAAAATAACTTAAAAGTGTTTATTTTAGGGGTTAATTTAAGGATTTGGTATATAATAAACGCTATTTTATCAAGACCTTCTCCAACCTTAGTAACCGCCTTTTTTGCTGAATCCCACCTTTTCCTGAGTAGCCACCCAGGCTTCCATCAGATCTTATCACTCTATGACAGGGTATTTTAGGAGGATAGGGGTTTTTGCCTACAGCGTTAGCAACTGCCCTAAAAGCTTTAGGTTTGCCAATGGCTTTAGCAACTTCAAGGTAGGTTTTAACTTTACCTTTTGGTATTTTCCTCAAATAATTCCAGACTTTTAGCTGAAACTTAGTCCCCTTTAAGTTCATAGAGTTCAAAACCTGTTTTATTGGCTATTTTATCGTATAATTTCTTTGCATTTTCATTGGAAGAGTGGGTGATCCAACGAATTCCATCCCAATTATTGTCTTCAGATAAGGATTTTAGATGACTAATAAGTTTTTGAGCTATTTGCTGGCCTCTAAATTCTGGTTCTACGAACAAATCATCTAAAAAACCAATATATTGGCCCTTAATTGGTCTTGGCATTGTTCTATAATGAGCAATACCTACGATTTTACCCTCAAATTCATAACTAATTGCATTAACATCATGAGTTTCATTATGTATCCACTCCCAAAGTGTATCTAAAATCTCTTGATTCATTGGGACTTTGTAAAATTTAGCGTATCCACAATATAATTTTATCCAATTTTTCTTATCTTTTCGTTCTAATTTTCTAATCATTTTGTTTAGTTTTAAATGTTAAGTTATTGATATCATTATGTAAACCATCTAAATCCCTCAAACATAGCCAGACCATATAGTGAATGTCTGATCAAAAAAACTAAAGATATTTTAACTGGGTTTTCTGTATTTGAAGCTAAGAAACCCTGACCCGTAAAAGGCAAAAATATCAATAATGGTGCCAATGTAGTGGTAGCTCCAAAAATTAGCCCTGAAAAATATGACATATTAACCCCAAGTATTATGAAGATAAAATAATAAATAACTGCCCAACATAATGATATATAATAATGGAAAATCCACCCAAGTAAGATTTCATATTTAAATTTGGGCATATCAATAATTTTAGGATTATAAAAAATTGCATTTTTGATCATATAATAAGTCCATCTTCCTACAATTCCCCATGAAGGCTCTGGAATTCCAATAAATTTTAAAAAATATCCAAGAACGTCTAGAATTATGCAGGAGAATATACCTGCAACTATAATACTCAAAATATCATTCATTATAAATTCTTATCAAATTTTCATATATAATCTTTAAAATTTAACTATTGACATTGAAAACATATAATATATTATTAACGATAATTAATGGTTATCAATAGTAATAATAATGAATAATATAATAACAGATTTAAAAGCTTTACAAGAAGAAACACTCTTGAATTTGCAAAGCTCTAAAGCGAATAATACTGTTAGAGCTTATAAATCAGATTTTGATGATTTTAGCTTATTTTGTGTTCAGAATGGATTTAAATCTCTTCCATCAGAACCAAAAATTGTATCTTTATACCTTACTCATTTATCTACTAAAGATATAAAAATGAGCACTTTAAAACGAAGATTGGTATCAATAGGCGTTATTCATAAATTAAAAGGGCATTATTTAGACACTAAACATCCATCGATAATTGAAAATGTAATGGGAATAAAAAGAAGAAAAGGAAGTATCCAAAAAGGAAAAAAACCATTATTAATCAATAATTTAAAACAAATAATTAATGTAATAGATAAAAATAAAGATGATGAAATCAAAAAAATAAGAGATAGGTCAATTATCTTGATTGGATTTTCAGGAGGTTTTAGAAGAAATGAAATAGTATCATTAGATTATGACGATTTAGATTTTGTTCCAGAAGGCCTTAAAATCACTTTAAAAAGATCTAAAACAGACCAATTTGGAGAAGGTACTTTAAAAGGACTGCCCTACTTCGAGAGCTCGCAATATTGTCCGGTATTATCACTTAAAAAATGGATTAAGATATCAAACATTAACTCAGGACCATTGTTTAGAAGGTTTTCAAAAGGTTCTAAATTGACAGACAATAGGTTGACTGATCAAACAGTAGCGCTTTTAATAAAAAAATACTTAAATTTAGTGGGTATAGATAGTAAAAATTACTCTGGTCACAGTTTAAGATCAGGTTTTGCAACATCTGCAGCTGAGTCAGGAGTTGAGGAAAGAAGTATAATGGC
>JAOJEG010000052.1 GCA_028226535.1 Candidatus Pelagibacter sp. | reverse complement strand
TTGGAGGCATTAAAGCAAATGACAATATTTCATTTAATGTAGATGAAGGAAGTATACTTGGAATTATTGGACCTAATGGTGCTGGTAAGTCAACTTTATTTGATTTAATTACAGGTTATACAAAAGCTGATAGTGGAAAGGTAGATTTTTTTGAAAAAAACATTTTTGGTTTAAGTCCTGATAAAATAAGCAATTTAGGAGTGGGAAGAACTTTTCAAAAACTAAAACCATTCGCTGATCAAACTCTGCTTGAAAACGTTATGATTGGAGCTTTCGTTAAAGAACAGAATATAAAAAAAGCTAGAGATAAGGCTCTTGAAATTATTGACTTTGTAGATTTGATTGAAAAGAGACATCATTTTGCAAAAGAGCTATCAACTGGGCAAAGAAAGAGACTAGAGATGGCAAGAGCAATGGCAATAGAACCAAAATTACTTTTAATGGACGAAGTAACAGGTGGAGTTGATCAAAAAACAATTCCTGGTTTGGTTGAGCTTATAAAAAAACTTAAAAAAACTGGAGTAACCATAATTACAATTGAACATAACATTAATATAATCATGGAAATTTCTGATAATGTTTTAGCTTTGGATCAAGGTAAAAATATTGCTTTTGGACCCCCAAAAGAGATTCAAAAAAACAAAGTAGTGATAGATTCATATTTAGGAACTTTCGATGCTGCTTGATATTAAAAACATTGATGTTCTGTATGATGATTTCCAGGTTATTTGGGACGTTTCAATTAACGTAGATAAAGCAGAAATGGTTGCTCTTCTTGGTCCAAATGGCTCTGGTAAAAGCACTATTTTAAATACCATTAGTAATTTAGTGAAACATAAGAACGGTACTATTAATTTTGAAAATAATTTAATTTCAAATATTCCAACTTATAAAAGAACTGAATTAGGTATTTCACATGTGCTTGAAAGAAGAAGAGTTTTTCCACACTTAACAGTAAAACAAAATTTATTACTTGGTGCTTGGCATCCAAAAGCAAAAGATGAATTATCTAATTCATTAGAGAAAATATATAAAATTTTTCCAAAATTAGAGACAAGATCAAATCAACTTGCCAAAACAATGTCTGGGGGTGAACAACAAATGCTTGCAATTGCAAGAGGTATGATGGGTTTACCAAAACTATTAATGGTTGATGAGCCTTTTTTAGGTTTATCACCCATGGTCATGAAAGATTTGATAAAGATATTCAAAAATATTGTTAAAGAGGGAATTTCAATTTTATTTGTAGAACAAAATGTAAGATTAGCTCTTAGTATGGCTGATAGAGGATATGTGCTTGAAAGTGGAAGATTGGTTATACACGGAAATTCAGAAGAACTAATCGATAATGAAAAAGTTACTAAAGTTTTTTTAGGAAATTAATTATAGAGCAGCTAAATCATTATTTAATTTATCAGTAATAAGCATTTTTCCTGGACTATGGGTTATACAAAAATCAGGTTTTGAATTTTCTAAAACTGATTGTGGAGTAACTCCGCATGCCCAAAAAACTGGAATTTCATTATTATGAAATGCTCTTGGAGCATCTCCATATTCAGGTTTCATTATATCTTTTATTCCAATTTCAGCCGGGTCTCCTAAGTGAACAGGAGCTCCATGAACCGCTGGAAACCTTGAGCTAATTTGAATTGATCTAATAGCATCTTTTGCAATTAATGGTCTCATTGATACAACAAGTTTTCCTGAAAACTGCCCTGCGGGGTTACAATCAATTGATGTCTGGTACATTGGAACAATAGTATTATTTTCAATGTGTTGTATTGGAATTCCTGCTTCAATCAAAGGCAATTCAAAAGACATGGAACAACCTAAAACAAATGTTGTTAAATCATCATTCCAATATTTTTTAATATCAAATGGTTCATCTATAAGTTTTCCTTTTTCCCAAATTCTATATTGAGGTACATCAGTACGAATATCTATATCTCCTAAATCTTTTAATGAAGGATCTCCTTTAGTTCCAAAACCAATCAGCGGACAAGGTTTTGGGTTTTTTTGGCAAAAAGATGCAAAATCCATCGCGTACTTGCTTGGAAGAATACAAAGGTTACCCTGAACAAATTTATTTGCTGTTCCTGCTGTTTGCTCGGTATATTTATTTTCTCTTATAACTTGTCGAGCTTCAATTGGATCTTGGATATCAAGCATAAAGATTAATATTTAGATTTTTTTGTACCATCAATAATTTCTTTTAACTCAGTATACTCTTCACAATTACAGCTTGCTAATATTTTCAATCTTTCTTTTGCTAAATCTAATCTATTAGTTGCTACATACAGCTCACCTAGATATTCATTAATACCAACGTGATTTGGATTAATTTCTAGTCCTAAAAGATAATATTTTTCACCATTTTCATAATCTCCCAGTTTTCTAGTTGTAAAACCTAAATAGTTTAAAGTGTCAGCTTGAAGTGGTTTTTTTTTATTTGATTTGATTAATAAAGCTTGCGCTTTTTCATATCTTTTTTTTGCTTTGTCTAATTTTCCCTTTTTTTCATATTTTTTAGCAGCTTTTATTATTG
>JAOJEG010000051.1 GCA_028226535.1 Candidatus Pelagibacter sp. | reverse complement strand
TTTGAAATCTGTGTTTAGTGTGTTTAAGTATTTTATTTCGTTTAATAAATCTAGAGTTGTAATAATTTCATTATTTATTTTAAAAATAATTTTATTTTCTACAGATTTAGCAATATTGTTAAAAAATGTAAGCTGTATTATAAATATTAAAATATATCTTCTTATCTTCATAAAAATTAATTAACCAAATCGTCAGCTGCATATTCATAATTGGTTAATGGAACAAATGATATCGTGAAAAGTAAATTTTCAGATGGTTTTATATCATTATCTTCATAATAACTTTTTTTATATTTTACGCCAGCAATCAGACAATCATTTTTATATTCATATACTAAATCGTAATATTCTGTAAGATTAATTTCTCTATTTCTTCTAGTGCTAAAAGTTACAAAATTTTGGTCATTAAATCTGTATTCAGTAGTATTTCCAATTAAATTACTTGAACCAATATCACCACTTTCTTTAATATAGTTAAATGATGTTATAAAATTATTTATCTTTAATTCTGCTCCTATATTATTGTATTGTAATGATTTTAGATCATCCGCTACTGAAAAATTATAATTCAAATTAAAATTTTCCGAAAAATTATTTAAAATTTGACCGTAAATATTGGAGTTTTTTTTATTGATTGTAGTTGATTTTGGAATAAAATTTTCTTCCTTGTCTCTAAAAACAGTCGCAAGTTTTAAATCAAAATATTTATTTATATTTTCTAAATTTTCTACTTTATAATCAATACCAACCGTTAAAGATCTGCCTGCCTCAAATGAGTCTTCCAATCCAATTCTGTTTAGATTAAAAATATTTGATACATCCATTTTTTTTTCTGAAGAAGCATAATTTTTCATATCACCCGGGTTAAATCTTAAAGAAAATTTAGGTGTTAAAAAATTTTTGTATTTTTCATCTTCTTTCATCATAGGAAGGCTTGATGTTATTTCAGCAATACTCATTAATTCAATTTGAGGACTAGATTTATAATTAGAATTATCTTTACCTATAGAATTTAAATTTTTTACTCTTATATTGAAGTTATTTTTAAGACCACTATTTGTTAATATGTCAAATCCACTATATGTAAAATCGTTTATAATATTTGATTTTAAATCATTTGTGTTCTTCAAATCATTAGCGCCACTTGAACTTAAATAAAGTGATCCATTCAAGAAATTTTCACTTAGTGTTTTATTAAAAACGTATTGAGGTATTATGTACTGATATTTGTCACTACTATTAGCTTTTAAATCTTCATAAATAAGTGAATTGACTGTAAAATCATATTCTTCATGATCAAGAGCTAATTTAAATGAATTAACTAAAATATCATTATTATCAGGTTTAAGAGAATTATCTTCATGCTCAAGTTGAGTATCAAATACTTTGAGATAATTATCATTATTCGTTCGTTCGATTGACAAAAATAAATTACTAGACAAATAGTTTTCTAGATTTAGATCTAAATCAAACTTAGTGAATAAGTGATTAATACTTTTTTTTTTATTAGACAGACTGGATTTATAATTATTTGTATGTGCAAAATTAACAATCAGATTTGAATTTTTGGTCACTTTTCTGTACTCATTTTGAACCATTTGTATATTTTTATCGAATATTGTTGGCGTAATAGTTAAGTCGTCAGCTTCACTTAAAACTTTAAAGTAAGGTATTGTAAAAGAACTACCTAAAATATTAGAACTATTAAATCTTGGTTGTAAAAATCCAGATTGCCTTTTCACAGATGGATCAGGATGAAAAAATTTAGGTAAATAAAATACTGGAACATCATACAATCTTAAAAATGCATTATCATAGATTAATTGTTTTTTTGTTTTATTGTGTGTAATTTTTTCTGCTTTAATAGACCATGGAGGGCAATTGTCACTTTTTTTGCAGCTAGTAAATATTCCTTTATTAATAATTGTAATATCATTTTTATGACTTGATGAAACCCCTAACAATCTTGGATCATTTTCAGGATCATCAAATATATCTTTATGAAGTTCAATTTTTGTATTTTTAGCAATATATTTTTTTTCTTTTAAATTAAAAATTCCACTCGAAAAAAAATATTTATCACTCTTAGGCAAATTATAATTTGTTGTAATTAGTATTTTTTCACCTTTTAATTCTTCTTTATCAATTGAAAAAACAAATTTAGAAAGATTATATAACTGTTTATTACTATCTATAATTCTTGTGTCGTGATTAGATATTAATTGCATATTGTTTTTAAAAAAAACAACATCTTTAGACACTAAATCGTATTTAGAATTAATTAAGGCTTGGGTTTTTCCTTTTGTGAAAATTTTTTCTTGATTTCTCAAATATGTAATATCTTCAGATAATAATTTATAATTTCTTATTTTATCTTCAATTATTACTTTTTCTTTAGCATTGATAGTGTTGAGAGATTTATTATATGTAAACTCACTACCCTCAATTATCATATCATCATTTAAATCTATAGCTTTTGATTTACCTTGAGTTATGATTATGCTTTCATCTTTCAAATATATGGCGTTATCTGTGAATAAAACGTATTTATTAATCTTATCCTCAATTTTAACATTGCCTTTTGCATTTAATTTGTTGAGAGCCTTATTATATATAAACTCATTAGCAGTTAATATAATGCCATCGTTAGATGTTACGGTACCTTTTTTAATTCCCTTAAAAATATTTCCATTCTCAAGAATTTCAACCTCTGTAATGTTAAAGTTGAATTCTTCCATTGCATTAACATTAAATGCAATAATTATTAAAAAAACTAATCTTAAAAAAATTTTATTTGTCATTTATTTTATAGATCATAAACCCATTTATTAAGGTTAGAATTATTAAAGGAGTTGTCGTTGCAGTTATTAAAGCTATTCTCTCAGTGCTACCTAACACATGTGAAAAATTATTTAAATAATAAATGATCAC
>JAOJEG010000050.1 GCA_028226535.1 Candidatus Pelagibacter sp. | reverse complement strand
TTTTTGATTCCATCTTTATCTTTGTTTGGATAATACGCTTTGTTAGTTCCAGTTAAATTAGATTGATGTGGTTTTTGCCAATCATATTTTTTAAGTTCATGGGTTTTTTCTATTTTATTAGGTGTAAAATGTATCCAAGAGTACCATTCCACAGGTATTTTAGAGGCATCAATAGTATTTGCATAAATAACCCATCTCTTTCCATTTTTACTTTCATAATATTTGTTACCAAGCTCATCACTACCAACTAATTTTCCAAAAAAAATTGTTTTTAATCTGGTACCAAAGGTATCTTGATTCCACCAAGTGAAAATTTTTTTTAAAAGTGTCAACATAAAATTTTTTTATTTATTCAATTAAAAATTGTATAATTTAAATTAGACTAAAATATGAATTTGTATATAAATTAATTGATTCAATATTCAAATTAAAATTTAAATTGGAGTTAAATGGCAAAATATTTAGTTGAGACTTACTACACATGTACGTTTAAAGTTAATCATTATTTGGATGATATAAATGAAACCGAGTTAAAAAATCTTGAAAAAAGAGATGATGGAAAATTCGAGGTACTAGACGTAAAACTTGATAATCGTAAAACAAAAAGTCTTGATCCAAATAATAATAAAGTCATTAAAAGTAAAGAGGTAGAAGTCATAGCTGAAGTTAACCAAGCTAGCACTGAAAACAAAGAAAATATTATTGCAAACTTCAATAAATCATCTGAAAGAGGTGGTAAAAGATTTGGAATGCCAGATAGAAGAAAAGGTTACATCCAAAAAGCTACTATTGGAGATCATAAAGTTTACTTACATACTGGTGAGTACGAGGATGGCAAAATAGGAGAAATTTTCATTGATACAAGCAAAGAAGGAGAGTTAGTAAAAGCTCTAATGAATAATTTCGCGATAGCCGTCTCATTAGGACTTCAATATGGTGTACCACTTGATGAATTCATAAGTGCATTTGTTGGCACAAAGTTTGAACCATCTGGAAAAGTGCATGGTAATGACAGAATACTAAGTGCAAGTTCAATTCTAGATTATATTTTTAGAGAATTAGCAATATCATATCAAAATAGAGAAGATCTAGCTCATACACCTTCGATTGGTGGTAGTGAGTCTGCTCTAAACGACGAAAATCAATCTGAAGACCAAAATCAATTGTTAAAAATTGTAAAAGATATAACCAGCAAAGGTTTTGTAAGAAATAATTATAAGAAAAATTTAGTAGATCTTTCAGACGTTAAAATAAGTTTAAAAGGTAAAAAATAATTTTATTTCTTATTTTTTATAGCGATACCTAGTTCTTTTAATTGGTCTTCGCTCACGTTAGATGGAGCTTTCATCATTAAGTCTTGTGCATTTTGATTCATAGGGAACATTGTTACTTCTCTAATATTTTTTTCATTCGCTAGCAACATTACTATCCTATCAATACCAGGTGCTATTCCTCCATGTGGTGGGGCTCCATAACTTAATGCATTAATCATTCCACTAAATTTTTCATCAACTTGTTTCTTGTCGTAGCCTGCTATTGAAAAAAGTTTATACATAAGTTCTGGCTTATGGTTTCTTATCGCACCAGAAGAAAGTTCAATACCATTACAGACAATATCATATTGATAAGCCAATATATCTAAAGGTTTTTCTAAATTTTCTTCAGCTAAATTTCCCTGTGGCATAGAAAATGGATTATGACTAAACTCAATTTTATTAGTTACTTCGTCTTTCTCAAACATTGGATAATCAACAATCCAACAAAATGCAAATACATCATCGTCAATTAAATCTAAATCTTTAGCAATTTTATCTCTGGCTAATGAGGTAATTTTTTCTAACTCATTTTGCTTTCCACATGCCATGAAAATACTATCTCCAACTTCTGAATTAGTCTTTTTCATAATTTCTTCTAATGCATCATGTGAAAAAAACTTTCCAATCGGCCCTTTAGCTGAAAGCTGTTCACTTTTTTCAAAAGTAAAATATGCTAATCCAGATGCACCCTGTTCTTTCGCCCACCTATCAATATTATCAAAAAAACTTCTTGGTTTGTCTTTTGTATTTTTAGTTGAAATACATCTTACTTTCGAGCCAGATTTTACAAGTTTTTTAAATATTTCAAAAGATACGTCCTCTCTTGTAAATATTTCTGTAATATCATTTATAATTAATGGATTTCTTAAATCAGGTTTATCACTTCCATAATTTAACATTGCATCAGCATATGAAATTTTTGGAAAATTATTGTACATTAATTTTTTATTTGAGAATTTTTTAAAGGTATTTACTAATAAAGTTTCAACAACATTAAAAACATCCTCTTGTTCAACAAATGACATCTCTAGATCAAGTTGATAAAATTCTCCTGGACTTCTATCAGCTCTGGCATCCTCATCTCTGAAACACGGTGCTATTTGAAAATATTTATCAAAACCAGAGACCATTATTAATTGTTTAAATTGCTGAGGTGCTTGTGGTAATGCATAAAATTTTCCAGGGTTAAGTCTGCTTGGAACCAAAAAATCTCTTGCACCTTCTGGACTTGATGAGGTTAAAATTGGTGTTTGAAATTCTAAAAAACCAAGCTTATTCATTTCATTTCTGATATATGAAATTACTTTTGATCTTAAAATTATGTTTTCATGAATTTTTTTTCTTCTTAAATCTAAAAATCTATATTTTAATCTTATTTCTTCAGCGTACTCTTGATCACTAAAAACCGGCATTGGCAATTCTTTACAAGTTCCCAGTATTTCAAATTCATTTATAACAACTTCAATTTCGCCTGTTTCAATGTCTTTATTAATTGTTTCATCAGAACGGTTAACAACTTTCCCACTAACTTTAATAACCGTTTCAAGTTGAGTTTTTTCTAAGTCTAAAAAATTTTTATTCTCTTTATCAATAATACATTGGGTAATTCCATAGTTATCTCTTAGATCAATAAATAAAAGGTTTCCATGATCTCTTTTTTTATTAACCCATCCAGAGATTGAAATGTCTTTATCTAAATCATCTTTTCTTAATTCATTACAGTTATGTG
>JAOJEG010000005.1 GCA_028226535.1 Candidatus Pelagibacter sp. | reverse complement strand
TCAAATATTACAAGTATCAGGAATAGGAAATCCAGAAAAATTAAAAGACTTAGGTATTGAAACTGTTAAAGATTTAAGTGGTGTTGGTGAAAATTTGCATGATCATTTAATGCTTCGACCGATTTATAAAATTAACGGATTAAAATCACTGAACAAAAAGATTAATAGTTTATTTGGGAATTTAATGATTGGACTTGAATACGTATTTAAAAGATCTGGTCCAATGACGATGGGAGCAAGCCAGCTCTGCATGTTTGCAAAAAGTGATCCATCACTTGAGCTTCCAGATTTACAGTGGCATGTTCAGCCGATGAGTATGGATACATTAGGTGCAACTAAAAATCATGATTTTCATGCTTTTACCCCTACTGTTTCAAATATAAGACCTACTAGTAGAGGTCATGTAAGTATTGTTGACCAAGACTCTAGAACTTATGCAAAAATAAAACAAAACTATCTCTCTACTGATCATGATCGAATGGTTGCTGCTAGAGGTCTCAAATTAACAAGGAAAATTATTTTAGAATCTGAGACTTTTAAAAAGTACTCGCCAGAAGAATATAGACCAGGGATAAACATCAATGATGATGAAGAATTAGTCAAAGAAGCATCTAATTATGCACAAACTATTTTTCATCCAGTTGGTACTTGTAAAATGGGCCAAGATGATATGGCTGTTGTTGATGAAAAATTAAGAGTTAAAGGAATAAAAAATCTAAGAGTAATTGATGCATCAATAATGCCCAACATAACTTCTGGTAACACTAATGCACCAACAATAATGATTGCAGAAAAAGGTGCAGATATGATACTAGAGCACTAAATGTTTGCAGAATTATTTACACCAGAGCAATTAACAATTTTAGGACAAATCATTTTCATAGATTTAGTTTTAGCTGGAGACAATGCAATCATCATTGGAATGGTTGCTTCAAAATTTCCCGTAGAGCAAAGAAAAAAAGTAATTTTTTGGGGAATTGGCGGAGCTGTAATCTTAAGAATTGTCTTAACTATGTTGACTGCTTACTTGCTGCAGATAACAGGTTTAAGGTTAATTGGAGGATTATTGCTTCTTTATATTGTTTACAAACTTTATGTTGATGTGATCAAAGGACAATCTGACGAAGAAAATATAAAAGTAGATAACTCAAGTTTCATGAAAGCTATATGGACTGTTTTATTGGCTGATTTTACAATGAGTTTAGATAATGTATTAGGTGTAGCGGGTGCAGCTGGTGATCATTATACATTGTTAGTATTTGGCTTGGCTTTATCAATTGTCTTAATGGCTACAGCAGCTAATTTAATCTCAGGTTGGATTAAAAAATACAAATGGATAGCATGGGCAGGATTACTAGCAATATTAGTTGTTGCAGTAGAGTTGATTTACACAGATATTAAAATATTATTTCTATAATGTATTTACAAAAAATTAATTTAAAAAATAAATACGCTTTAGTTACAGGTGCAGGCAAGGGATTAGGAAAAGCTTGCTCTATTGCTTTAGCAGAAGCTGGAGCTACAGTTATTGCGCTTAGCAGAACTTCATCTGATCTTGATAAATTAGAAAAACAAATCAAAAAAATTAAGGGAAAAATTATTAAAGTTCCTTGTGATGTAATGGACTATGAAGATTTAAAAAAGAAGATGGATAAAATTAAGATTATAGATGTCTTGGTAAATAATGCAGGCACAAATATTCCAGAACCTTTTGAGAAAATTAAACAAAAAAGCATGAACTACTTGGTTGATCTTAATCTTAAGGCTGCTTTTAATGTTGCTCAACTTGTAGTTAAAAAGATGTTAAAAAATAAAAAAAGACCAGGCTCAATAATAAATATGTCTTCTCAATTAGGTCATGTTGGTATGAGTGGTAGAAACGTCTATAATATGACTAAATTTGGCATTGAGGGTCTAACTAAAGGAATGGGTGTTGAATTGGCAAAAAATGACATAAGAGTTAACACTGTTGCGCCAACATTTGTTGCAACACCAATGGTCTTAAACTTCTTTAAAAATAAAAAATTTAAGAAATTAGCTTTAGGCAATATTCCTATGGGAAAATTAGCAACAGAAAGTGATATAGCAACTACTGTTTGTTTCTTAGCTTCTTCAGCTTCTTCAATGATAACAGGTACATCAATAGTAATAGATGGCGGATGGACAGCAAAATAATTTATAGATTTTTCTTAGTATTATTTATTTTTACAACATCACAAGTAAACGCAATTGAGTTTCAAGGAAATTTTACCCAAGGGCATTTCATATTAGGTAAAACAGATCCTAAAGCACAAATTAAAGTTGGTAAAAAGGAAGTAAAAGTATCCAAGGATGGTTTTTTTGTTTTTGGAATTGATAGAGATAGAAAATTTGATCTAACTTTTACGAAAACTTTAAATGGAAAAAAATCAATAATAACAAAAAAAGTTTTAAAAAGAGAATACAACATACAAAGAATTGATGGACTTGCAGAGAGCAAAGTTACTCCACCGGAGTCAGTATATAAAAGAATTAAAAAAGAAAATAATGCAATTGGTGAAGCAAGAGCTATCAACTCTGATCTAATTTATTTCAAAGAAACATTTATTATGCCAGTAGAGGGCATTATAAGTGGTGTCTATGGCAGCCAAAGAATTTTGAATGGTAAACCAAGATGGCCTCACTACGGCATAGATATTGCTGCAAAACAGGGAACAATGATCAAATCGTCTGGCACTGGTGTTGTTACAATGGCTGAAGATGATTTATATTATACTGGTGGAACAGTAATTATGGATCATGGTCATGGTATTTCAACAATATATTCTCACCTTGAAAATGTTTTAGTTTCAGTTGGAGATAGAATAAATCAAGGAGATATAATAGGCACTGTTGGATCAACTGGAAGATCAACTGGGCCCCATCTAGATTTTAGAATTAATTGGTTTCAAACAAGACTTGATCCTATGTCTGTATTAAAATAAAAAAGTCTAATGAAAAAAACTTTAAAAGATAAGCTTTCAGATAAATTAGTTTACGCTTTTTTAAAAAATAAAATTATTACTGCCTTACCTAAAAAATTTACAAAAAAACTTACTGAAGCTGATAAGTTTAGAAAATTGTGTGAAAGTAAAATTAAAGAACCAATAATTGGTTATAAGGCTGGAGGAACAGGGATACCTCTATTAAAAAAATTAAAAGAAAAAGAGCCATTTTACGCATCAGTCTATGAAAGAAATTTTTTAAAAAGTGGTAAACGTGTTAAAATAAATAAATCAACTTTAGGGATTGAGCTTGAAGTTTGTTATTTAATTAAAAAGTCTTTTTTTTCTTCAAAAGGATCAATTACAAGCAAAAATGTTACTAAATTTATATCTCATATGGCTCCATGTATTGAGGTAGTTGGTTATAGACAAAAAAGGAAAGGAATAACATCTTTTGGGGATCTAAGTAGTGATTTTGGTGGAAATGTTAAATTTTTAATTGGTCAAAAGAAAAGATATAAGAGAATTAATATTGGTAATTTAAAAGCAAATATTTCAAACAAAAAAGTTAAGCAAAGTGTTAGTGGCAATACCAACGCAGTATACATCAGCCCACTTAACTCTTTAAGATTTGTTCTAAATAAAGTTAAAAAAGATAAAGTTGATTTAGGAAAAGATTTTTATGTATTCACAGGTTCTACTGTAGGTGTAGTGCCTATTCTTGGAAAAGGTTTATATGCTGGTAAAATTGATAAATTAGGATCAGTAAAAGCAATTATTTCTTAATGGCGCTTCATTTTAGCAAAGAAGAATTTTCTAAAAGAAAACAAGATGTTTTAAAATCTATGAAAGAGCAAAATTTAGATGCTCTTTTAATGTTTAGACAAGAGTCGATGTATTGGCTTACTGGTTACGATACATTTGGATATGTTTTTTTTCAAACTTTAGTTTTAGATCAAAAAGGAAATATAGTTTTATTAACTCGTGCACCTGACTTAAGACAAGCTCAAAATACATCGAATATTCAAGATATAAGAATTTGGGTAGATAAAGATGGAATAAACCCAACGGATGATCTTAAAATAATATTAGATGAACTTGATCTAAAAAATAAAAAAATAGGTATCGAATATGAAGCTTACGGTATGACAGGACGTAACGCGCTAAGATTAAATAAATCCTTAGAAAATTATTGTAACGTTGAAGATCAATCCGAACTGATAACAAAACTAAGAGTTATAAAATCTAATGAAGAATTGGTTTATGTAAAACAAGCTGCTGAGCTGGCAGATAGAGCTTTAGATGAAGCTTGGAAATATGTAAAAGCTGGAGCTAATGAAGCAAAAATTTTAGCTGAAATGCAAAGAGCAGTTCTTGAAGGTGGTGGAGATTATCCTGCTAATGAATATATCATAGGTTCTGGTGATAATGCTTTGCTTTGCAGATACCAAGCTGAAAAAAGAAATTTATCAAATATAGATCAACTAAGTTTAGAATGGGCTGGTACTTATAAACATTACCACTCTGCAATGTTTAGAACTATTCCTATAGGGAAAGCTGACCCCAAACATATAAAAATGCATGAAGCTTGTGTTGAAGCTTTAACCAACTGTGTAAACACTTTGGTTTCAGGAAAAACAGCTGGCGAAGTTTTTGATGCTCATGCAAAAACATTTGATGATTTAGGATTTAATAAAGCAAGAATGAATGCTTGTGGATATTCTTTAGGATCAACTTTTTCACCTAACTGGATGGATTGGCCAATGCTATACACAGGCAATCCTTATAAGATTGTTCCAGGCAATGTATTCTTTATGCACATGATCTTAATGGACTCAGACAATAATTTAGCCATGAATTTAGGTGAAACCTATTTAGTTACCGAGAATGGTAATGAAAGATTGGGTAAACAAAAATTAGATTTAGTTGTTCTTTAAATTTCTGATCTAGCTCTTAAACGCTCATAAATTAAACGTGTTTTAACACCTAAGTTTAAAAAAGGTTGAGGTGGTAACCAAGTAGGTTTGTTTCTTGCTTCTATAGTTTGTATTTCTTCTGTGTTTTCCTCGCTTGCTTTCATGGCAATTTGCTCACCAAATAAAGTGCCTACACCAATACCTGAGCCATTATAACAACCAGCAGCAAAAATATTGTTGTCAATTTTTTCAAATATTTGAGAACTATTTCTTGTTCTAGATACTACACCAGACCATGATGATTGAATTATATCATCAGAAAATTGTGGAAATCTTTTTTTTATACCAATTTTTTGATTAATTGATCTTTGTTGCAAATCAAACTCAGACATCTTAAAAGGATTATGAACTTCTGCTGTATTTCGTATCAATATTCTTCTATCCTTAGTCATTCTAATAGTGGCACCCATTGGTCTTACAGGTAGTACACCCCATTCTTTTGGTTGACCAATAGATTTAAACTCATCATCAGTTAATGGTCTTGTCATACTTGCAGTTAAAGTTATTGGAAAATTATAGTTTGATTTAATCCCTAAAGATTTCAAAAAACCATTTGTTGCAAAAATAATTTTCTTAGTATTGATTTTATGATTTTTAAACTCACAACAGATTATATCTTTATTTTTATTCCAACTTAGTAAAGATGAATTTTCATATAGACAAACATTCTTTGGTAATACATCAATCATTGCTCTAACTAATTTAGCAGGATGTAATAAAACTCCTCCCTCGGTATGAAGTGCTACATTGTAAAAATTAGTACCTAGTCTTTTAGATAATTCTTTATTAGATAATAAATTATGCTCAAAACCTAATTTTGTAAGAGTATCAGAGAAGTTTCTTAAAATTTTTTCATCTTCTTTTTTTGAGGATGCAAAATATTTTCCACATTCATTCCAATCACAATCTACTTGATGTTCGTTTATGAATTTCTTAACTGTATTTATTCCTAAATCATAAATATCAGCTTTTTTTTTATAATTATCTAATTCTTTATTTGAGGTAAAACCATCATTAAGAGTGGTATCAACTAGGTATCCGGAATTTCTGCTACTAGCGCCCTCACCTGCTAATTGTGCATCTACTATTATAATTTTTTGATTTGGATATAATTGACCTAATTTTCTTGCAGCAGAAAGCCCTGTATAACCTGCTCCAATTACTAGCCATTCACTATCTTCATTAGATTGAAGTGTTTTAATATTTGTTCGAGGAATTAAATCTTTAACCCAACTACAACTATTATCGTTAGTCACTTCCATGAAGTGACTGTACGATAATTGGTATAAATTTTAAAGTTCTTAAGAGTTTAAAGAAGGTTGTTTCTTCATATCTGCTTTGTTGATACCAGCAACTTTAACTGGTTTTTTCATTGCATCTCTTCTAAATGGTTCACCAAGCTCTTGATTTAGAACTACTTCAATAAAGGTTGTAATACCTTTCTTTTGATCCTCACAAGATTGTTTGATTGCTGCTGTAGTTTCTTCCATTGATCTAACGGTTACACCTTTTAATCCACATGCATCAGCAACTTTAGCATAGCTTAATTCTGGATCTAATTCAGTGCCTACAAAATTATCATCAAACCAAAGAGTGGTATTTCTTTTTTCAGCTCCCCATTGATAATTTCTAAAAATAACCATTGAAATTGCTGGCCATTCTTCTCTAGCACATGAGCTCATCTCGTTCATACTAATTCCAAAAGCTCCATCACCAGCAAAACCAATTACTGGAGTATCAGGGCAACCAATTTTTGCTCCTAAAATTGAAGGAAAACCATAACCACAAGGACCAAATAATCCTGGTGCTAAATATTTTCTTCCTTTTTCAAAAGTTGGGTAAGCATTTCCAATTGCACAGTTGTTTCCAATGTCACTTGAAATAATTACGTCATCAGGCATTCCTGCTTGAATTGCTCTCCATGCTTGTCTAGGAGACATTCTATCTGCATCTCTTTTTCTAGCTTCTTCATTCCAAACAGTACCTTCATCATCATCCTCATGATCAAGGCTTGATAATTTTTGTAACCAAGCTGATTTAGTTTGATGAATGATATCTTTTCTTTTTTGTCTATCAGTATCACCAGCAGTTGGTGAAAGTTGAGCTAAGATTTGTTGAGAAACTAATTTAGCATCACCACAAATTCCAACTGTAACTTTTTTTGTAAGACCAATTCTATCTGAATTCATATCAACTTGAATGATGCTCGCATCTTTTGGCCAATAATCCATTCCATAACCTGGAAGTGTTGAAAAAGGATTAAGTCTTGTGCCTAATGCTAATACAACATCAGCTTTTTGAATTAATTCCATCCCTGCTTTTGATCCATTATATCCTAACGGACCTGCTGCTAGTGGATGACTTCCTGGAAAACTATCATTGTGTTGATAACCTGAACAAACTGGTGCATCTAATTTTTCTGCAAGTTTTTTACAATCTTCTATAGCCCCACCAATAACAACACCAGCACCAGATAAAATTACTGGAAATTTTGCATTTGATAATAAGTCCGCTGCTTTTTTAATTGCATCAACACCACCCGCTTGTCTTTCTAATCTTACAATTGGAGGAAGATCAATATCAATAACTTGTGTCCAATAATCTCTTGGTACGTTTATTTGTGCAGGAGCTGAACCTCTTATAGCTTTTTCGATTACTCTATTTAAAACCTCTGCCATTCTTGAAGGATCTCTTACTTCTTCTTGATAACAAACCATATCCTTAAACAAATTCATTTGTTCCACTTCTTGAAATCCACCTTGTCCCATAGTTTTATTTGCAGCTTGAGGTGTAACTAATAAAAGAGGAGTGTGATTCCAATAAGCAGTTTTAATAGGTGTAACTAGTCCTGTAATTCCAGGTCCATTTTGTGCAATTACCATTGACATTTTACCAGTTGCTCTTGTGTATCCATCTGCAATTAAACCACCATTTGTTTCATGAGCAACATCCCAAAAAGTAATACCTGCATCAGGAAAAATATCTGAAATTGGCATAAACGCTGAACCAATAATTCCGAATGCGTGTTCAATTCCGTGCATTTGTAAAACTTTTACAAAAGCTTCTTCTGTTGTCATTTTTGTCATAAAACTAGAACCTCTCTAAAGTGTAAATTTAATATTTTATAAAATTCGTTTGTTAATTTTTGCGATTAATATATAAGAATTTACAAATTTCAAACAAACAAATCGACACGATATGGCAACAGATATAATTATACATGATAAAAAAGACAACGTAGGAGTAGTTGTTATTGAAAAAATCACTCCTAAACAAGAATGTGCATGCTGGATAATGGAAGATGACAGCTCAACAAATATTCAATCAGTAGATGAAATCCCTTTAGGTCATAAAATTGCAATGACTGATCTAAATGAGGGTGACACAATTCTTAAATATGGTCACGATATAGGTAAAGTGGTTAAATCAATTAAAAAAGGTGAGCACGTACATGTTCACAATGTAAAAACAAAGAAGTGGTAATAGTATGGAAATTCCAAAAAGTTTTTTAGGTTATAAAAGAGAGAATGGCAGAGCTGGTACAAGAAATCATGTAATTATTCTTCCAGTTGATGACATTTCAAATGCATGCGCAGAAGCAGTAGCGAATAATATTAAAGGCACAATAGCTCTACCTCATTCATATGGAAGGCTACAATTTGGAGCTGATTTAGAGCTTCATTTTAGAACTATGATTGGAACTGGTTGCAACCCAAATGTTGCTGCAGTGATCGTTATAGGAATCGAGCCAAAATGGACAAAAAAAATTGTAGATGGTATTGCTAAAACTGGAAAACCAGTTGAAGGATTTCATATTGAGAGAACTGGTGACATTGGAACAACAATGAAAGCCTCTAAAAAGGCTCAAGAATTTGTAATGTGGGCTTCAGAAAAACAAAGAGAAGAGTGTCCAATGAGTGATCTTTGGATTTCAGTTAAATGTGGAGAGTCTGATACAACCTCTGGATTAGCAGCTAATCCGACTGTTGGTAATCTAATGGATAAATTAGAGCCAATGGGTGTTCATTTATGTTTTGGTGAAACATCAGAGTTAACTGGCGCTGAACAAGTTTGTGCTACAAGAGGTGCAACTCCTGCGGCATCTGAAAAATTCATGAAAACATGGAGTTCTTACAATGACTTTATATTAAAAGAGGCAACTGATGACCTTTCTGAAAGTCAGCCAACAGCAGGGAATATTGCTGGTGGACTAACTACAATTGAAGAGAAAGCATTTGGGAACTTTCAAAAAATTGGAAATTGTAAATTTATAGATGTGCTTGAACCAGCAGAAGAGCCAACTAAAGGAAAAGGTTTATACTTTATGGATACTTCTTCAGCAGCAGCAGAGTGTGTAACACTTCAAGCAGCAGCAGGTTTCAATATTCATTTATTTCCAACAGGCCAAGGTAATATTGTTGGGAACCCAATTGAACCAGTTGTTAAACTTACTGCAAACCCACTAACTGTTAAAGGTATGGGTGAACATATTGATTGTGATGTTTCTAAAATTCTTTCAAGAGAAATGAATTTATCAGAAGCAGGAGATGAGTTAATCAAAACTACTCTTAGAGTTGCAAACGGAAGATTAACTTGCGCTGAAGCCTTAGGTCATAAAGAATTTGTGATGACCAAGCTTTACAGAAGTGCTTAATCAAATCTTGCTTTAATGAACTACAAACAATACCTGGTAGTAATACCTGGTATTGTTTTAGCATTTGTTCTTTATACACTTTCTCAAGGCTTAAATAACATTATTGGTATCGAGCTTTTGGGTTATGACAAAAGCCCAATATCTACAGCGATGATTGCTATTTTATTTGGAATGTTTTTTGGAAATATATTTCAAATGAGAGATAACTTTGTCAAAGGTTTAGATTTTACTCAAAAATATATTCTTAAGCTCGGAATTATTTGTCTTGGAATTCAATTAAAACCTTTTGAGTTTTTAGAATTTGGAGCAATAGCTATACCTCTTATTATTGTATGTATTATTAGTGTTCTTATTGTAATTAAACTTTTAGTTAAAAAACTAAAAATCCCTACCAGAATGGCTTATTTAATTTCAATTGGCAGTACTGTATGTGGAACAACTGCCATTATGGCAACAGCTCCAGTAATTGGTGCTAAAAAAAATGAAGTATCTTATGCTATAGCTAACATTACATTGTTTGGAATACTATCGATGCTTATATATCCATATTTTGCTAATTTTTATTTTGATGCAGATCCTACATTTGTTGGTTTGTTTATGGGGACCTCAATACACGAAACATCTCAAGTGGCTGCAGCAGGTCTTATTTATGATCAACAGTTCAATAGTCCTGAAACACTAAATATAGCAACTGTTACTAAATTAATTAGGAATACATTTCTTGTTATAATGATCCCTCTTTTTGCTTATCTTTATAATAGAGGACAAACAAAGGAAAAAAACTATTCGATAATAGGTATTTTTCCATATTTTGTTTTAGGATTTGTTGGAATGATCATCTTAAGGAATGCAGGAGATCAAGTTTTCTTAAATTCATATAATGAAACATGGGTTGATATAGTTCACTACATAAAAGCATCATCCAAAGTATTTCTTACAATGGCAATGGCAGCTATTGGTTTGTCAACAAATCTTAGAGATTTAAAAAATATGGGTTTCAAACCTTTTGTTGTTGGATTTGTTGGGATGGCTACAGTCGGTCTTGTTAGTATTTTATCAATTGAAATTTATATAAATTTTCTAAGTTAAGATTTAATCAACATTTTTTTTTTAAAATTCGAAAAAAATCTTCTAATAAATGCCGCACCAATACCTAAAGTAATAGCAAACATAATCGTAAATAATCCATAAAAGAACGGCATATCATTTGAAAATTCTTTAATAAATTTTGAGAAAAAGTTTAAGTCCGAATTAGATACAATTGATATTTCTGTTAGAGATTGTTCGGCAAAAAAAGTTTCATAGGCAATTGCTATGCCTACTACCAATAGTAAAATAGCTAATAAAGCTCTTAATCCTGAACTGTCAATTTTTTCACCTAATTTTTGTCCAATTTGAACACCAATAATAGATCCTACAACTAACATTGCTACTAACAATAGATCTATTGAACCATAATTAAATGAATGTAAAAAAGTAACAATTACACTTACAAAAATAGTTACAAATAAGGAAGTTCCAGGAACTAATTTTGTTGGCATCTTAATTATATAAATCATTGCTGGTACTAAAATAAAAGCACCTCCTATACCCATAATTGCAGCTATAAAACCAACTAATAAACCAATTATAATTGGAGTAAAAATACTTTCGTATAATTTTGATTTTGGAAACCTCATTCTTAATGGAAGACCATGTATCCAATAATGTACATGTAATTTTTTTTTAACTACAATATTTCTTTTAGCCCTGTCTATTTCTCTAAGACTTTCAACAAGCATTAATGTACCAATGATTGCTAATATATACATATAAGCTAATGAAATTACTGTATCTATTTTTCCTAAATCTTTAAAATATGTGAATGTTAAAATCCCTAACGATGTTCCTATTGATCCACCAATAACAATCATAAATCCCATTTTGTAATCTAAAGTATTTTTCAAATAATGAGTTGTAGATCCTGAGACGGATGTTGCTAAAATATTGTTAGCTTCATTTGCAACAGCGTATGCGGGCGGCACGCCTAAAAAAATTAAGAATGGTGTCATTAAAAAACCTCCACCAACTCCAAATAAACCTGAAAGAACTCCAACTATTGCACTTAATAAAAGAATTTCGATTGGGTTAACAAATACTTGAGCTATAGGTAAAAATACTTCCATAAATAATTAACAGCTATTTAAAAATAACTTAGTTAAATGTGATAAAAGTTCCAACTAAAATAACACCCCAATAAGCGGCTAGGCTCATAAATATACCTGTTTTTATCAAAACAGCTTTTAAATTAATAATACTATTTATGATTTTTATGTTTGAAAGTTGCATTTACTGCGTCAATACACCCGTGGGAATATTTGTCAAACAATTATTTTAAACTCAGATATTCTTTTTTAATAGATGGTAGCACCAAAAACTTTTACTACACCGTCCTCTTCACCCAAAACTAACCTACCAAGAAATTCTCCGGAGATTTCTTTATTCGTCTGTTTGATCAAAACAGTGACATGAACCCCTCTTCTAAGACAACCAAATGGATCGAATGTTTCTTTTAAATTGGTAATTATCTTATTGTTGGCCCATTGCTTGCCAAGCTCGACCTCATTAGCTCCAAACAACATTTGAGTTGAAAAATCTCTAGTAAAACCACCATAATCTTTAATGTTTGACGATTTAACTAAATTATCCCAGATTGGTTTGGCTATTTCATAAACCTCATCGTCTGTCTTTGACAATATATCCATGCAATTAATCTAATACTTTTTAAGAAGCTTTTTTCTTCTCGTTCTCATCCACGATATGGTATACAGGAACTTTCTCCATACTAAATTTTCCAGTTTTAGGGTCACGTCTTGAAACAGTTAAACAATGCCAATTGTCGTCATCAAGTTTCATATGATCACCTCTGTAATAGTAGCCCGGCCATCTAGTTTCTTCTCTAAACATAGTGTGTTCAGTTACACACTGAGAAGTTAGAGCTCTATGTTTTAGCTCCCAAGCTCTCATTAATTGGTGGTAATCTTCAGCTCCAACGTTTTCTAGATCTTCTTCTAACCAAGCTAAAAGCTCCAATCCTCTTTTAAGCATATTAGCATTAGTCATGTAATTTGTTGCAATTCCACCTACATATTCATCCATTATTCTTTGTAGACGTTGTAGACCTTGAATTGGCGAAATATAACTTGGAGAAACTGTTCCTCCAGTAATCTCGTTTTGAGCAACTGTGTAAGTTTCAAGTGGTTTATAAACTTTAGTTTTAAAATCTTCACATTGTTTGTCAGATACTCTTAAACCCTCAGCTTTTTTATCTTCAATATATTTAACCGCTGCTTTTGCTGCTAATCTACCTTCAGTGAAAGAACCTGATGAAAATTTATGAGCACTTCCACCTACAGTATCACCTGCCCCAAACAATCCATCAATTGTAAGCATTCTATTGTATCCCCAGAAATATTCTGGTGGAGATAAATCTTCTGGACCACTAACCCAAGCTCCTGAACATGTAGCATGAGAACCCATAACATATGGTTCTGATGTAGTTAATTCTGGATTTGTATATTTTGGATCGATATTTTGAGATGCCCAAACAACAGCTTGGCCAACAGTCATACCTAAGAAATTTTCCCAACCAACAGTTTCTAAATGAGGGTCTTGGAAAGCTTCAGTAGTAACCATATGAATTGGTCCACCACCTGCCATAGTTTCCTGAATAAATGCATGATTTCTTAGGCAAGTTGGAGTTGGGTGATGATCTATGTATTCACCAACTAACTCTTTAGTTTGGTCGTACCATTTTTTCTCATAGTTTTCACCATTAGCATTTTGAGTATAAGTTTTTAAGTGTAAGAAATATGCACCAACTGGTCCATATCCATCTTTAAATCTACATAACACAATTCTATTTTCCATTTGTGTCATTTTAGCTCCGGCTGCAATCGGTAATGCATAAGCTGAACCATTACTCCATGGTGCGTACCAAGTTCTACCCATTCCTTCACCGACAGCTCTTGGTTTAAATATGTGAGAAGCACCACCAGCTGCAACTATTACAGCTTTGGCTCTAAACACATGGAAATCACCAGTTCTCATATTAAATCCAACAGCACCACCTACTCTGTTTTCTTGAGCCTCATCCATCAATAGATGAGTAATCATAATTCTGTTGTAAATTTTATCAGCTGACTTTTTTGCAGCCTCTGCAACGATTGGTTTGTAACTCTCTCCATGAATCATAATCTGCCATTTACCCTCTCTAAGGTATCTACCAGTTTCTTCATTTTTCATCATTGGGAGACCCCATTCATCAAACATATGAACTGTTGAGTCTACGTGACGCGCCATATCGTAACCTAAATCTTCTCTAACCATTCCCATTAAATCATTTCTTGCGTATCTAACGTGATCCTCAGGTTGGTTTTCACCCCACTGCATTCCCATGTAACAATTGATTGCATAAAGACCTTGAGCAACAGCACCACTTCTATCAATGTTTGCTTTCTCTACACAAATAATTTTCATGTCTCTACCCCAGTGTCTAGCTTCAAAAGTAGCACCAGTTCCAGCCATACCACCACCAACAACTAGAACATCGCAATCTTCGTAATGTGTTTTGTGTTTAGCCATTAGTAGTAAACTCCTTTTTTAAACGATTCTTTAGGAACAACTGGTAATTCACCATCAATATTAAGTCCTTCTGGCTCAGTGTACAATCTTTGAGAATTAATTTCACCTTGATTAGGTTTGTCTCCATCGGCAAGTTTAGGAATAAATTTTCCCCACGGTTTTGTTGTAATTGGAGATACAAAATCTTTTGTAGTTCCATTTCTAAATTTAATTTTCCAAGAAATAGTTCCTTTTTCTTCTTCACGTCTCACTCTAACGCTATGTCCCATAGGTGCAAAATCAGCATAACCTCTTACATCAATAGCGTGATTTGGACATGCTTTAACGCACGAATAACATTCCCAACAAAAGTTTGGTTCAATATTTTTTGCACGTCTAATGTTTTCATCAATATGCATTATATCTGATGGACAAATATCTACGCAATGACCGCAGCCATCACATCTAGTCATGTATACAAAAGTTGACATATTATTTTCTCTCCTTATTTAAAATTTTCATAATTAATAATGTTTAGGTTGTTCTCTTTTGATACCTAAACCAAATTGTTCAGGTGCATCTGCTGGTGGAGGTAAATTATCTCTTGATCCATCAGCTTCTGCAAGATTTTTTTGTATTGCTGCACCAGGTTTGTAAAACATGTGAGCAAATTTAGACCAGTAAACTCCTCCAAATAAAACTAAATTTGAAAGAACAAATAAAGCTAAAAATAAAAATGAAAGTCCAATCTGACCATTAAATTGTGTGTATGACCAAGCTAAACCAAATGTTGAGCAAGCTAATAATGCTAAAACAAATAAGTCTGCTTTAATAATTCTATACCAAGGATGAGCTTCAGCTGAAACATCAACTCTTAAAAAAAACCAAAACCAATATCCACCTATACAAGTCAATATTGCTCCAACGTGCCATAACATTGACCACATCGAAGATGAAGATTTATCAGCTCCAGTATAACAAAACACTAACATTGCTGAAGAAACCCAAAAAATAATAGTGCCGTACATACCAAGCACATGTGATAATCTTCTTTTACCAAAACCAAGCTCAGAAGTAGTTCCAATATCAACAACTGCTGTCTTAGCAATAATTGAAGCTTTTTCTCCAGCGCCTATTTCTCTTGTTGCTTGAAGTTTTGCTTTTTTTGCATTGTTAAAAAAATAAGTGATATTCTTATGATGGATCATTTGAATGATTGTGCCTAAAGCGATTAAAACAATCATTGCAATAATAAAGCTTTGCATTGCAAACGGCGAAACCGTTTCGGCTAAAATAGAAAATGGATTTGTTTCTAACATGTTACCCTTATGTAAAAAATTTAAGTAAATTAGAGAGTTTTCTAATCTAGTTAATTCTATAGATCAACCTTAACTATTGGTCAATGTGTCTTTAATAACAACTTATAATTTATATTTTACGTTTATAATGCTGATTTTTGGGTATTACTGATCTAACACCACCTTGAGGATTATCAACATCACCCTCTCTTCTTGGAATCAAGTGAATATGACAATGCATAATTGATTGTCCAGCTACCTTGCCAGCATTAGTTCCTATATTAAATGCCTTTACACTTTTATCTTTATCCAAAACTTCTTTTTTAATAATTTTAATTAAATTATTGCATGCAATAATCTCATCATCTGACAATTCGAAATAATCGATAACATGCCTCTTTGGAATAATTAAACAGTGGTGGTCCGACACAGGATAAGTGTCATAACTTGCATAAGCTAAATCATTCTCATAAGCAATTCCACTTTCTTTTGGATTACAGAAAAGACAGGGGTTATTAGGGTCTCTCATTATGACTATCTGTATATTTTGCAGTTGCTAATAGCAGATTTGTAATGCCTAGAAAGAATATTATAAAATTTTAAATTTTTTCTTTTCCATTTTATTTGATTAATGGTTTTAACTGAAGCAACTCCTTTTCCAGAACCAATTAAAATAATTTCATCAAACTCTTTTAAAGAATTGATGGAAATATCTTTTTTTATAATCTTTTTAATTTTGGATCTAAAAAATTTATAAGTGATACCTTTATAAAATTTATTTATTGGTGAAAAAACTTTATCATTTTTCACAAAAAGTAAATTGGAAGTCCCTGTTTCAAAAATTTTATTATTTGAACACAATCCAATATCTGCTCTTGAATTATCTAGTTTTGTTAAATGTTTTAATATTTCTTTATATTTTAAATTTTTAAATTCAGGTTTTTGTCTTTTTAATTTAACTAGTTTTAAATCAAAATTTAATTTGGGCTTAATACGTTTTCTCAATGAAATAGATAAAGTTTTTTTATTTAGAGCTATCCTTAATAAATGATTATAATTAGTCTTTGAATTTAAATTTTCTTTTAATATATTTAAAATATCTTTCTTCAAAGTTTTTTTAAATACTGAGTAGGTCTTTGACGATTTAATGAGATTATTAATATGTTCTTTAAAAAAAAGAATTTTTGATGGTCTATCAAATATCCACATTGTTGTGAATACACCGTGATTTCCCCAAAGATCATTAAACTCAATTTCTTTAAGATCTTTAAGCCGATAAGATTTTTTTAATAAGTAATTTACCATTTAAAGTTAAAAATGACTCAGGGTGAAATTGAAATCCATAAATTTTATCAATGTTATTTTCAAATGACATTGCGGCTCCTGAAATAACACATCTCATCGTTATGTCAAAATTTTCAGCATAAAAAGGTTCTTTTAATTTTAAAGAATGATAACGACCAACCTTAAATTTAGTTCCTGAATCAAATAATTTACTTGATTTATTTACTAATACTTCTGATTGAAAACCATGGTAAATTTTATCTTGCTGAACTATTTCCGCACCTTCAGAAAATAATATTTGCTGAAATCCTAGACAAATTCCAATTATTCTTTTTTTTCCTTTGTATTTTTTGTAAATCTTTGAAGTTAACGGGTAATCTTTGGGTGAACCAGGTCCTGGAGAAAAAACAATTGCAGATGCTTGATTTAATTTCGATTTATCAATTTTACTAAAGTCATCACATTCCACATCATCAAATAAAGACAACTGGTGAACAACATTATGAGTAAATGAGTCTTTATGATCAATTACATATATCATTTGTATAAATCTATTAATGCTTTTGCTTTGATAAAATTTTCATTAAATTCATGTTTTGCATTGCTGTCTATTACAACACCTGATGCAACTGAAATTTCAGAGATATTTTTGTAATTTAATATAGATCTAATAATTATATTAAATCTCATATCACCATTAAATTTTATAAATCCAAAACTACCTGTGTAAATATTTCTATTTTCTTTTTCCTGATTATTTAAAAGATTAAGAGTACTTATTTTAGGACAACCAATGACGGAACCACCGGGCATCATAGCCTTAATAATATCTATATTCTCTACTTTTTCATTAAGTTTGCCAGAAATTAAGCTTACGTAGTGATAAAGATCTTTATATTCTTCAACAGATTTCTCTTTTTTTAACTTTACACTTCCAGGTATACAAATTCTTGAAAGATCATTTCTTTCCATATCAACAATCATGTTATGCTCTTTTGTTTCTTTAATATTGTTTTTAAAAAAATTTAGTGCCTTTTTTTTATTAATATTTTTAGTTTTTCTTAATGTCCCAGCTATTGGTTTAGTTGATATTGAGGACCCTTTCTTATTGATTAAATTTTCAGGAGAGCAGCTAATAATTGAATAATTTTTATCTTTAATCATGAATGCTTCAGGGGCAAGATTAGTTTTAGAAAGTCTACAAAAAAAGTCTAAAGGATCAATTTGTGATTTATTTTTATATTTTGTGCATATTTTTATTTGATATGTTTGACCAGATCTTATTTTCTTTTTAAATTTATCAAAAATTTTTGTGTATGATTTCTGATCAATATTTATTTTAAAATTTCTATCAATTTTATGAGTTGATTGAGAATCGTAAATTAAATCTTCTCTTAAATTAATTTTTGTCTCTGGTTTGTAAAAAATTCCTTTTGGAAAATTAATACTCTTTTGTCTAGGTACTTTAACTCCAATCAAATTATTCAATAATTCATACCCAAAAAAGCCAATATACAAATCTGTACTTTTATATTTTTTCTTAGAGCTGTGATTTTGATTTAAAAATTGTTTGATATTTTGATTATTTAAAATTATTTTCTTAGAAAAATCAGTGAATAAATCAAAACCTTTAATTGTTTTATAAATTATAAAAGGTTTCTTTGAATTATTAATACTGTTTAAATAATTTTTTTTATTCAATTTTCTATGTTGTTTGAATTCTTGGAACTTGTTTTTCTATTATTGGTAAATGTATCAAACCTGCAAAAATTGATAAAGCTATTGATATATACCATGCATAATCATAAGAACCGTATAAATCATGGAACACACCACCTAAATAAGCTCCTAAAAAAGATCCTACTTGGTGACTTAAAAAAACTATTCCATACAATAAACCAATGTATTTAGTACCAAAAATAAATCCAACTAAGCCCATTGTTGGTGGAACAGTTGAAAGCCATAAAAAGCCAAAAGCAATTCCAAACCCAACTGCAATGATTGGACTTGGTGGCAGAAAAATAAATATAGCTATCACTAAACCTCTGGCTAAATAAATCGTACTCAGGATTAATTTTTTACTGAATTTTTGAGCTAAATATCCAGATGTTAATGTGCCAGCAATATTAAATAGGCCTATCATAGATAAAATTGTTACCGTACACCACTCAGGTAAACCTCTATCATTAATATAAATTGGAATATGTGTTGCAACTAAAGCAATATGCCAACCACAAACAAAAAAGCCTAATGTTAAATAGATAAAACTTTTACTTTTAAAAGCTTCCGTTAATGCTTCACTTGCTGTTTGCTTATCATCAACAATGCCACCAACAACATCTTTTGGGGTGGTTAAATAAAAAGCTAATATTAAACCCGCAAAAATAAAAGCTGCAAACACTAAAAGTGTACTTTCCCAACCAAACTCAACAAGAGAATATCTAGTGAATACAGGTGATACGAAATAGCCAAATGAACCTGCGGCGGTAACTATACCTATAGCTGCAGTTCTGTTGGATTGAGGAAAATGCTTTGCGACTACTGAAACAGGAATACTAATTGCAGTTCCTCCAAGAGCAACACCTATTAAAACACCAATACCAGTTACAAAATAAAGCCCAGTGTTATATTCTGAGACCAACATTAAAACACCAAGTAAGTAAAAAATAAAACCAATAAATACTGCGATGTGCCCACCATACTTATCTGTGATCACACCAAACCAAGGAGCAAAAGCTCCCCACAAAAACATTTGAAGGCCTAAAGCAAAGCCAAACTGTGAAAGAGTTATTCCTAGATCGGTTGAGAAATCAAAATAAAACATTCCAAATGTTTGTCTGATACCAAGTGAAATTATGACAATTAAACAGGCTGAAACTAAAGTAATTAAAACTGTTTTATTTTTGATAAATTTTTCAGAAGACATTCAAAGATTACTTTAAATGATTTAGTGATTGCTTAATATCAGCGATAAGGTCGCTAGGATCCTCAAGTCCAATATGCAATCTAACGATATGTTCATTTTTTGCTAATTTTAGATAATTTCTATTTCCTTGTTCTCTAATATTTTGGTGCAATGCTAAACTTTCAAATCCTCCCCAGCTATAACCGTGTCCAAATAATTTTAAATTATTTACAAATTTAACAACTGCTTTTTCACTTTTGGCTTTAATTCTCAAACCCATCAAACCTGAAGCACCTGAGTAATATTTTTTCCACATTCTAAAATTGTAAGAGTCTTTTTTATAGGGATACAACAATTTTATATTTTTAAATTTAGATAAAAACTCAGCTACTTTTTTTGCATTTTCTCTGTGGCGATCTAATCTAACATCTAAAGTTCTCAGTCCTCTTGTAATTAAATATGCATCATCAGGACCCAATCTTAAACCAGTTACTCTTTCTGCAGCTTTAACTTTGGCAAAAACTTTTTTGTTAACTGCTAAGCTACCACCCATTACATCAGAGTGACCAGAGTAGTATTTTGTTGCTGATACAATTGACATATCAAAACCAAGTTTAATAGGTTTTAAAAAATATGGAGTTCCCCAAGTATTATCAATTGCAGTTAAAATTTTATTTTTTTTTGCTATAGAGATAATTTTTCCTAAATCTTGGAAATCAAACGTATTACTTCCTGGATTTTCTACAAAAATTAACTTAGTTTTTTTTGTAATAGTTTTTTCTAAAGTCTTGAGATTATGTGGATCATAAAAAGTTGTTTTAATATTAAATTCTTTTAAAAAATCTTGTGATAGTAATCGTGTTGGACTGTAAACTGGATCAGCTAATATAATTTCATCACCAGGTCTTGTAACACTAAAAATTGCAAGGAAAACAGCTCCAAAACCCGTAGGTGTTAAAAAAGTAAAATAACTTTCTTCTAGTTTGGATAAAATTTGCTGTAGAATATGAGTCGTTGATGTTCCTTGTCTTCCATAATCAAAGTGTCCACCTGTAGGGTTTTTTTTTGCTTTATCTTGAGTTTTTCTTATATCTTGCATTGATTTAAAAATAATCGTTGAAGCTCGCACAATTGGTGGATTAACAGACTGATTATGAAAGTCTTTTGCAGTATGTTTTAAAAATGTTTTAAAAGAATTGCTCATAATAAAATTTGATATGTTTAGAAGACAATGCTATATCCCGTAAAAAACGTCAATAAATTAATAAATAGGACTGAATGAGTTACCCGAAGAAACATAGAGGTAGAAGAAAACAAGGCTCTAAAAAGAGAAGAGCTAAGAGAAAAAATAAGAAGAAATAATTCCTCTATTCTTTAATCCACCCACCCCCAAGAACTCTATGGCCATGTTCGTCTTTGCTGTAGAACACACATGCTTGACCTGGTGAAATACCATCTTCAGGATTAACTAAGTGTACGTGAGCCGTATCATCCTCTTTGAGATCAACTTTTGCTTCAAGAAGGCTTCCTGTTGATCTTACCTTTACAAATACTTTTTGATCTAGATCTTTTTTATCAGTTAATAAATTAAGATCTTTAAGAGATATATCTTTTTTTCCAAGGTTTTCTTTGGGACCTACTATTATTTCATTATTATCAGAATTTATCTTTAAAACATAAAGAGGTTCTTTATCTGAAACTTTAATTCCCTTTCTTTGTCCAATTGTAAAATTAATAATACCATCATGGACACCAATTACTTTTCCTTCTAAATTCTTAATATTTCCTTTTTTAAAAGAGTCTGGTCTAAATTTTCTAATTACTGATGCGTAATCTCCATTGGGTACAAAACAAATATCTTGGCTATCAGGTTTATTTGCAACATTTAAATCCAGCTCTTTTGCAATCTCTCTTGTTTTATCTTTTAACATTCCACCTAATGGAAATCTTAAATAATCTAATTGTTCACGTGTTGTGTTAAATAAGAAATAACTCTGATCTCTGTTTTCATCAATTGCTCTGTACATATTGTTCGTGTTATTTGCTGTAATATTTTTTACATAATGACCAGTTACTAATGCATCAGCATTTAAATCTTTTGATACTTCAAATAAATCTTTGAACTTTACTGTTTGATTACATTGAACGCATGGTATTGGAGTTTCCCCGTTCAAATAACTATTAACAAAATTATCTATAACACCTTGCTTAAACTTATCTTGATAATATAAAATTTTATGTTCAATTCCTAATTTATGAGCAACACGTTTTGCATCCATAATATCTTGGCCTGAACAACACTGCTTGGATTTAGCAACTTCTTTTCCATCATCATAAAGCTTTAAAGTTATTCCTATAACTTTATAACCTTCATTTTTCATAATTCCGGCTACAGTTGAAGAATCTACTCCACCAGACATGGCAACGACTACCGTCGTATCCTCAGGCTTTTTATTAATTCCAATAGAGTTTAATTCTTTATTCATAAGGTGGTATTTATACTTATTTACAATATAAGTTAAATTAAATGATTTTAGATTATGAGCCAGGTGACAAAGTCACTAATCCAAACAATAAAGACTGGGGTATTGGGCAAGTTCAATCTATCATAAATGATAAAGTAACTGTCAATTTTGAAAACGCTGGAAAAAAAGTAATCAATGCTAAAAATGTAGAATTAAAACGAATTAAATAAAATTAGAATGGAAATTAAAAAAATAATAGAAAAATTAGTAGATCCTTTTTTAAAGGCTGGCGATTTGTCGATATCTCTTAGAGAAAAAGGTTTAAAAAAAGAAATAAAATCTGACAACACGCCTGTAAGTAATGGTGATCTTGAAGTTAATAAATTTATTACCAAAAATATATCTGAAATCACACCAGATATTCCAATTATATCCGAGGAATCTTCTGATAACAAAGATAATACTCAACTAAAAGATTTTTGGTTGGTTGATCCTATTGATGGGACATATGATTATATAAATAACCTTGAAGAGTTTACAATTAATGCTGGTTTAATAATCAATAACAAGCCTGCAGCAGGATTAATTTATGCACCTGCAAAAAGAAGAATGTTTTATTCATTTGGAGAAGGAAATGCTTTTGAGTTAGCTAACGGACAAACTATAAACTTAAGTGATAAAGTTATTGAAAATAAAAGACCTATCAAATTTATTTCTTACTCAAACAAAATTAAACCTGAAATTCAAAAAATCTATCAAGAGATTGGTGTTGTTGAAAATATGAAAATGAAAAGTTCACTAAAATTTTGTGTGGTAGCAGCTGGTGAATATGATGGATATGTAGCAGAACCAAGAGCTTATGAATGGGACATAGCAGCTGGTCATGCCATACTAGTCCATTCGGGAGGAACTGTTACTGATTTTAACGGGAATGAAATTTTGTATGGAAAAAAAGATCTTAAAAATCCTAGTCTAATTTTAAAAAGTAAAAATATATTATAATGGATGAACAATTAAGAATTATACTTATCATAATAGTTTCTGTTTCAATTTTTGGGCTATTAATTTTTGTGTTTGTTAAAAACTATATAAGACAAAAAATTAATAATTTGGTTGAAGAAGAAAAAGATAAAAAATCTAAAGTAGATTAATTATTTTAAGATACTCATCTTTTTCTATATCCATTACTTTTCTTGAAGTTTCAAAATCAAAACCGTTTCTAGCTAGTAAAGATATATCTTTTTTATAGAACAAAGTTCTATTATCTTCTGTTCTAGCAGGGCCTATTCTTTTTTTTTTACAAATTTTTATAGCTGAAAAAAAATCTTGATCAGAGTTATCTTCTTTAATTTTATCAACTGTATCTTTTATAAATTCATCATGAATTCCTTTTCCTATTAAGTAGTTTCTAATTTTGTTAATAGAGTTTCCTCTTTGAATCATACTTTTTGCTTTGCTTTCAGAATAAAATTGATCATTTATAAATTTACTCTTTTCTAGATCTGACAGGACAATATCGATCAATTTATTGACGTCTTTTTTTCTTACATCAGAAGAAGAAAGCTTCATATATTTCTTCAGCAAATAAGTTTTTAACTGCTGTTTTGAAGGTGCATATTTTTCAACATATGCAAATGCAAAATTTCTCATCTCTTCTACAGTTACTTGCAGTGTTTTTTTTCTATTTCTTATAGGAATCATGGTTAGATTTTATATAATATATCTAAATGATCGAACAAATTTATACCTATTTTTCAATCGAGATGCTTTATATGTGGATCAACTTAGGAGTATTGCCATTTTGGTTTATGCTAATTTTTTTTCCTCAATCCCATTTAGGTAGAATTTTTGTAGCATCTATATTCCCAATATTTGTATTAAGCGGTGTTTATATTTTTGTTTTATATAAATCTTATTTAATTGGTTATGATTTTATTGGTAATTTTAGATTATACTTAGGATTAGATGACCTCTCTAGACTATTTGAGGATCATTTGTATCTAATGCTTTTTTGGACACACTTTATTGCAATTAATTTATTTGTGGGTGGATGGATCGTTAAAGACTCTCAAAAGTTTTACATCAATAAAATATTAGTAGCGATCCCATTGATAATTACTTATTTAATTGGGCCAATCGGTTTATTCTTTTATTGGATCATCAGAATTTTCTATGCAAAAAGAATGAACTTATATGAGTAGCCATATTGATTTTTATTTTGATATAATCAGCCCTTATTCATACATTGCTCATAAAAAAATACAAAAAATTAAAGAACATCAAAAAGTTATTTTTAATTATAAACCTATTTTATTAGGTGGTCTTCATAATCTAGCAGGAATTAACGCTCCAGCTTTTAATAAATTTAAAATAAAAAATATGCAAAGTGATTGTGAGTTAGTTTCAAAAAAAAATAGTATTTCTTTTAAATGGAATTTAAAATTTCCAATAAATTCACTACCTATAATGCGAGGGTATCTTTCTGTAGAAGATGGTCAAAAAGAGGATTACTTAAATATATTTTTTGATGCTTATTGGAAGGATAATTTAGACCTATCATCAGAAAAAGAAATTTCAAAATTATTAGAGAGTCTAAAAATAGACAGCAAAATCTTTTTTGAAAAAATTACACAACAATCAATAAAAGATACTTTAAAAAAATTTACAAATGATGCTTTTGAAAAAGAAGTCTTTGGGGCACCAACTTTTATTGTAGATAATAAAATTTTCTGGGGACAAGATCGTCTTGAATATGCTCTTGAGGAATTAAATTAAATTATACTATTTTGAATTTACTTTGACTAATTGAACCAAAGCCACCTTCGATATGAGATATTTTTTCATATCCCATATTTTTTAAGGCTTTAACTGCTAAAGCAGATCTTACTCCGCCAGCACAAAACAAAACTGTTTCTTTATTTTGATCTAAAACACCTTGTTGAAATAAAGCGCTGTTAGGGTCCAAATAAATTTCTAGCATTCCTCTAGGTATATGAATTGAATTTTCTACTTTGCCAGTACTTTCTAATTCACGCACTTCTCTAATATCAATTAAATTACAATTATCTTCTTCAACCATTTTTAAAGCTTCATCTGCATTAATAGTTTTAATTTCTTGCATTGCTTCTGAAACTAAAGTTTGAATTGATTTTATAGTCATTATTATATTTTAAATTATATCAAAAACATTATATTGCTAGTTAATTATGCTAAAAACTAATACCAAAGCTCCAATTTTTAAACTTCCCTCAACTTCAAAAGATAACTATTCGCTCAAAGACTCGATTGGTAAATATGTTGTTATTTATTTTTATCCAAAAGACGACACTCCAGGATGTACGATTGAAACAAATGATTTTAACAAATTACTTTCAAAATTTAAAAAATTAGAATGTGAAGTTTATGGAATTTCAAAGGATAATTTAAAAAGTCACGACAAATTTAGAGATAAATATAAGATAAAATTTGATTTATTAGCTGATGAAGAGTTAACAGTGCTTAAAAAATATAAAGTATGGGGTAAAAAGAAGTTTATGGGACGAGAGTTTATGGGTGTCCTTAGAACTACATTTTTAATAGATAAAAAAGGAAAAATTATAAAAATTTGGGATAATGTTAAAGTTAAAGATCACGCCAAAGAAGTGTTGGAAACTATAAAAAACCTTTCAAAAAAATAAAAAGGCCCCTTATTTCTAAGAGGCCCTTAACGTTATAGAGAGATATTTTTTTAGTCTCTGATTGCGTAAGCTTTAACGCCCACTTCAGCAACATCAGTTCCAAGTTTTTCCGCTTGAGCACTAATTCTAAGACCAATAGTTTCTTTGAGAGCTCTAAAAACTATGTATGAAAGTACAAAACTAAACACACAAACTGCTAGTACACCTGTAAACTGTGTTCCAAATGTTGTATCTGGATTTGAAATAGGAACTACCATTGTTCCAAAAATACCCGCAAACATGTGAACAGGGATTGCACCTACCACATCATCAATGTGTTTCGACTCTAAAAACTTAGTTCCAAAGTACATAATAATTGCTCCAATAGAACCAATTACCATTGCAAGAATTGGACTTGGGTTTAAAGGTTCAGCAGTGATTGCAACAAGACCAGCTAAAGCACCATTTAACATCATGATGATATCAGTTTTACCACCAATTAATCTAGTAACTAACGCAGCAGTTACTGTTCCAGCTGCACCTGCTAAATGAGTATTGACTGCAATTTTACTAATTGCTGTAACATCATCAAAAGTTCCAACTGCTAATTGACTAAAGCCGTTAAAGCCAAACCAACCAAACCATAATAAAAAAGTTCCAAGTGTAACCAAAGGAATACTAGAAGCTGCAAATGGAACTAAAGATTTAGTTTCACCTTTTTTTCCAAACCTACCTGCTCTTGCACCTAGAACTATAACTCCAGCTAATGCTGCAGCACCACCACATGCATGTACTAAAGTAGATCCTGCAAAATCAGAAAAACCAGCAGTAGCTAACCAGCCACCACCCCACTGCCAACCCATAGAGATTGGATAAATAAATGCAGCCATAATTGCTGAGAAAATAAAGAATGGCCAAATTTTAATTCTTTCAGCAACTGCTCCTGATACTATAGACACCGTCGCGCAAACAAACATCGCTTGATAGAACCAATCTGAATAATCTGAATAACCAGTTTCTATTTCAGATGAGTCGCTCCAAATTGAAAATGATCCTATGTAACCACCTTCAGGTATTCCATAAGCAAGATTATAACCACATAGAAAAAATACAATTGATGCTATAGCAAATTTACCAATATTTTTTGCAGCAATTGTTGATACACTTTTAGTTGTTACCAAACCACACTCAAGCATACAAAATCCTGCAGCCATAAATGCAACTAATACACCACCTAAATAAAAACCAAGTGTATTAAATATATATTGTCCTTCAGCTGAAATAGTAGTTTCTGCTGAGGCTAAGCCTGTAATGCTAAATAGAATTACAATACTTAATGAAATTTTTTTAATTAAATTAATCATTATCTCTCCTTGTTATGAAGGTTCTTTTATTAAAGTTTAGCTGTTAAAGAATTGCTGATTTATCAAAAGAGTTATGACGATAGAACATGTGTATAAATATAAAGGCCCCTAAAAAGGGGCCTTTTTTCTAACTATAAGAGAGAGAGATAGTTATTCTGTTTAGAGGCTCTCCAATGAGATAACGATATGGAGATCGAAGAGCCTCTTTATTGCATGCAATTAGTCTCGTATTGCGTAAGCAATTACACCTGTTTCAGTAACGTCTGTTCCTTTCGTTTCAGCTTCTTTACTTAATCTGATACCAAAGATTGCTTTCATTACTGACCACACAATGTAAGACACAGCAAACACAAAAATGTTAACTGACAGCACACCAATTAACTGAGCACTAAAACTTGCATCAGTATTAGTTAGCGGAACTGCAAGTGTACCCCAAATTCCAGCAAATAAGTGAGCTGGGATTGCACCTACTACATCATCAAGTTTGAAATTAAATAATAGTTTAGTTCCAAACACTACGATCAATCCACCAACAGCTCCAATTAAGATTGCTGCAAATGGTGAGGGTGCTAAAGGTTCTGCAGTGATAGCTACTAAGCCACCTATTGCTCCGTTTAACATTTGAATTACATCTGTTTTACCATACATTAATCTTGTAATTACACCTGCTGCTAATACACCACCACAAGCTGCAAGATTTGTATTGATAAAGATTGTAGAGATTGCAACCGCATCATCAAAAGTTCCTAATGCTAATTGAGATCCACCATTAAATCCAAACCAACCTAACCATAGGATAAACACACCTATTGTTACTAATGGAATTGAAGAAGCTGCAAAAGGTTTTAACGCCTTTGGATTTCCTGCAGAGTCAAATCTTCCATTTCTAGCACCTAACAACATAATACCTGCTAAAGCAGCGGCACCACCTGTTGAGTGTACCAAAGTTGAACCAGCAAAGTCAGAAAAACCGATTTCAGCTAACCAGCCTCCACCCCACTGCCAACCCATTACGATTGGATAAATTACTCCAGCTAAAATAGCTGCAAATAAGAAGAATGGCCATAGCTTGATTCTTTCTGCCATAGCACCTGAGCAGATTGAAACTGTTGTTGCACAGAATACCATTTGGAAAAACCAATCAGAACCATCCGCATAACCAGTGTCAATAGCACTTGAATCTGACCATGGTGTGAATGATCCAATATATCCACCCTCTGGAATACCATAAGCTAAGTTGTAACCAACTAGCCAAAACATAATTCCAGCAATCGCATAAAGACCTATGTTCTTTGCACAAATTACTGAAACACTTTTTGAAGTTACCATACCAGATTCTAACATCGCAAAACCTGCTGCCATGAACATGACAAGGAAACCACAAATTAAAAATAATAGAGTATTAAAAATAAACCCCACTTCGGCAGACACTGTTGTCTCCGCCATACCTGCACTACTCATATTTAGTAAAAATACTAAACTTAGTAATGGTGCAGTTATTCTCTTTATTAATTTAGTCATAAGACCTCCTGTTAAGGAGATGACTTATAATTTTAATATTTTTAAAAACTAACGCTGATTAGGAAAAATGGGTATGCAGTTTTTGCATATAGTAACAGCCCTAAACGTATTTTGAAACGTTAGGGCTGTTTAAAAAAAATAATTATTTATTGAATACTTCTTTTAAAGCTTTCGCTGGTAAGAATTTCACCTTTTGAGAAGCAGCGATTTGAATTTGTTCACCAGTTCTCGGGTTTCTTCCAACTCTAGCTTTTCTTTTTGCTACTTTATAAGTGCCAAATCCAGCAATTTTTACTGTATCATCACCTTTTAGTGCATCTAAAATAGTGTTGGTAATAGTGTCAAATGTTCTTTCAGCATCAGCTTTACTCAAATTTAATGAGCCTGAAAGTGATGCTACTAGTTGTTTTTTGTTCATTTTAGCTCCGGTTGTGTTGGTTAATATCTATACTTGTCATAAACGTTGATAAATCAAGCTTTTTTTTAGTGTCATAATTTTTTTTATACACAATATCTAGTTGTCATTGAAATAAGTATTGATTTTACATACTTTTTAAAGATTTTATTAAATAAATTTAATTGAATAAACCAAGGTCTTTAAGGTCATTAAACGTTGTAAAAAACATCAATGATATCAACAAAAACATACCGATTCGAAAAAAACCTTCTTGAGTTTTCTGAGATAATGGACGACCTAAGACTTTCTCGAATGCATAAAACATTAAGTGCCCTCCATCCAACATTGGTATTGGAAATAAGTTAATCAAACCAAGGCTTATTGAAATATAAGCCATAATAGAGATAAAAGGTAGAATACCAATTTCTGCAACTTGACCTGTTATTTTAGCAATTCGAATGGGACCACCTAATTGCGAACTATCCCCCGAACCAGTTAACATGGTACCAATATATTTAAGAGAGGAAGTGCTTACAAAGTACACTTCTTTTAATGAATGAATTAATGCTTGGGCAGGACCGAGTTTTACATGGTTAATTTTATTATTTACTGCCCCAAGTTTAATACCAACCATTCTTTTATTAACTTTATTCCCCAAATTATCATCACTTAGAACTATGTTTGGTTTAATTTTAAGCAAATACTCTTGATCAAATCGCTCAACTTTAAAATTAATAATATCACCTGTTGAAGTTGTTATATATTTTGAGACGTCCATGATGCTTTCAACTTTATTGCCATCAATTTCTAAAATAATATCATTATCTTTAAGTCCTCCAATCATTGCAGGACTATCTTTTTGAACTTCATTGATAACAGCTGGAGTAAAATCTTTTCCAACAAAAGTATAAATACAAAAGAAAATGGCTATCGCTAATAAAAAGTTAGCTAAGGGTCCACCAAATACAATTAAAGCTCGTTGATATAATGGTTTTATGACAAATAACTTTTCTTGGTCTTCTTCATTGTATTGTTTTAATATTTTCTCATGATCTGCTTGAGAAAAAACATTACGATCTCCAAAAAATTTGACATATCCACCTAGTGGAATCCAACATATTTTCCATCTAGTTCCATGTTTATCATTCCAACCAAATATTTCTTGACCAAAACCTATTGAGAAATCAGTAACGCCTACACCATATTTTCTTGCAAAATAATAATGACCATACTCATGAATAAATACCACAACTAAAATCAAGATTATAAATGGGATTATATATGTAAGCATAATTAAATATTTTAAGCGTTCTTATGAGTCTTATGTAATTATCATAGGTTTATATCTTGCCTTTAATTGTATTTTTAAACTCCCTCGACTAAAACTAAATGAGCTTTAGCCGCCAATTCTCTTACCGCCTTAGCAGCTTGGTATTTTTCTGATTCATAGAATTTACGAGCAGCATCGATACTTTCAAATTCAATTACTACAGCAGTACCTAGATTATCACCTTCTCTTACATCGGGACTAGGTTCACGAACAAGAACTTTGCCATCGTGTTCTCCGATAGTTGGTCCAGCCATTTGTTTAAACTTGTCCATACCTTCTTGGTCATGTTCTTTAAGATGTGCTATTAAATATCCTTTGCTCATAATTTTCTCCTTTATCTTTTAAATATAACAAATCCTTAACCGTGAGTCTAATTGCTTTAAAAAAGTTATTTACCCTTAAACTTAAAATATAAAGAAAACAGAATAAGACCTACAAGAACAACTCCTACAAATATTTTTAAATACTGATTAAAAAATAGATCAATCAATTCAATCATGTTTGTTTTATATAGTAAAAATTATTTTAAGGTTCCCTCTAAAACATATTTTAATATTCTAACCACTTGCATTTGGTCTGATGCAACAGCAGAAGCTGCAGCATCTATTTCTTTTAATGCATGTTGATGATCTTCATTTTGTATTACAATAAGTGATTTATTTAATGCAGATGCATATCCTGCATCGAAAGCTGCATTCCATTGTTTGTATTTTTCACCAAATTTAACAACAACCACATCACTATCTTTAATAGACTTTTTGGTTCTAATTGAATTGATATTAGCGCCTTTTCTATCTTTCCAAATATTATTCTCTTCTGGGCCTAATATTTCAACCCCACAATCATCTGAGGATGCGTGATCGGTTACAGGAGATGAAAATTGAATATCTAAATTTTCTTTTTTACAATTTTCAATTATTTCTTCACGCCAATTACTGTGAATTTCACCCGCTAAATATACTTTTAACATTTATTCTCCTGTTTATTTTAATTATTTATCTTAAGTATATCAGATGTTCAGTTTATCTTTAATTGCATAAAACCACACAGCTAATCTAAAATAAAATGTCCTTAATTGAGGAAAAATAAACTTTTTAGGTAATCCTTTATATATTTTTGAGATATCAAGTTCTTTACTATTGGATGAAAACACTAATTTAGATAACTGTTTTCCAGTCCAAGGAGCCGCACTAACTCCTACACCGTTATAACCAAATCCATAATAGATCTCTTCATTATCAATTTTACCAATAGATGGAGTTAATTTTTGAGATAAGGCAATTAATCCTCTCCAGTTATAATCAATTGTAACATTAGACCAATTAGGAAAAATATTTTTTAAAAACTTTTCCATCTTTTTAGACATAGCTAAATTTGACTGATCACTTCCAGTTAAATCTCCTCTAGTTCCAAACAAAATTCGGTTATCAGGTAACTTTCGATAATAATACAAAAGGTTTTTAGTATTAGCGATCGGTGAAAATGTTTTAAAGTTATGAGCATTCAGTTCATCTTCATTAAGTTTTCTAGTTACAACTATATTTGAAATAACTGGTAAAACCCTACCATTCATTTGAGGGATTAACCCTTCTTGATAAAATCCATTCGTTGCAACTACTATTTTTTTAGATCGAATAGATCCTTCTTTGGTTCTTAAAATATAAAAACCATTTTCTTTATCTATTTTATCAACTTTAGTGTGTTCAAATATTTTTAATTTTTTTGATAAAGCATATTTTGCAATCCCATTAACAAATTTAAGAGGATTGATTGCAAAGCCAGGTTTATAAGAAAAGGCTCCATATTGTTCAGCACCTCCATGTCCAATTTCATTGAATTCTTCTTTTGAATACATCTCAGTTTCAATTCCAAACTCAAATTTATAAACTTCAGCTTGTTCTTTAATTTGCTCAAATTTATTTTTGTGATGAGCTACAACAAAATTACTGTCTCCTGTTACATCGCAATCAATATTATATTCTTTAATAATATCTCTAGTGTAGTTTGAGCCATCTACTGAGTTTCTAAAAAATTTTTTTGTTTCCTCTATTCCATAAATAGATTGCATTTTTTTAAAAGACATCTTGCTTGGAGGAAGGCAATTAAATCCAGCATTTCTTGATGAAGCACCCCAACCTATCTTTCCAGCTTCAACCAAAATGACATCTAAATTATGATTTTCGATTAAATTAATTGCACATAATAAGCCTGTATATCCAGCACCTATTACTACAATTTCTGAATTAGTGTTTTTTTTAAGTCTATCTGTTTGTAAATTTTCACTCGAGCTATCCTCCCAATAACTACTTATCGGAGTATTAAATTGATAAATATCTCGGTGATACATTTTATTTATTTTGATTTATTAATTTTATAAATCTCTCAACCATAAACCTTCAGGTAGAGGAACTAACAATAAATTTTTAAATCCAAAATATAATAACAGAACAAATATGCTTCCAAAAATCATATATAAGAATATTTTTTTAATATCTGTGTTTAAACCTGAATTTACCAATATTAATAAATTAAAAGCAATTAAACTTGTTAATACAAATCCTGTTCTTTCTAAAAAATAAATCCATGCAAAGAAAACTATAATTAGGAAGAAAATTTTAACAGTATCTACCTTCTCTTTTTCAACTTTAATCTCAATTTTAAATGATCTAAAAATTAAAAGCACTGATAACAATAATAGTACTGCAGTTATTGCATAAGGAAATACAGAAGCAAAAGGGCTTAGCTGATTTGCTTCATGAAACAAAACAACTGATAAAATAATTAAACAAATTCCAGATATAAAAGAAGTAAGATCTTTAATCATTTGCTAAATCTTTTTTTATATATTTTTTTTAGAGCTGGGAAAAACAAGCTCATAATAATTAGTAAAACTAAAACAAAAGATATTGGTCTTGCAAAATAGTTTGCAACAACACTACCTTGAGCACTTCCTATAATATAAGCTTGTACAAAACCCTGCTCTGCTATTTGGCCTAATACCAGACCTAATACAATTGGTGAGGCCTTAAAACCTGATCTGTTTAAAACCCAACCAATTAAACCGAAGAAAAACATAAAATAAACATTTAAAATATTGTTTTGAATAGAATAGCTGCCAATAATTGTTAGAAAAATAATTATTGGAATTAAAACTTGTTTTGGAACTTTCAATAAAGATTTATAAGCATATCTGCCCATCAGTAATCCTAGTGGCAACATCATTATAGTTGCTAATAGCAATCCAAAAATAAATGTATAAACAATTGAAGATTGTTGAGTAAAAAGAGTATCACCAGTTCTTATGCCTTGAACTAATAATGCCCCTAGAATTACAGCATCAGGAGGTGTTCCTGGAATTCCAAGACACAAAGTTGGAACAAAACCACCTCCAACTGTTGCATTGTTTGCAGTTTCAGATGCAATTAATCCTTCGGGTTCACCTTTACCAAAATTTTCTTTATTTTTTGATGTTCTTTTAGCTTCACCGTAAGAGACAATACTTGCAATACTTCCACCTGCTCCAGGTAAAATTCCAACAAATGTTCCAATTAAAGCACCACGAACTGCTTCAAATTTTTTAGCAAACATAATTAAAAATGACTCTTTTAATCTAAGACTTTTAGGAGTTTCGTTTTCACCTAAATGTTTACCTTTCATACTGGTAAGATCTAAAATCACTGGAATACAAAAAAGACCAATCATTGCACTGACAATCTCTATTCCACTATTTAAAAAACTTATATTCCACGTCATTCTTACATCACCGCCAACTACAGCAACACCAATCATTGACATTAATAAACCAATGCAAGCACCTATTAGCGATTTGATGTTGTCTCCTTCTGACAATGTAGAAATTAACGTTAATCCTAACAAAGCTAACCAAAAATATTCTGTTGGTCCAAACATTAATGAAACACTCGCTAGTGGAGGAGCAAAAAGAGCAAGGCATATCACACCAATTATTCCTCCTACAAATGAAGACATGCAACTTATTGACATCGCAAGATCTCCATCACCTTTTTTTGCTAATGGATAACCATCAAATGTAGTTGCAACTGCTGAAGGTGTACCAGGTGTATTAATTAAAATTGCTGACCATGATCCTCCAAAAATTGCACCAGTATATATAGCTCCAAGAACAATAAGTCCTGAAGATGGTTCTAATGCAAATGTAAAAGGAACAAGAATTGCAACTGCCATAGTTGCTGAAAGTCCTGGCAAGGCACCAATGATGATCCCTGCCAGAACTCCTGAAAAAGCTAAACCTAGATTAATCAGGCTTAGTGATGACAAAAAATCTGTAAAAAGACTTGCCATCTAAGAACTTAATTATTTTATTAAACCAAGTTCTTTAGCTATCGCTTCATTAGCAGCTTTTTGTTGTTTCATAAAATCATCAATTTTATCATGACCTATATTAACAACTACGAAAGCGCCATCTTCCATCTGTTTTTTGAATTTAGGGTCTGAATTAATTTTCATAATTCTATCAGACCATTCTTTAACAGTTGCTGCAGAAGCTGATTTAGGTAACGCGTAACCTCTATAAGCACCTGAAACGATATCAAAACCTAACTCTTTAAATGTAGGAACATTAGGATATGCAGGAAGTCTGCTTTCTGATGCAACAGCTAACATTCTAACTTTTGATCCTTGTTTAGCAGCAACAGTTGAATAACCTGCTTCAGCTACAACTTGTTTACCAAGTAGTGCTTGTACCGCAGCTCCTGTACCTTTGAAAGGAACATAAGTTGTTTTAATATTCGCTTTTTGGTTTAAAGAAATTGTTAATAAATGGTTTGCAGAATAAGTTCCTGATCCACTAAAAGTTAGTTTACCTGGATTTTTTTTTGCAAAGTCAATTAATTCTGCAAGACTGTTATAAGGACTAGATGCTTCTACTAAAATTGCATCCGGAGTATAATGGAAAAAAGAGAATACATTAACATCCTCTGTTTTATATCCAGCTTTATCCCCTTTTGCGATTGGTTGCATAATAATATGTGGAAGGTTTACTCCCATTATAACACTACCATCACCTTTTTCAGAATTAAGTGAAGACCATCCTACTGATCCTCCGCCACCTGGTTTATATTGAACAACAATATCATCATTATAAATGTCTTTATAATAAGGTTGTTGCATTCTAGCAGTAACATCAGATTCACCACCAGGTCCGAATGGAATTATATTAGTTACTCCTGCATTAGCACTAGTTAAAGTTACAGCTAATAGTGATATTGCAGCAAGGAACTTTTTAAAAAATATATTTAATTTCATTTATTTTCCTTATGTTGATTAATAATATTTAAAAAATCAAAATTAGTTTATCCTATACAATTGTCAATGTAGTTAAAATTTGACTTATATAAAACTGAGAAATATTTATAAGTTGATAAATTAAAAATGAAAATAATAGATATTCAAGAAAAAATAGTACCCATTAGCTCAGAAATCAAAAATGCATACATTAGTTTTGCCAAAATGGACTGTAGTGTTGTAGCAATTAAAACAGATGTAAAAATTGATGGTGAAAATGTCATTGGTTACGGATTTCATTCAAATGGAAGGTATGCTGTAAGTGAATTACTAACCAAAAGATTTATACCAAGACTTAAAGCCGCTGAAGAAAAAGAATTACTAAACGATGAAGGTAATAATTTTAGTCCTGAAAAAATTTGGAAAATCTTAATGCAAAATGAAAAACCTGGGGGTCATGGTGAAAGAAGCACTGCAATTGGTACTATTGATATGGCTGTATGGGATGTAGTTTCAAAAATTGAAAGACTTCCATTGTATGAGCATTTAGCAAAAAAATATGGTGATGGTAATTTTACCAATAAAATTTTTGTCTATGCCGCTGGAGGTTATTATTATCCAGGAAAAGATATTCAAATGCTGCAAGATGAAATGAAAAGTTATTTGGATTTAGGATACTCTACAGTCAAAATGAAAATTGGAGGGGCATCATTAAAAGATGATCTGAATAGAATTGAAAGTGTATTAAAAATAGTTGGTGATGGGAAAAATTTATGTGTTGATGCTAATGGAAGATTTGATCTTAAAACAGCTATTGAATATGGAAAAGCAATAGAAGATTATAATCTAAAATGGTATGAAGAAGCTGGTGACCCTTTAGATTACGAACTTAATTCTAAATTATCAGAAACGTATAAAAATGGAATTGCAACAGGAGAAAATTTATTTTCAATGCAAGACTCTAGAAACTTAATCCGATATGGAGGAATGAGAAAAGACATTGACTGGTTACAATTCGACTGTTCTTTAAGTTACGGTCTTGTTGAATATTTAAGAACTCTCAAAATGATGAAAGAAAATAATTGGAGCTCTACTAGGGTAATTCCTCATGGTGGTCATCAAATATCTTGTAATATTGCTGCAGGATTAAATCTTGGTGGTAATGAAATTTATCCAAGTTTGTTTCAGCCATTTGGAGGATTTCCAGACGATTCATTGGTTGAAAATAGTTATGTAACCTTTCCAGAATTTATTGGTATGGGATATGAAAATAAAGTTAAATTAAAAGATCTTTTTAAAAAATTATTTAAATAGTTAATCAGTAACTTTTTGAATTAAAGATGCAGTATTGTTTGTAGGCTTATTAACATCTTTTGAGACTTCATGAAAAATAAGATCAGGTTTACTACATTCTTTTAAGAAAGCTGAACCTTGTAATTCTAAGTTTAAGTATCGATTAACATCTGTTTGATTAATAATAACGGGTTGTCGATGATGAATTTCACTAATGTTATCTTTAGCCTCTTCTGTAATTAAACAAAATTGATCGTCTTCATAAATTCCTGCAAAAAATATTGGTTTCGTATCTTTTCTAGTAAAATAATGTGGAGTTTTTTCTTTCTCTTCTCTTTTCCATTCATAAAAACCGTCTGCTACTGCAACACATCTATTATTCTTAATTAATTTTTTAAATGAAACTTTCTCATCAATGGTCTCTAATCTTGCATTAATTAAAGCTTTAAAATCTTTATCCCTAGCCCAACCTGGAATTAAGCCCCATTTAAGAGCCTCTAATGTATTTCCATTTTTGTATTTTTTAATCACTGGAAGTTTCTGATAGGGATGAGCGTTATAGTTTTCATTATCCTCTACTTGAATAGCTGACTTTACTAATTTACTAGTTTTAGTAACTGGATTTTTTATAACGTATCTTCCACACATCTAATTATAACTTTTCTTAACCATTTCTTTAAAACTCTCACTTGCCCATTCACTAAGCAATGTTAAATTAGGATTATCAGCTCTTAGCTGATCAAATTTTTGTTCCATTTCTTTTGAGAATGAATTTCCTTCTATATAAATCCCATTTAAATTTTTAACCTCTTTTAATTTAGCCCATTTAATAATGGCTTTTCCTGCTTTATCCGTAATACCACATTCAACAAAAGCAATCACTGAGGTTTCTTTTGGAATTTGGTTAAGAATTGCAATTACTCCTTCATCCTTTAAATTATCATTAAAACTCATGCTAATAGTATGTAGTTTTGGTCCATTATTTAAGTCAATTTTTTTAAGAGCTTTTGCAATATTTTTTGCATCTACAATATCAAGGTTGGCTTTTCGAATTACAAAGTCATAAGTTTTTGCATTTTGATTTATCTCTTTTAAATTTTTAGCGACTTCTAAACTTTTTTGCTTATTTGTCTCAACTAAAACATCGATTAGATCTTGCATAACAATATTTGCATAACTCACGTTAAATAAAGAAAGAGCAAAAACTATAATGAAAAAAAAACTTTTCATTTCAAAAACTAGCAAAAATAACTATTAATGTCGATCAACTGGTTTAGGCATATTGGCCAGCAACATATCCAGAAGACCAAGCCCACTGAAAATTATACCCACCTAAATGTCCAGTTACATCAACAACTTCTCCAATAAAAAATAAATTATTGTGTTTATTAGACATCATTGTTTTTGAGGATAATTCTTTAGTATCAACTCCTCCTAAAGTCACCTCTGCAGTTCTATACCCTTCTGATCCTGTTGGATTGATTAACCAAGAATTTATATTCTCACTTATTTGTTTTAATATTTTGTTTGATAATTCTGAAATATTTCCACTGACATTATTTTCACTACAAATTATTTGAGCTAACCTTTTGGGTAAAATTTCATTTACAATATTTAAAATATCAAATTTTGGATTTAACTTTCTTTTTTCCTCTAATAATTGATAAACATTTAATTTTGGTGAGAGATTAACTTTAATATTATCCCCTTGTTTCCAATAAGATGAAATTTGCAATATAGAAGGACCACTTAAACCACGGTGTGTAAATAACATTCCTTCTTGAAACAAAACTTTATTAAAAGATACAATTGCTTCAACAGAAAGTCCTGTTAACTCTTTACAAATCTCTAAAATCTTTTCATTAAATGTTAAAGGCACTAATGCAGGTAAGGTTTCAATTATACTGTGATCAAATTTCTTAGCAATTTCATAACCAAATGAAGTGGCACCAATTTTTGGCACCGATAATCCACCCGTTGCAACAATCAACGACTCTGAAGAATATTGATCACTTTCAGTTGATACTAAATATTGATCATTATCTTTTTCAATATTCTTTATAATAAATTCTTTTAAAATAGTAACGTTTGCTAACTCACATTCTTTAAGCAACATCTCAACGATTTGCTGGGCGCTATGATCACAAAATAATTGTCCTAATTTTTTTTCATGAAATTTAATTTCATATTTATTAATCAAATTAATAAAGTCATTTTGAGTATATTGACTTAACGCAGATCTTACGAACTTAGGGTTTTGTGAAAGAAATTTATTAGGATTAGTGTTAATATTAGTAAAGTTACATCTTCCTCCACCAGAAATTCTAATCTTTTCACCAATTTTTTTATAATGATCAACGAGCAAAACTTTACGGCCACGTTTTCCAGCTTCAATCGCACTCATCATGCCTGCAGCCCCTGCTCCAACTATAATTACATCGTATTGAATACTCATTATTAGTAGTGAGTTTTATTTACCAAATATTTTTAATTTAACCCCATAATCAACAGCTAAACTGTAATCAGGATCGTTGTCACTATCAACTACCAACTGACCTGTTTTACTTAAAAGTTTATGACAATCTTTAGTTAAGTGTCTTAATTTAATTTTTTTACCAAAACTATTATATTTATGAGCAACATCTTCAATTGCTTTTAATGCAGACTGATCAATTACTCTAGATTTTGCAAAATCAATAATCACTAAATTTGGATCTTGTTCAGGATTAAATAATTCTAAAAAACTATTCGCTGAACTAAAAAACAAAGGTCCTTCAATTTCATAAACTTTAGCACCCTTATCTGTTTTTGAAGGTCTCTCAATAGCTCTAATTCTTGAGGCTGTTTTCCATGCATAAACCAATGCAGAAACAATAACCCCTACAATCACTGCAACTGCTAAATCTTCTAAAACTGTTACAACTGTTACAAGTACTGTAACTAATGCATCACTTTTTGGAACCATCATTAAAAACTTAATTGAATTCCATGCAAAAGTTCCAATCACCACCATAAACATTACTCCTACTAAAGCTGCAATAGGGATCATCTCTATGTAATTTGATGTATATAAAATAAAAATTAATAAAAATACTGCAGCAGCAATTCCGGCAATACGAGTTCTACCACCCGATCTTACATTGATCATTGATTGACCGATCATTGCACAACCACCCATTCCACCAAAAAAACCAGTAACTGAGTTTGCAAATCCCTGAGCTAAACATTCTTGGCTAGCGCCACCTCTTTTATTAGTAATCTCTCCTACTAAGTTTAAAGTTAACAAACTCTCTATTAATCCAATAGATGCTAAGATAAATGCATAGGGAAAAATAATCTTTAAGGTTTCAAAATTTAAAGGAACATTTGGAATTGAAAAATTAGGCAAACCTCCTTTAACGCTTGCTAAATCACCAACACTTGGAATATCAATTTTAAGAGCAAGAACTAATACAGTTGTTAAAAGTATTGCAACTAAAGTCGATGGAACTACCTTTGTAATTTTAGGTAAAAACCAAATAACAAACATGGTTAGTAGTACAAATAGTATAGAATAAAGTAATATGTCTCCTGAAATCCAAACAGATTGTCCAAGATCATTTATAGTTTTAAACTGACTTAATTGAGAAATCCCTATCACGATTGCAAGACCATTAACAAAACCTAGCATCACAGGTTCAGGTACCATCCTTATAAATTTTCCAAGTTTAAAAACACCTGCTAACAATTGTAAAATTCCCATTAAAACAACAGTTGCAAATAAATATTCTGCACCATGTTCTGTTACTAATGAAACCATCACTACAGCAAGTGCCCCTGTAGCGCCCGATATCATTCCAGGTCTTCCACCAAATATAGCAGTAATTAATCCAACGATAAAAGCTGCATACAAACCAGACAAAGGAGCAACGCCTGCAACAAATGCAAAAGCGATAGCTTCTGGAACTAAAGCAAGCGCGACTGTTAATCCTGATAAAATTTCTACCTTAAATAAAGAAAAAGACACTCCACCTTTTGGAATATAATTCTGAGTATTAAAACTTAGAGATCTTGCAAGGGTCAACATTGCCTTAGACGGAGGTGTAGTTTTTTTCATCTAATGATTATTCTTAAATTATTTAATTAAATTGATTGTCTTTTAATTAACTCTTCAATTTGTTCAATCATTACCTTGGATGATTTCATTGCAGGGTAAATTTCTTGAGCTTTTTGATAACTTCTCTTTGCTTTATCGTAATTCTTTAACTTTATATTAACCATACCCTGACCCGCTAAAGCACCAAAGTGTCTTTTTTCTAATTCTAATACTTTATCTATATCATCTTGGGATTTTTGAAATTCTCCAATCATATAAAATACAGTTGCCCTTTTATTCCAAGCCTCAGCCCATGTAGGATCCAATTCAATTGCTTCTGTAAAAACATCAATAGCTCTATTTAACTGTTGGTCTTGAACCAATCTTGAACCTTCATCCAAGATAGATGTCAATTTTTGATCTGTAGGATGTGTGCTCCATAACGTCCAAATTTGCTGAGCAATCCCCGATGATAAAGATGGGATATTTTTTTTTAATTCTAAAAATAATTTATCTAACTCAATATCTCTATCATTTGCACTAAGATTTGTGGTTAAAAAAAATAATATAATAATAAATAGAATCTTTTTCATAAAAAACGATAACAAAAAAGTAATACTAAGTCTTTATAGATTTTTTAAGATAGCTTTTTTTAGAGTGCTACCAATAATAATAGTGCCTTGGTCATTTGGATGCATGCCATCACTTAAATTAAATTCGGGTTTTTGAGCTACACCTTCAAGTAGAAATGGAATTAATTGTAACTCATATTCTTTGGATAAATCAGCATAAATCTGATCAAAAGATTTCTTATATTCAAAACCATATGAAGTTGGTGCAATCATTCCAGCAATAATAATTTTAATATTTTTGCTTTTTGCAATTTTAATAATTTCTTCTAAATTATTTTTTGTCTCCTTAGGATTAATGCCTCTCAACATATCGTTAGCTCCTAGACATAAAATCATAAGATCGATATTACTTTCTGACAAAGTCCATTCTGCTATATTTAACCCTCCAGCTGAAGTGCTACCTGAAACACTGCCATTGATTATTTTAATATTATGCCCTTCTAACTCTAAACTTTTTTGTAAAACTACTGATAAATGTTGTTCTTTAGATAATCCATAGCCTGCCATCAAACTATCTCCAAATAATATCACTTTCTCTATTGCGCTTACCTTTATGGTGACTAGACAGAGTACAATTATTTTAATAATAAAACTTTTATTCATGAGCATTCTTCTTAAATTAAATAAAGTAAATCTTAAATACCAAACTGGCAAAGATAATATCAGAGTTTTAAAAGATATTAACTTAACTACCAAAAAAAAAGAAACAATTTCTATTGTCGGAGAAAGTGGATCGGGAAAAACTAGTCTTATAATGTTAATTGGAGGTTTAGAAAAAGCTAACTCAGGAAAAATTTTTTTTCAAAATCATGAAATTACAAAGTTAAGCGAAGATGAAGTATCTAAAATCAGAAGAAAAAATATTGGTATTATATTTCAATCATTTTATTTAATTCCAAATTATACAGCAGTTGAAAATGTAGCATTAACGCTTGAATTAAATAAATTCAAAAATCCTGAAAAAGAAGCTAAACAATTGTTAGATCGGTTTGGATTAAGTCATCGATTTAACAATCTTCCAAGTCAACTATCAGGGGGAGAACAACAAAGAGTTGCAATAGCACGAGCGATTGCAATGAAGCCTGAGTTGATCTTAGCAGATGAACCTACTGGAAATTTAGATACTGAAAATTCTATGATGATTTCTGATATATTATTTAAATATGTAAAAGAAGAAGGATCCTCACTGATTATGGTAACTCATGATCCAAAACTAGCTAATAAAGCAAAACGAAAAATTAAAATTAAAGATGGAAAAATTAAATAATCCATCTGAATTTAATCTAATTATTAAGTATGCTTTTAAAGATTTAAGCAGAAATTATAAGAAGTTATCAAGTATCATCATAACTCTTTTTATTAGTCTTTTTATTTTAAGTGCAATCTTCACAATTGAAGATAGTTTAAAAAAAGAACTTAATGATAATGCTAAATCTCTATTAGGAGGAGATCTTGAGATTGACTATAATCGTAATGTAGGAAATCTTGAATTAGTCAACCAAGTAAAAAAATTTACAACCATTTCTCAAATGATTGAGTTCAGTACAATGGTCTCAACCATTGATAGAGAAAAAAATAAATCTCTTTTCACCAGAATAAAAACAGTTGATACTAAATATCCATTGTATGGTTCGGTTAATTATGAGCCAGTAGGTGCATTTGATAGAATGCACAATGAACCTAATACATTGTTAATTAATGAAAGTTTATCTAAAAATTTAAATCTAAAAATTAATGAAAAAATTAAAGTTCAAGATCAATTATTTACAATTATTGGAATTGTAAAATCTGTTCCTGATGTCAGTGGATTTGTAGCGTTTGGTGATTGGGCACTTGCAGGTGACCAAACATTAGAAATTTTAAAACTAAATGGAATTGGTAGTTTTTTAAATTATGAATACAAAGTAAAATTCAATGAAAGTGATGATGCAAATAAAATAGAACAAAGAATTAAAGATATATTTAAAGATGATCAAAAAGTTACAATTAGATATCCTGAAAATTCAGCAAGTGGTTTAAAGAGAATTATTAATAATTTTTCACAGTTCTTATCATTAGTTTCTATTAGTGCGATGCTAATTGCTGGAATTGGAATAGCAAACACTCTTCTTTCATTCATCAATCAAAATAATATGTCCATTGCAATTAGAAAAGCAGTTGGATTTTATTCAGGAAACATCAAAACACTTTATTATCTTCAATTATTTATCTTACTTTTAGTAATTACCACTTTTGCTTATGGCTCAAGTTTTCTAATAGTTCCTATTGTAGATCAATATTTATCAGATGGATTAGGGCTTAATGTTACTCCAGTGTTTTCAATTCTAAACTTTATTAAAATATTTTTAGTTGGATTATTAGTTTTGGTTATTTTTTCAATTCCAACCATAAGTTCAATCGATCAAGTCAAAGCCTCAAATTTATTTAGAAATGTTTTTCAAAATTTAGAGTTTTATTATTCAAAAAAATCTACGGCTTTAAGTCTAATCTTATTGTCTATTTTGGTATTATTATTTAGTTTTGGATCCGAGAGACCTATCTATAGTTTTGGGTATTTTGTAGCTTTTTTCATTTGTTTGATTGTATTTTTTCTACTTTCAAAAGTAATTATTTATTTTTTAAAAAAATTTAAATCTACTTCCAATATATCTTTAAAAGTATCTATAAAAAACATAACGCAAACAAAAAGCATAACGCCAATTACAATTATGTCTTTAGGACTTGGGGTTACTTTATTGTTAACTCTAGCGTTAGTTGGAACTAATTTTCAAAGAGAAATAGCAAAATCAATACCTGATATTGCTCCAGACTATTTTTTTGTTGGGATTCAAAAAGGAGAAAAAGAAATATTTGAAAAAAATATATTGAATATGGATGAAAATGCTAAAATTGAAGTAGTGCCAATGGTATCATCTGGAATTATTAAAATTAACGGGATTAATCCAAATACTTATATTAAACCGGATAATGATAGCTTCTGGGTAATTGAAAGTGACAGAAGATCTTCATGGACCGATGAGGTTCCAGAAGATAATCCATTAACTGAAGGTAAATGGTGGGATCTTAATAAACCTGATCAACTTCAAATTTCTTTAGATGCAGAAGTTGCAAAAAATTTAAATATTAAATTAGGTGATGTATTTACTCTTAATATATATGGAAGAGAAATTGAAGGAGAAATAGTTAATTTTAGAGCTGTTGATTACCGTGATCTTAGTATTAACTTTGCAATGTTATTTAATCCTCAATTTGCAAATAACATTCCTCATGAATATTTAGCAACTGCTAAATTTGAAACAATCGAAAAGTTTGATGAAACTTCAATGCTTGAAGTGCTTCCAAGCTTATCCATGATTAAGATTGCAGATTATTTAAATAAAGTAACCGATGTTTTAAATAAGGTATTTATTGCAGTAACCCTTATCTCGGCAGTCACTATAATCATTGGATTAATTGTAATTTCTAGCGCTATTATGGTTCAAGGAAAAGTAAAAGAGTATCAAAATTTAATTTTTAAAATTTTAGGATTTTCAAAAAAAGAGGTGATTTTATCCTCGCTAATAGAATTTATAATAATATTTAAATCTGTCGTATTAATTGCAATCTTTTTTGCAGTTATTGCTTCTAAATTTATAATGGAAAATATTTTTGAATTAGTTTGGGCTTTTGATTTTAAAGTCTTATTCAATTTAGGATTGAGTATTGGTTTAGTTACCTTAGCTTTAATAATGATTACAAATTTAAAATACTTAAGTCCAAAGGTTTATCCATTAATTAGGAACCAGTAGATTTTAATATCTCCAATGGAAGTGGTGCGTCAGGATATTTAACAATACATAATTCTTCGTATTTTTTACAAAAATTCATTATAACCTTGTAAATGTTATCTTTATTTTTGAGATCCAAACTTTCAATCATTTTATCTCTTTCTTGTTCAAGTTCTTTGATCTGTTTATTGTTTACAAACTCTCCAGTTTCTATTTCCCAAAATGTATTTTCTAGCTCTTCATTGCTTAATTCTTTAAGTTTTTTTTGAAGTTCTTTAATTACTTCATCATCAGTTTGTTTATCTTTCATGGGTGAATTAATTAATTTAATTAAACACTTATCATTTAATTCATCGATAAAATGATCATAAGGTCTTCCTTCAGATAAATCTCTAAAATGATTTGAGTTAAAGTAACTATTAATCGCATCTTTAGTAGATACTTTTTCTTTACCTTTTATTACTGCTATTTGCACATAGACTTCTTGATGAATATAATTATCTAAGTGTTCTTTAATTTTTATAGGGATCATTAAATTACAAAAAAATGGACTGATTATAGATTAATGTTCTACCCTATATTTTGAATGGCAGGCTTTACAATTACCCCACATTAATTGCCCTATTACACCTCTAACATTATCTGTTTCTTCAATGATTGATGCCAATTCAATCATATCGTTAGAAGATTTTTCCATTAAAGAATTAAATTTATCTTTTTCTTCCCACACCAAAGGAGTAACTTCTGTTTTAAACCCCTCTTTAGTATTGTCAGGAAACATTTTTAATAAAGTTTTATAATTGTCGCTCATTTGTAGCATTAATTTCTTGGCAGCATCAAAATCACCACTAGATGAGAGAGATTGAACTTTTTTGGCTGTATTATAATTTTTACTAAACAAAGCTTTTCTGTTTTTAATTATATCCTCAGCTGATTGTTCGGAGTGTGCTTGGCTGGTAATAAGTACTGAAATCATTAAAAACAAACTAATACCAATATTCTTTACAATATGTTTAACTAAATTATGCACGTTAAGAATACTTTAACAGAGTATGGTCTAATTTCAAAATTGTTGCATTGGACAAGTGCAATATTACTTTTTATACAAATTCCACTTGGATTTTATTTGGTAGATTTAGATTTTGGACCTGAAAGACTAACTGTAGAAGATATTCATGTAACAATGGGTTTATCTATATTTTACTTAGTAATTTTAAGATTACTCTATAAAATTTTTAACCCAACACCAGAATTAGAACCAAGTGTTTTTAAAGGTCAAAAATTTTTAGCAAAGCTAAATCATGTAATGCTATATGTGACAATTCTATCAATCACAATATCTGGGATTTTGAAAAAATTATTTAATGGTGAAACTCTGACAATCATTTTTAAAAAAATTAAAATTCAAGATAATTTTGAATTAGCTGAATTGTTTTATGATATTCATATCATTTCAAACTATGTATTA
>JAOJEG010000049.1 GCA_028226535.1 Candidatus Pelagibacter sp. | reverse complement strand
TCCTTTCATTGATTTAGTAAGCTTAGAGTTTTTTATTTTTCCATAACCAAGTTGAACAGCTTTATATCCTCTTTTTTCTTCATCAATAACTTGAATAACTCTGGCTTTTTCAACTTTAAGAACTGTAACTGGAACTAACTGACCAGTTTTATAAAACTCTCTTGTCATTCCTATTTTTTTTCCTATTAGAGCTATTTCTGACATAATTAAATTTTTATCTCCACATCTACACCAGAAGCTAAATCAAGTTTCATTAATGCCTCTACTGTTTGTGGTGTTGGCTCAATAATATCTATCAATCTCTTATGCGTTCTAGACTCAAATTGTTCTCTACTTTTTTTATCAATATGAGGTCCTTTTAAAACTGTATATCTTTCAATTCTTGTAGGTAGTGGAATAGGTCCTTTGATAGTTGCACCTGTTCTTTTTACGGTGTTTACTATCTCTTCCGTAGATGCATCTAAGATTTTATTATCGTATGCTCTTAATTTAATTCTAATATTTTGTTTTTCCATAATTACCCTGCGATCTTCTTAGTTACTTCGTCTTGTACGTTTTGTGGTACTTTAGAGTAATGATCAAAGAACATTGAGTATTGCGCTCTTCCTTGAGACATCGATCTTAAATTATTTATATAACCAAACATATTTGCTAATGGAACCATTGCTGTAATTACAGTTGCATTACCTCTTTGTTCCTGAGTGCTAATTTGGCCTCTTCTGCTATTTAAATCTCCTATTACATCACCCATATAATCTTCTGGTGTAACAACCTCTACTCTCATTACTGGTTCTAAAAGTTTTAACGTTCCTTTAGTACAAGCTTCCTTAAAGCAAGCTCTACTAGCAAGTTCAAACGCTAGAACACTTGAGTCAACATCATGGTGCAAACCATCTATGATAGTAACTTTGTAATCAATCATGGGGAATCCAGCTAAAATTCCGTTATCCGAAACAGTTTCAATTCCTTTTTCTACTCCTGGAATAAATTCTTTAGGAATAGCACCACCTTTAATCTTGCTTTCTACAAGTCTTCCAGCTCCTGGTTCTTGTGGTTCTACCAATAACTTGACTTTCGCAAATTGACCAGCACCACCACTTTGTTTTTTATGTGTGTATTCAACTTCAGATGCATTCTCTAATGTTTCTCTGTAAGCAACCTGAGGAGCACCAACATTAGCTTCGACCTTGAATTCTCTTTTCATACGATCAACAATAATGTCTAAGTGAAGTTCACCCATACCTTTGATGATAGTTTGACCAGACTCTTCATCAGATGTAACTCTAAATGAAGGATCTTCTGCTGCAAGTCTTCCTAATGCTTCACCCATTTTTTCTTGGTCAGCTTTTGTTTTTGGCTCAACAGCAATTTCAATTACAGGTTCTGGGAACTCCATTGGCTCTAGTAACACTGGATTATTCTCATCACACAATGTGTGTCCTGTGATAGTATTTTTTAAACCAGCTAAAGCAACAATGTCACCAGCATTAGCTTCTTTAATATCTTCTCTAGAATTAGCATGCATTAAAAGCATTCTACCGACTCTCTCCTCTTTATCTTTTGATGTATTGTAAACTGCTGTACCAGTTTTAATAGTTCCTGAGTAAATTCTAATAAAAGTAAGTGATCCAACAAATGGGTCATTAGCAACTTTAAAAGCTAAAGCAGAAAAAGGAACAGAATCTTCAAATTTCATTTCTAATTCTTCATCTGATCCTGGTTTAGTTCCTTTGATAGATCCGATATCAATTGGACTAGGTAAGTAATTGATTGTTGCATCAAGCAATGGTTGTACACCTTTATTTTTAAATGCAGAACCAGTAGTAATTGGAACAAAACTGAAGTTTAAAGTTCCTTTTCTAATACATCTCACTAAATCTTCTTCTTTAATTTCTTCACCATTTAAATAAGATTCCATTAATTTTTCATCTTGCTCAACAGCAGTTTCAACTAATTCAGTTCTATATTTTTGTGAAATCTCTTTTAAATCATCTGGGATATCTTTGTATTCCCATTCAGCACCTAGTGCCTCATTTTTCCAAACTTGAGCTTTCATTTTAACAAGATCTACAACACCAGATAATGAAGCTTCAATGCCAATTGGAATTTGTAGAGGTAATGGCTTACATCCCAATCTGTCTCTGATCATATCAACACATCTAAAATAATCAGCACCTGTTCTATCTAATTTATTAACAAAACAAATTCTTGGAACCTTATATTTATCTGCTTGTCTCCAAACAGTTTCTGATTGAGGCTCTACACCAGCAACGCCGTCAAACACGCAAACAGCACCATCTAAAACCTTAAGAGATCTTTCAACTTCAATTGTAAAATCTACGTGGCCTGGTGTATCAATAATATTAATTCTATGGTCATTCCAAAAACAAGTAGTTGCTGCAGAGGTAATAGTAATACCCCTTTCTTGTTCTTGCTCCATCCAATCCATAGTTGCAGCACCATCATGAACTTCACCTATTTTATGGCTTTTTCCTGTGTAGTATAAAATTCTTTCAGTTGTTGTTGTTTTTCCAGCATCAATATGGGCCATGATCCCAATGTTTCTATATTTATCTAATGTATGAGTTCTAGCCATTTTTTATTACCATCTAAAATGTGCAAAAGCTTTATTTGACTCAGCCATTTTATGCACATCCTCTCTTTTTTTAACTGCAGCACCTTTTTTTTCGTATGCATCAAACAGTTCATTAAAAATTTTATCTGACATATGTTTATCTTTTCTTTTTCTTGCAGAATCTACCAACCATCTAATTGCTAAAGCTTGAGCTCTTTTACTTTTGACCTCAACGGGTACTTGATAGGTTGCACCACCAACTCTTCTAGATCTTACTTCAACAGTTGGTTTAATATTGTTAATAGCTTCATTAAATATATTTATAGGCTCATCTTTAGATTTAGTTTTTATTTTTTCAATTGCATCATAAACAATTTTTGCAGCAACGCCTCTTTTACCATCGTACATTATATTGTTAATCAATTTTGGAATAATCGTAGAATTAAATTTTGGATCTGGAACTACGTTTTTTTTTGGTTGAGTTTTTTTCCTAGACATTATTTACCTTTTTTAGTTCCGTATAAAGATCTTCTTTTTTTTCTGTTAGCAACA
>JAOJEG010000048.1 GCA_028226535.1 Candidatus Pelagibacter sp. | reverse complement strand
GCATTTTTAATACTTTTATTATCTTTCAGAATGGTTATGGTTTTCACAGTTATAACTAAAAGAGAGAGGTATAAATGGCAAAAAATGCACAACACTGGGAAAAAACCAAGGGTTTGCTAATAGTTACATTAGTAATTTGGGCAATTTTCTCGATGGGTATCTTCCTTTTTGGCGCTGAATTAAATTCAGTTAGTGGACCTTTTGGGTATCCATTAACTTATTGGTTCACTTGTCAAGGTTCTCTTGGAATATTTGTAATCCTTATTTTTTGGTTTGCAGGTCGACAAGAAAAAATTGATGAAGAATTCGGCTTCAGTGAAAAAGGAGATAACTAATGATAAAAGGTAATTTTATAGATAACTTGCCTAAAGTTTATGGAATATATACCGGAGGGTTTATAGCATTCATAATCTTAATGGCGATTGGTGAGCAGATGGGTATGTCAGCAAAAGCAATAGGTATTTGCTTTGTTGGTTTTACTATTTTCATCTACGCAGCAATTGGTTGGCTATCTCGAACAGCTCAAGCGAGTAATTATTATGTAGCTGGAAGACAAGTTCCAACTGTATTCAACGGAATGGCAACAGCAGCCGACTGGATGTCTGGTGCTTCATTCGTTGCAATGGCAGGTGGTATTTACTTCAAAGGTTACGGATATATGGCTTTGCTAGTTGGTTGGACAGGTGGTTATGTATTAGTTGCAACTTTATTAGCACCATACTTAAGAAAATTTGGCTGTTACACAGTTCCTGATTTCGTAGGTACAAGATATGGTGGTAATGCAGCTAGACTACTTGCGGTAATCGTTTTAACGGTTGCTTCATTTACTTATGTGACTGCACAAATTAACGCTACAGGTACTATTGCTTCTGTTGCTTTAGATATCCCGTTCCAATACGCAGTATACGTTGGACTAGTAAGTATTTTATTATGTTCAATGCTTGGTGGTATGAGAGGGGTAACTTGGACACAGGTCGCACAATACATTGTGCTAATCATAGCTTACCTACTTCCGGTATTCTGGATCAGTAACAAAATAGGTGCAGGTTTCTTCCCTCACTTTATGTTAGCTGATGAGGTTGCTAGAATTGGTGAGTTAGAACAACAGTTTGGTTTTATGAAAAACTCTGCTGCTGATTTAGCTACAGTGCCTAAAGGGTTAGCTGGTATTACTAAAGCTCACTCTGAAGTTAACGCAACACCTTGGGCTTTCATCTCATTAGCATTAGCTATGATGATGGGAACGGCTTCATTACCACACGTAATGATGAGGTTCTTTACAACTCCAAGCGTAAAAGCAGCTAGAAAATCTGTAGGTTGGTCAGTATTCTTTATCTTCCTACTTTACTCTTCTGCTCCAATGTTAGCGACACTATCTAAACTTGCTTTAATTGACCCGAATTTATCAACAGGTATTATCGGTAAATCAATTACAGATGTTCAAGCGATTGATTGGTATCAAAACTGGAACCAAGCTAATCTGATGTTTGTTAGCGACTTTAACGGAAATGGAACTGTTGAATTAAACGAGTTCTTCATGGGTGGTAAAGCCGTTGTATTAGCAACACCAGAAATAGCAGGATTACCATATGTAATCTCAGGTCTAGTTGCTGCTGGGGGATTGGCAGCTGCGATGTCAACTGCGGATGGTTTAATTCTAGCGATTGCAAATGCAATCTCTCACGACGTTTATTATAAAATGATAGACCCGAAAGCAGAGACTGCAAAACGACTAGCTGTTGCAAGGGTATTACTTGTAATAATTGGTTTCGCTGGTGCAACTATTGCAGCAATGGAAATCCAAGGGATCTTAGGTTCAGTAATATGGGCTTTTGACTTTGCGATGTCTGGACTGTTCTGGCCACTTGTACTTGGTGTATGGTGGAAGAGAGCTAATAAAGAAGGTGCTTGTGCTGGTATGGCTTTAGGATTACTTTCTGGTCTTGCGTACTTAATTTGGGTACGTAATGGTGGAAGTGGATTCTTGGGAATTACTCAGTTAACATTTGGTATCTTCGGATCTACTGTTAGCTTAGTAGCTATGGTTGTTGTAAGTTTAATGACTTCAGAACCAAGCGCTGCAACTCAGAAAATGGTTGACGAGTCAAGAGTACCTGCAGGTAACGCAGTAATTGGCGGCCAAAAATAAATAAACTTTTAAAGGGGCGATTAATTTCGCCCCTTTTATTTCTTTTTATTATCCAATATAAATTCATTAATGTCTGCTAACTTTCACCCACTTGTTTACGTAATTGATTATATCCTTGGTATCATCATGTGGACTTTGGTTGGGAGAGTTGCAATGAATATATTTCAAAGAGAAGACTCACAATTCTTCTTTATGAAAGCTTTTGTAAAGTTTACCAATCCACTATTAAAAATATTTAAACCTTTAACACCCACTTTTATTATCCAACCACTAGTACCTTTATATGTTGCTTGGTTTTTCTTTATGATAAGATTTTACTTGATGCCTTATGTTTTGGGGTATTCAGTTATGGGAATGCTTTCATTTCCACTCGAAAGTGAAATATCAAGACAGATTTATCAATTTTTTAATTCATTAAAATTTTAAAAGTTGATACTAATAAAATTAGTATCAAATGAAAAAAATACAAATTTCACCATCAATATTATCAGCTGATTTTAGTCAACTTGGTAATGAAATTAAAAGACTTGAGGAAGGTGGTGCAGATATGATTCATGTTGATGTCATGGATGGTCATTTTGTTCCTAACCTTACTATTGGGCCACCTGTAATTAAAGCTTTGAGAAAACAGTGCTCGATTAAATTTGATGTTCATTTAATGATATCTCCTGTTCATAAATATATTGAAGCTTACGCGGATGCAGGGGCTGATATCATTACGATTCATCCAGAAGCAACGGAGAACTTAGAAGAGTCAATTTTAAAGATTAAGAGCTTAAATAAAAAAGTTGGAGTCTCACTTAATCCAGATTCTAAAATTGATTTAATCACTAACTACCTTGAAAAGATTGATTTAGTTTTAATAATGAGTGTAAATCCTGGATTTGGAGGTCAAAAATTTATGCCTAAAGTTCTGAATAAAGTTAAACAACTTAAAGAAATTAAATCTAACAAAAATATGAACTTTGATATTGAAATTGATGGAGGAATTAATTTTGATAATTGTCAATCAGCAA
>JAOJEG010000047.1 GCA_028226535.1 Candidatus Pelagibacter sp. | reverse complement strand
TAAAGGAGCTCAAGCCTCTTGCACATTCATTATTTTTTTTATCTAAAATTTTAACATGATCCCCTTTATTAAATTTTCCTGAAATTTTTTTAATTCCAGCAGCTAATAAGCTTTTCCCAGATCTTAGTGCTTTTTTTGCACCATCATCAATTATGATTGATCCTTTTGGTGCAATAGAGCTTATGATCCATTTTTTTCTAGCATCAAGTTTTGAAACTTTGGAACTGAACCATGTGCAAATATTTTTTTTACTAATCATTGAGATAGGATTTAAGCTTAGTCCATTTGCAATAACCATACTACAACCTGCTAGTTGACAGATTTTTGCAGCTTCTATTTTGGTTTGCATTCCACCACTGCCGTATTCATTTACACCTTTAATGTTAATTTCTTTTAAATCTTTTTTTAAATCATTTACTTTTTTGATTAATTTAGCGTCTTTATAAATTTTTGGATTTTTCGTGTAAAGTCCATCCACATCTGAAAGAAGTATTAAAGTGTCAGCATCAGTAATTTGAGCAACTCTAGACGCCAATCTATCATTATCTCCATATTTTATTTCAGAAGTAGCTATCGTATCATTTTCATTTACAATTGGAATAAAACCTAAATCAAACAAATTTTCAAAAGTTCTCTTGGCATTTAAAGATCTTCTTCTTTCCTCTGTATCTTCAAGAGTTAATAAGATTTGTGATATATTTAATTTGTATTTTGTAAATGTTTGAGAAAATAAATTCATCAGTTCGATTTGTCCTATGGAAGCTATTGCCTGACTTTTATCAAGTTTAATTGTTTTTTTATTGATATTCATTTTCTTGCATCCAAGAGCTATTGCGCCTGAACTCACGATCACTACCTTTTGATTTTTATCTTTTAATTTTTTGATATCTTTTGCAAAACTAGCGAGCCATTTTTTTCTTATTTTTTTATTATTATCAACAAGAAGTGAAGATCCTATTTTAACAACAATTATTTTAGAGTTTTTAAGAGACATATGACAAAAGTTTAGCTTTAATTTTAGATATAGAATCTTTTTCTAGTGTTGTCATAGTCATTATCTCACAATCTTTTCCTTTAGAGAAATGATCAATTACATCTTTAATAGTATCTTCATCAACTAAATCTACTTTATTAAGTACTACAAGCTCTTTTTTTTCAATTAATTTTACACTGTAGTTTTTTAACTCACTTTTAACCTGTTCATAAGACTCATTTAAATCTAAGTTTGTAATATCTATGAGATGCAATAATGATTTACATCTTTCTATATGTTTTAAAAACTGTATACCAAGACCAACACCTTCATGGGCTCCCTCTACTAACCCTGGAATATCCGCAATAGTTATTTCCTTATCATCATAAGAGGCAACTCCCAAATTAGGATTTAAAGTAGTAAATCTATAATTAGCAATTTTTGGATTTGCATTCGTAATAGCCGCCAACAAACTTGATTTTCCAGCATTAGGCAATCCAATTATTCCAATGTCAGCAATTGTTTTTAATTGAAGCCAGATTACAAATTTTTCTCCAATTCCACCTTTAGTAAATTTTCTTGGAGCTCTATTTGTAGAACTTTTAAATCTAGTGTTTCCTAATCCACCTTTGCCACCAATAGCAACAACAAACTCTTCTCCTCTTTTATTAAAATCAAATAATAAAGTTTTATTATCTTCTTCAAAAACTTGAGTTCCAAGTGGCACTTTTAAAAATAAATCGTCTCCTCCTTTACCTGTACGATTTTGACCAGCACCATTCTCTCCTCGTTGTGCTTTATGGTGTTGTTGGTATCTGTAATCTATAAGGGTGTTGAGATTTTCTTCAGCTTTTAAAATTATAGATCCACCTTTTCCGCCATCGCCTCCATCGGGACCTCCATACTCAACATATTTCTCTCTTCTGAAACTTGGCGAACCATCACCACCGTTACCAGCTTTTACATAAATCTTAACTTGATCGAGAAATTTCATAATACAACATCTAATTAAGTTGTACTATTAATTGGGTTTTACTGAAACGAAAGTTCTATCTGCTTTTGATTTCTTGAATACAACTTTACCCTTAGCAACTGAAAAAATTGAATGATCTTTACCCATTCCTACGTTTTCACCCGGAAAAATTTTTGTTCCTCTTTGTCTTACAATTATATTTCCAGGTATTACTGTTTCACCACCATACTTTTTAACACCAAGCCTACGCCCAGCACTATCTCGTCCGTTTCTCGATGATCCACCTGCTTTTTTTGTTGCCATAAATTACCTAATTTATTTACCTGTTGCTGCAGCTTTTTCTTTAACTTCAGCCTCAACCTTTTTAGTTGGTTTAACCATTTTCTCTGCTTCTGATAAAACTTTACCATCTTTAGAAAAAATCTTATTAATTCTTATCATTGTATGCTCTTGTCTGTGACCATTTTTTCTTCTTGAATTATGTCTTCTTCTTTTTTTGAAGATTAAAATAGTTCGATCTTTACCATTTTTAATTAAATCAGCTTCTACTTTTGCTCCTGCAACTGTAGGTGTACCAATTTCAATAGTTTTATCATCACCGTAAGCAAGAACTTCATTAAATTCTATTTTAGACTCAGGTTTTGAATCTGGTAGTTTTTCAATCTTTAGAATCTCTCCAGATTTGACTTTATATTGTTTTCCACCTGTTTTTATTACTGCGTATGACATAGTATGATTTAAATTTAAGTTACCGCAATATAGTTACAGCAAAGCTATAGTCAAGTCGAATTAACTAGAAATTATCCTTTAAATCTCTCAATTTTGAAAAGGAATCAACATTTTTTGCTCTCAAAAATATATTACACTCTTTTTCATCTTTAAGAGTAGATGGTATTGTAGGAGTATTATTATTAAGCTTTTCTTTGATGTTAGTTATCTTATTTTGAAGATTTAGATTTTGGGAATCGTGTTTAATACAAAAATTTGAATTTTGTAAAGTGTACTCATGACCACAATAAATTTTAGTATCATCAGGTAGATTTTTTATTTTTGATAGAGATTCAAACATCTCCTCATATGTACCTTCAAAAATTTTTCCACATCCCAGTGAAAATAATGTGTCACCAGAAAATATTGCTTTTTCATTAAAAAAATAAAAACCAATATGACCTGTTGTGTGACCTGGAATATGAATTATTTCTGCTTCAAAATTATCTTCTTTCCATATTTGATTATC
>JAOJEG010000046.1 GCA_028226535.1 Candidatus Pelagibacter sp. | reverse complement strand
AAAGGAGATTAGATGATGGAAATATGCATGCTATTTGTACAGAAGATTACTTGAATAATAAGGATACATTTATGAGAATATGGCATAGAAAATTTGATAAAAAATTTCTAACTGAATTATGTGATGATTTTCAAAGTTAAATTAAATATTCAATTAATACTATGAAAAAAATATCTTTAATAATTCCAGCAAAAAACGAAAAGGAATCTTTAGGTGTAGTACTTGATGAAATAAAAAATTATGATTGTGTAGATGAAATTTTGATAATTGTTGATAACATTTATGACAATTCAATCCAAATAGCTGAAAAATATGACTGCAAAATAATTATTCAAAAGCATTCAGGTTATGGGTCTGCAATAAGAGAAGGGTTTCAAAATGCAAAAAATGAATTTGGATGCATCTATAATGCTGATTTTTCATTTGATCCAAAAGATTTTAAAAAATTTATAACACTTTCTGAAACGAATGATTTTATTTTTGCCACAAGATATCAAAGAGAGGCTGGCAGTGATGATGATGACTGGATTACATTAATTGGAAATAAAGTTTTTAGTTTTATGTGCAAAAATTTCTTAAAAATTAGTTTAACTGATATTTTATATACTTACGTCTTATGTAATGTTCAAAAATTTAATTCTCTAAATTTTAAAAGTAAAGATTTTAGACTATGTATTGAGCTACCTTTTAAAGTATCTCAGTCTAAATTTTCTTACACTGAGTTTCCATCTTATGAAAGAGCAAGATATGGTGGGGAAAAAAAAGTGAACGTTATTAAAGATGGATTTATTATATTAATGGAAGTTTTGCACTCTATGATAAAAAAAAAATTCTAGTATAAAAAAGATTATGGCGTTACCTTTTTTTTCATTAGATTTCAAAGCATACGATTTATTAAAAATATTCTCTAGTATGTTAATTCCAATAAATAAAGACAAGGTTGAGAAAAAATATATCAATTTATTAAAGAGTAGATTTCAAAATAAAAATGTTTCTATTTTACCCTCTGCAAGACTAGGTTTCTACTTAACTCTAAAAAATTATTTTAAAGAGGGTGATGAAATTATATTTTCATCTATGAGCTTTCCTCTGTATGTTAAAATTGCAAAACAGCTAAAATTAAAAGTAGTTTTAGTTGATGTAGATAAATCAACTTTAAATATAAATCACTTAGAAATTGAGTCAAAAATCACAACACAAACAAAAGGCATTGTTGCCACTCATTTATTCGGATACCCGTGCAAAATTACTGAAATTTCTAGAATTGCTCAAAAATATAATTTAAAATTAATTGAAGATTGTGCCCAATCTTTCAATTCTTTTTACACAGATAGAGAAACTGGTACGTTTGGAGATGTTGGAATTTTTAGCACTAGTCTTTTAAAAATACCAACAACTCTTAGTGGTGGAATTTTAATTACAAAAGATAAGCAGCTTTCTTTGGAAATTAAAAATTGGAGTAATGAAAATTTAAAAAATAACTTTTCAATAAATATTAAATTACTTATTAAAAATGTATTATCAATTTTAAACTCTTACCCACTTATATATTCAATTTTAAGTGATAAAATTTTTAGTTTTTTAAATAAATATAATCCAAGAATATATAGAAAAATACTTTATTCAGGTATGGGAGTATCAGGTAAAAATTTTGATCCCTTGGAAAGACCTACATTAAAAAAATACCAGCTAGTTAGTGGAATTTGCCAACTTGAAAGATGTGATGAGATGAATCAAATTAGAAGAAAAAACTCTCTAAAACTTATTGATGCGCTCAAAAATATTGAAAATATTGAAACTCTTAGTGCATACAAAGAGCACAACTGGAACTATCAATATCATGTATTGGTTATAAAAGATGATTTAAATAAATTTTCAAAAAACCTATTTAGCAATGGGGTTCACGCAATGGATGAAAATGTTTGGGACTGCACAAAATATGATTTTGATTTAGAAAATAATGATGATGAATTAAAAATAACAAAAGAAATAAATCCAAAATTGATTAGAATTCAAAACAATTCTTATCTTAAAGATAAACATATAAAAAAAATAATTAATACTATTAAAAATATATCTAGGTGATTAAAAGATTTAAAAGTATTGATGGTTTTTTTAATCATAAATTAAGATTTGAAAATTTAGATAAAATTTCTTGGTTTAAAAAAAAAAAAATTTCAATATTTGGATCTGGTAATTCAATCTCAAACTTACCGTTTGAAGAAAAAAGTATTTTATTAAAAGATAATTCTGAAACTACATTTAAAATTAATAAAAAAAAATTAGAATTTATAGCTAGTGGAAATATAGAAATTTATAAAATTCACAACGAATTAATAAAAAATTCTTTTTATGTACCTAGTTTTCCTTCTTATCCCACTGTTAGCCTTGGTGCTTGTGTTGCTAATTCAGTTCATGGATTACATCCTCAGTCTGGTTGCCTTAGCAGTTATATTAAACAAATAAAGATTTATAATCCTAACTTTGGGTTCAAAATTTTAACTAAAAAAAAAAACCAAGATCTTTTTAATCTTACAATTGGTGGAATGGGCTTAACTGGAATAATATTAGAGGTTACCATAAAGATATTAAGATTAAAAAGTACATTTTTTAAAATTAAAACACATAAATTTAATAGCTTGTTAGAGGGCTATTTATATCTTAAAAAAAGTAAATTTTTATATAACCAAAATAATTTTTTTTTGGAACACTCAGACAAAAAATTTGGACAGGGCATAATATCTTCAGGAAATTTCTTTGGTAAGGAAAAAATTTATAAAAACATACAAAAAAAGAACATTTCACATATTAGATTAGGTATTTTAAAATATTCTATGTTTAGAATAATCTTAAAAAATATTTTAGTTTTTATTAAAACTAATTTTGATAATAAAATAAAACATATTAATGAAATATTTTATCCCTCAAATCAAAAACTTTTTTATTTTAATCTACTTAGTCCAAAATTTATAGAACATCAGGTAATTATACCAAAAAAAAATATTAAGTTTTATTTGGATGACTTAAAAAAAATAACAATAAAATTTAAACCTTCAATAACATTGTGTCACTTGAAAATTTTTTCAGGAACAAGCCACCATTTACAATTTAATGATAAAGGCTTGGGTTTAACTGTACATTTATTAATTAATAAAAGATTTAATCTGTTTTACAAACAATTACAAGAAATTGACTTAAAG
>JAOJEG010000045.1 GCA_028226535.1 Candidatus Pelagibacter sp. | reverse complement strand
GGTTTTGATATTGAGCCTTCTAGATGGATTTATGGATTACCAGGGATATGGTTTGCACAAACACTTGCTTTCACCCCAATTGCATTCTTAGTTTTAATTGGTGTTGTTGAAAGTGTAAGTCCTTCAATGGAAGAGGCGTCTCAAACATTAAGAGCATCTAGGTGGCAAGTTTTTAAAACTGTTACTTTGCCATTAATGAGGCCAGGAATTGCTAATGCATTTTTACTTGGCTTTATTGAAAGTTTAGCAGACTTTGGTAACCCTTTAGTACTTGGTGCTGAATATGATGTTTTATCTACAGAAATATTTTTTGCAATTGTCGGGGCGCAATATGATGAAACAAAAGCTGCGATACTTGCAATGATTTTATTATCTGTTGTTCTAGTAGTATTTTATCTTCAAAATCAATGGTTAGGAAAAAAATCATATATTTCAATTTCTGGAAAAGGTGATAGCGGAGTTCATCCTGAACTTCCTAAAAAGGCAAAATGGATGATTTATTCAACTGTACTTCCATGGGCATCAATTACTTTTATAATTTACGTAATGATTATGTTTGGAGGTTTTGTTGAAATGTGGGGTGTTGATCACAGTTTTACTTTAAAGCATTATATCGAAGCATTTAGTATTGATTGGGTCAAAGAAAGAGGATTATTGTGGACGGGTACAGCATGGAATTCGTTTAACACTACATTTGCAATAGCAATAATTTCAGCTTTTCCAACCGCTGCAATAGGAATTTTAACTGCCTATCTACTAACAAGACATAAATTCAAGGGAAAAAATGCTTTTGAATTTGGCACAATGTTAAGCTTTGCAATCCCAGGAAGTGTAATTGGGGTAAGTTATGTTTTTGCCTTTAATGTTCCTCCTCTTGAGCTAACTGGAACAGGAATAATTTTAGTAATTGCTTTTGTATTTAGAAATATGCCTGTTGGAGTAAGAGCAGGAATAGCTGCTATGAACCAACTTGATCCCCATTTAGATGAAGCTTCTTCTACTTTAAATGCTTCAAGTTCTCAAACATTTAGAAATGTAATTCTTCCATTGCTTAAACCTGCAATCACTGCATCATTAGTTTTTAGTTTCGTAAGAGCTATGACGGCAATTAGTGCTGTTATTTTCCTTGTAAGTGCTAATTATGACCTAGCAGTTTCATATATTCTAGGAAGATTAGAAAATAATGACTATGGACTTGCAATAGTATATTCATCAGCATTAATTGTTGTTATGTTATTAACAATAACACTAATGCAATTAATAATTGGAAAACGAAAATTAGGTAGAAGAGATCAGTCTGCTGGAATTTTACAAGGAAACTTAGGATAATGAAAAAAGCTGAAGTTAAATTTGAAAATATAACTAAAAAATTTAATGAAACTGTAGCTGTTGACAACGTAAGTTGTAATTTTGAAGCTGGAACTTTAACAACCTTACTTGGTCCATCTGGATGTGGTAAAACTACATCATTAAGAATAATTGCAGGACTTGAAAGAGCTACTAGTGGTAAAATCTTAGTTGATAATGAAGATGTCACTTTACTACCAGCAACTGACAGGGATGTTTCAATGGTATTTCAATCTTATGCATTATTTCCTCACATGAGTGTGATTGAAAATGTTTCATATGGACTAAAGATGATCAATGTAAACAAAGAGGAATATATTGAAAAAGCTCTAGAAACTTTAAAATTAGTAAACTTAGAAGGTTATGAAAATAGAATGCCATCAGAGTTGTCTGGAGGACAACAACAACGTGTTGCTGTAGCTAGAGCTATTGTTTTAAAACCTAAGGTATTATTATTTGACGAACCTCTTTCAAACTTAGATGCAAAACTAAGAAGACAGGTTCGAGAAGATATTAGAGAAATTCAACAAAAACTTGGTGTAACCACAATTTATGTTACTCATGACCAAGAAGAAGCTCTAGCAATTTCTGATAAAGTAATTGTAATGAATAAAGCAGTAATTGCGCAAGAAGGTAGTCCGAAAGATCTTTATAACTTTCCAAAAAATAAATTTGTCGCTAATTTCATTGGTGACGCAAATGACGTCACTGCAGAAATAATTAACAAACAATCAAATACTTATGATTTAAAATTAGCTGAAATGAATGTAAAAATTGAAATCAATAAAGATTTAAATGATAAAGTTTCTCTGGCTTTAAGACCTGAAAAAATAAAAATTAACAGAACCAATAATGAAAATTGCATTCACGCATCGATAAAGAGTGCTTCTTTTGTTGGTAGTAGTTATCAATATATTTTAAGTTCTAAAATTGGAGAATTATATGTTGTTTCAGGAGATACAACTGACATATTTAAAGTTGGTGAAGAAGTATTTTTAAGTATTGATGAAAAAGATATCAAAATTTTAAATGACTAAACTGACCACCTTTTTCATCGTAAGGATCGTACCTCAAACTTCTTAAGAATTTTACAATATCATTCACGAGTAGATCTGGCTTTTCCAAAGCAGCAAAATGACCACCTGCTGGCATTTCTGACCATTGTTTAATATTAAAAATTCTCTCAACATAAGATCTTGGTGGCCATTCAGACATTTCAGCAGGAAATATTGCTGCTGCTGTTGGGATTTCAATCTTTTTAAAATTTTCTGGAAAAAATCTTCCCCCCTCTTCTCTTCTCCCATAGTAAATCCAAGTCGCCGTATCAAAGGTTTTTGTTAAAATATAAATCATAATATTTGCTATTAATTTATCCTTTGAATAAACACTTTCAATTTTGTTGTCTTTCAAGTCAGACCACGAGTGCATCTTTTCAATTATCCAGGCAGCTATTCCCACAGGACTATCCATCATTCCATAGCTCAAAGTTTGAGGTTTAGTTGCTTGTTGGGTTCTATATCCATCTTCCATAATCTGATCTTTGTCAAACCTTGTTTGCCATTCTTTTTCTTCAGTAGATTGTGGTCCATCTGGATGGCGCATAGTAAGACAATTTATATGAATTGCTTTACAAAAATTTGGATGATCATAACCTAACCAGTTTGCAATAGTTGCACCCCAATCACCACCTTGTGCGATATAATCTTTGTACCCAAGATTTTTTGTCATCAGTTTATTAAATATTTCAGCTATTTTTCTTGGACCAATTGGTTTAGCTGGTTTGCTAGAAAAACCAAATCCAGGTAATGAAGGAACTATTACATCAAAAGAGTTTTTTTTATCTCCTCCAAATTTTTCAGGATGAGCAAGTTTTTCTATAATATCTAAAAATTCTACTACAGATCCTGGCCATCCATGCATAAGTAATAAAGGAATAGAATTTGGACTACTTCCTTTTTCTTTTATAAAATGAATTTCATTTCCATCCACAGTTGAGATGAAATTTGAGAATTTATTAAGTTTTGTTTCTTGTTTATTCCAAT
>JAOJEG010000044.1 GCA_028226535.1 Candidatus Pelagibacter sp. | reverse complement strand
GCGTACTTGCATAATTTATAACAAATCATTAGTTATGTTCCAAACTAATCGAAAGGGTAAATATGACTAAAGGACAGAGTGCTGGCAGTGGACCAATTGCAGTGGAAGTTGAAAAATCTTATTATTGGTGTTCATGTGGACAATCAAAAAAACAACCATTTTGTGTTGGATCACATAAAGGAACTGAGTTTACTCCATTGGCATACAGGGCAGAAGAAACAAAAAAAATGTTTTTCTGTGCATGTAAACAAACTAACAACGCACCATTCTGTGATGGTTCGCACAATAAATAAATTATGACAAATATATTAGATTTAATAGCAAGGTTTTTTATTTCACTTATTTTTTTATTAAGTGGAATAAATAAAATTGGAAACTATGAAGGAACTGTTGGTTGGATGGAGTCCTTAGGTATGCCTGGTATTTTTTTAATCCCAGCAATCATATTAGAAATCGGTGCTTCAATACTAATAATAGCAGGATATAAAGTTAAAATTTCAGCAGCTTTGCTAAGTGTATTTTGTATAGCCACTGCGATTATTTTTCATAGTGATTTAAGTGATCAAATGCACTTTATTTCATTTATGAAAAACATTGGTCTTGCTGGAGGATTTTTATTTCTTGTTGTTAATGGAGCTAAAGATTTTAGTCTTGATAAAAAGTTTGGAAATTAAATGTCAAATATAGAAGTAAGTAAAATTATAGACCCTACTCCAGCATCAGATGGTGCTGGAGTAAAATTAAAAAGAAGTATAGGTGTTGAACCAAATTACTTTGATCCATTTTTAATGTTAGATGAATTTGGATCAGAAAATAGCGAGGATTATATTGCAGGTTTTCCACCCCACCCTCATCGAGGTATTGAAACAGTTACTTATATGTTGGCTGGTGATTTTGAACATAAAGATAGCACTGGTGGCGAAGGTAGAATGACTGCAGGAGATGTACAGTGGATGAAAACAGGAAGTGGAATAATTCATTCTGAAATGCCAGCAATGAAAGAAGGCAAACTTCATGGTTTTCAATTATGGGTAAATATGCCTGCCAAACTAAAGATGAGTAAGCCTGAATATATTTATATTGATGCAGACAAAATGAGTGTCCATAAAGATGCTGATAAAACTATAAAAGTCATAGCTGGTAAATATGAAAATGCTGAAGGCCCTGTCAAAGGTCATAATGTTGAACCAGTTTATTTTGATGTTGAATTAAATAAAGACAAAGAATTCAATTTTAAATTACTATCAACTCATAATAGTTTTATTTATTTGATTAATGGTGAAATCGAAATAGGCAAAAATAAACATGATAATGTTAAAGATAGTACTTTAATACTATTAACTAGAGGTGAGGATTTAACTGTAAAAGCAAAATCAGATGCTAAGTTTTTACTGATCTCAGGAAAGCCGATCAATGAAGAAATTGCTAGGGGTGGACCATTTGTAATGAATACTAAAGCTGAAATCTTGCAAGCAGTTCAAGATTATCATAATGATACATTTGTAAAATAAATTATGAAAGCTGTAGAAATAAAAAAAACTGGTGGACCTGAAGTTTTACAACTTAAAGATATCACTTTAGATAAACCAGGACCTGATCAAGTAACGATAGAACAAAAAGCTATCGGACTAAATTATATTGATACTTATCATAGATCGGGTTTGTACCCATTAAACCTACCAATTGGTCTAGGTTTAGAAGGTGCAGGTATTATTACTGATGTTGGAGAAAACGTAAAAGACTTTAAAATCGGTGATAAAATATCTTATGCGGGCATTCCATTAGGTTCTTATTCAACACACAGAAATTACCCAACAAAAAATCTTGTAAAAGTGCCAGATAGTATTGATTTAGAAGTTGCTGCAACTTTAATGACAAAAGGTTTAACTACGTTTTATCTATTGCATAAAACATTTCCTGTAAAATCAGGACAAACAATTCTATTCCATGCAGCTGCGGGTGGAGTTGGTCAAATATTTGGTCAGTGGGCTAAAAGTTTAGGCTGTACTGTTATGGGGACTGTTGGATCAGATGAAAAAATAAATATAGCAAAAGAAAATGGTTATGATCATGTGATCAATTATAATAAAGAAGATTTTGCAAAAAAAGTTTTAGAGATTACGGATGGTAAAGGTGTTCCAGTCGTGTACGATGGTGTTGGTAAAGATACTTTAGATGGCTCTATCGAATGTTTAGCGGTTAGAGGAATGATGGTTACATTTGGAAATGCATCAGGCCCTTTATCTGATATTAATGTTCCTAAAATGCTTCAGCCAAAAGGTTTGTATCTTGTAAGACCTGCAATGCAACAATACCTATCGACTAAAGAAGAGCTTGATGAAGCATCAAAGATTATGTTTGAAAAAATTAGTTCTGGAAAAGTAAAAATTAATATATTTAAAAAATATAAATTAGATCAAGTTATTGAGGCTCACAAAGATTTAGAAGGTAGAAAAATTTTAGGGCCTGCTGTTATACTTCCTTAATCAAGTTTTACATCCATATCAGCCATATGAAGTTTTAAGGCATTCGTTGAAATGTGAATTTCTCTAATAAAAAAAAGTATAGATATAATCATTGATAAACAACAAGAGCCAAAAATTAGTCTGGCAATAAAAACTTCATTTAAATAAAGACCTAATACAGTCAGCATATTGAACAAAAACCCAAAAGCAGCAAACATGATTGTCCAACGCAGTAGCGTTATCCGTCCACTTAGATTGATAAATTGTTTTTTCCATTCATGAGGAATGTGATTTTCATAAACATGTTCATCATGAAGTTCTCTAATCAACATACTTAAAGAGTGAAATCTGTTACTGTAAACACTCATTAATAGAGGAATAGCTGGAAACATTAGAGCAGTTACTGTGTAATCTATATTCATGCGAATCAGTTTGATTATGAATCTAGCCTTTGTTATTTACAAGTAAATTATGAACCAAATAAAGTTATTTATTGAACTAACTAGATTAGAAAAGCCTATTGGCTATTTGCTTTTATTTTGGCCATGTGCATGGGGATTAACTCTTGCTTATGATTTTTCAAATAATCTTAATAATTATTTTTTTTATTTATTATTATTTTTTTTAGGTGCGGTCCTAATGAGATCTGCAGGATGTATTGTAAACGACATTTTAGATAAAGAGTTTGATAAAAAAGTATTTAGAACAAAAAATCGACCTGTCGCCTCTGGAAAAATTTCTGTTAAAGTTGCTTTTTTGTACGCTTCAATTTTATGTTTATTGGCTCTTATTATTCTTTTGAATTTTAATCAATTTACAATCTTATTAGCTTTAGGGTCAATGCCATTCGCTTTTACATATCCTCTTATGAAGAGGTTTACATATTGGCCACAATTATTTTTAGGAATTACATTTAACTATGGCTTAATTCTTGGATG
>JAOJEG010000043.1 GCA_028226535.1 Candidatus Pelagibacter sp. | reverse complement strand
GTGGTTAAAGACTGTGATGTTGTAATTACTATGCTTACTGATGATACAGCAATTAATGATGTAATGGATAGTCCTAATTTTTTAGAAAATTTAAAATCAGGAACTACTGTTATTGATATGAGCTCAGTTAAACCAACAACAGCAACCAAACATGGAAATAATTTTAAATCTAAAAATATAAGTTATTTAGATGCACCTGTTTCAGGTGGAACAATTGGAGCTGAAGAAGGTTCATTAGCAATAATGGTTGGGGGTGAGCAAAATGTTTTTGATAATGTTGTTGATGTGTTTCAAACTATGGGTAATCCAACTTTAGTTGGACCAGTCGGAAGTGGACAAGTCTCTAAATTGGCAAATCAAATAATAGTTGGTTTGACCATTGGAGCTGTAGCTGAGGCCGTAACTCTTTGTGAAAAAGCAGGAGCAAATCCAAATAAAATGATTAAAGCTTTATCTGGTGGATGGGCTGATAGTAAAATTTTACAGACACATGGAAAAAGAATGATAGAAAAAGATTTTACTCCAAAAGGTAGAACTTCTGTTCATTTAAAAGATATGAATAATATTTTGGAGTGCGCAAATAGTTTTAATACTCATTTACCTATTTCAAATTTAGTGAAAGAAATGTATAAAACTCTTGTTGAAAATGGACATGGAGAGACAGATCACAGTTCTCTCTACAAAGAAATTGAAAGGATAAATAAAAAATGAGTGGAAGATTAGAAGGTAAAAAAATTGTAGTAACAGCTGCAGGACAAGGAATTGGTAAAGCAACTGCAATTGCATTTCATAATGAAGGTGCAAACGTTATAGCAACAGATTTGAATGATAAAACTTTAGCTGATTTAAATAAAGAGTATCCTGATATTACAGTTCAAACGTTAGATTCAACAGACAATAATGCGATTTTAGAATTTGTAAAAACTTTAGATAAAGTCGATGTATTATTCAATGCAGTTGGATTTGTTCATCATGGAAGTATTCTTGAATGTGAAGATAAAGATTGGAATTTTTCTTTTGATGTAAATGTAAAATCTATGTACCAAATGTGTAAAGCAATTTTACCATTAATGGTAAAACAAAATGGTGGAAGTATAATCAATGTTTCATCATGTGCTTCAAGTTTAAAAGGATTTCCAAATAGATTTGTCTATGGAACTACTAAAGGAGCAGTTATTGGTTTAACTAAATCAATTGCAGCAGACTTTGTAAAACAAAATATCAGATGTAATTCTATTGCACCTGGAACAGTATTTTCACCTTCATGGCAAGATAGAGTAAATCAAAGCCCAGATCCAGTTCAAGCTAAAAAAGATTTTATAGCAAGACAGCCTATGGGAAGATTAGGAACTGCAGAGGAAATTGCTGCCGTAGCCGTATATTTAGCAGGTGATGATGCAACATTTACAACAGGAACAACAATTTCTGTTGATGGTGGAATTTCAATTTAATTAATAAAAAGAGGAAAACTATGAAGTTATTAAGAGTAGGACAAAAAGGAAGTGAAAAGCCAGCAGCTTTAGATAAAGAAGGTAAGATTAGAGATATTAGCTCACATATTGGAGATTTAAACCCTGACCATGTGAATTTTGAAACTATATCAAAATTAGAAAGTGTAGATTTATCATCATTACCAGAACTATCTTCAAGTGAAAGAATTGGTTCTTGTGTAACTAAACCAGGAAAGTTTGTAGCAATTGGATTAAATTATTCTGATCATGCTGCTGAAACAGGTGCAGAAGTTCCTTCAGAACCTATCATGTTTATGAAAGCTACCAGTTGTATAGTAGGCCCTAATGATGATGTTGAAATCGTATCAGGTTCAAAGAAATTAGATTGGGAAGTTGAGCTTGGGATTGTAATCGGAAAAGAAACAAAACATATTTCAGAAGATAAAGCTCAAGATCATATTTTAGGTTATTGTCTAGTAAATGATGTTAGTGAAAGAGAATGGCAAATTGAAAAAATGGGTCAATGGGTTAAAGGAAAATCACATGATACCTATGGACCAATTGGACCATATCTTGTTACTAAAGATGAAATATCAGACATAAACAATCTAAAAATGAGTTTAGATGTTAATGGTAATAGAATGCAAACTGGTAACACAAGTACAATGATATTTAATGTAAATGTAATTGTATCTTATGTAAGTAAATTCATGTCTTTACAACCTGGTGATATAATTACTACTGGAACACCTCCTGGTGTTGGTATGGGAATGAAGCCTCAGCAATTTTTAAAAGCAGGGGATACAATGAAATTATCAATAGAAACTTAGGTGAGCAAAACTCGAAAGTAGTTGCTTTATAATATATTGTGAAAATAACTTCTATTAAAAGTCATGTACTTAGATATGAGTTAGAAAAAGAGTTAGGATATTCACAACAATATTATAAATCTAGAACAGCTCATCTTGTAGAAGTTCAAACTGATGAGGGGATTATAGGCTGGGGAGAGTGTTTTGGACCTGGCAATATTGCTTTAGCAAATAAATTTATTGTTGAAAAAGTTATTCAACCATTAATTATTGGTGAAGATCCCTTAAATAAAGAGCATATCTGGCATAAAGTATACAATCTTTTAAGAGATAGCGGACAAAAAGGAATGCCGATCCAAGCATTATCAGGGATTGATATTGCGTTGTGGGACATATTAGGAAAAAAAACTAATACTCCACTTTATCAACTTGTTGGTGGAAAGTGTAATGATCAAATTCCAGTTTATGGGTATGGGATGATGTTACAAAAAAAATCTACTTTAGAATTAATTGATTTATTTAAAGAAGAGGCAAAACAAATTAAATCTAAAAACTTTAAAGCAATGAAAATGAAGATTGGATTAGGTCCAACAGAGGATCTGAAGCTTGTAAGAGCAGTAAGAGATGTAGTAGGGCAAGATTTTAAGTTAATGGTAGATGCAAATCATGCTTACAATTTAAATGACGCCTTGTATGTCGGAAGAGGTTTAGATGAACTTGATATTTTTTGGTTCGAGGAGCCTATTGCACCTGAAGATTATGATGGTTATAGAGAATTGAAGAAAAAAATTAATACTAATATTGCAGGTGGAGAGGCGGAGTTTACAAAATATGGATGGAATGAGTTAATTAAAAAAAAATGTATTGATATAGCTCAGCCAGAAGTTTGTGGATTAGGCGGAATTACTGAATATTTAAAAGTATCTGCATTAGCACAAGCTAATTTCATTCCAGTAATTAATCATGTCTGGGGATCTGCGATAAGTATTGCAACTAATCTACATTTGTTAACTGCCCAACCTGATATGCCAGGAGGGTTATTTCCATCAAAATCAATGCTTGAGTTTGATACGACAGAAAAAAATATTTTTATTACTGATCTACCAACAGAAAGTTTCTCTATATTAAATCAAGTTAAACAAAATAATGGATTTGCTTCAATATCAGATAATCCTGGAATAGGAATTACACCCAATCAAGATTTTATTAAGGAGTTTGAAGTTA
>JAOJEG010000042.1 GCA_028226535.1 Candidatus Pelagibacter sp. | reverse complement strand
AATGAAGCTGTTGCTGAAACTACTATTCTTTTAATATTAGCTGCATCAAGAAGAATAGGTGAAGCTTATAATCTTGTACGATCGGGAAAGTGGAAAGACCAAAAGCCTGATCTAACTAAATTTATGATTGGTAATTCTGTTACAGGAAAAACACTTGGTATAATTGGTATGGGTCGAATTGGGAGAATGGCTGCCAAATGTGCAAAAGCTTTTGGTATGAAAATAATTTATTATAATAGAAATAAACTTTCAGAAGATCTTGAAGATGGAGCAAAATATTTTTCAGACATAAATTCTATGATGCCTGAATGTGATTTTGTAAGTATTCATACCCCTGCTACTGCAGAAACAAAACATATTTTAAATGCCACTACTATTAAACTGCTACCCAAGCATGCTGTAGTAATTAATACTTCAAGAGGATCAACAATTGATGATGATGCATTAATAGAAGCACTTCAAAATAATAAAATTTATGCAGCAGGTTTAGATGTGTTTAATAATGAACCTAATCTTGATGAAAGATATATGAAATTGGATAACTGTTTTGTCTTACCTCATGTTGGTAGTGCTACTCATGAAACTCGTTTAGCAATGAGCATGATGGCAGTGGATAATCTTTGTAATTATTTTGAAAATAAACCACTCATCTCTGAAGTAGTATAATACAACCAATAGTTGTTTATTTAGTTAATATATATAATTTCTATACACATTTATTAGCCTTTTGTTTGAAATTGAAAATCATTTATGATTTAGTTCCAATATTAAAAACATACATAAACGAGAGGAAGATAATGTTTAAATTAATAACAAAAACTATAGCTACAGTAGCTATTGTTTCAGTTGCTTTATTTGGCTCTGCAAATGCAAAGACTTTAAAAATTGAAACACACTTTACTGCTAGCTCACCAAATGGTGAAGTTGCAGCTCAATTCGCAAAAAACGTTGAAATGTTTTCTGGCGGAAGCTTAAAAATCGAAATGTTCTACTCATCATCAGTAACAGGTAAATCTGCTGAGGTATTCAACTCTGCACAAACTGGAATTATTGATTGTGATATGACTGGTGCTGGTTACCAAACTGGTAAGAATGCAGCTTTCCAATTCGCAGGTGATGTAATGGGTGGATACGATAACCCTTATCAACAATACGACTTCTTAAAGTTCCCAGGAGCTCAAGATGCTGTTGATGCATTATACAACAAATATGGAATGACTTTAATTGGTTGGTGGATACCAGGACATGAGTCTCTAATATCTAGTAAGCCAATTCCAGATGTTGCTTCAATTAAAGACTTTAAATTTAGATCGCCTCCAGGAATGGAAAGTATGATCTTTACTGCACTAGGTGCTAAGCCAATCGTTATGGACTTTGGTGAAGTTCCGACTGCTTTACAAACAGGTCTTATTGATGGTGCTGACTACTCATCTCTAGCAACTAACTACGCAGGTGGACACTATGAGCAAAACAAATATGCTACATACCCAGGTTTCCACTCTATGCCAGCTGACCACTTAGCTTGTAATACTAAAGTTTGGAAAAAGCTAAAACCTCATGAAAGAGGAGCAATGAAAGCAGGAATAGAAATCGCTGGAAGAACTATCACTAGCTTAGTTGAAAGAAAAAATGCAGAAGCAGTTAAAGCTTTAAATGAAATGGGTGTTACACTTCATGACTGGTCTAGAGAAGATAGACTTAAGTTCAGAAATGCTGCACTTAATGCTTGGCAGGAATGGAAAAAGAAATCTCCTGAAGCTGCTGCACTTATAGATATCCACACAGCTTATATGAAAGCTAACGGTATCCTATAATAAAAAGCACATAATAAAATCTTGAAGGGCCTGAAAAGGCCCTTCTTATTTAAAAAATTTTTAACCTATGCTTGATAAACAATTACAAGAGCAAAATGAAAAAGTTGCAAGTAAGGATGATTTTCCAATAAATTGGATTGATAGAGTTTCTTTATTTTTAAGCCATACAATTAAATATTTAATTCCCATAATAGTACTCGTAATGATGTATGAAATATTTATGAGATATATAGTGTTTAAACCAACTTTATGGGCTAACGAGTTATGCCTATGGTTAGCTGGTGTTTGTTATCTAGTTGGAGGAATATACGCTACAAGATTGAGAAGTCATATAAGAATAGTAATGCTATATGATTATGTAAGTAGACCTACTCAGAGAATTTTTGATACAGTAAGTACTTTAGTCATTGTTATATTCGCAGCTGCTGTAATCTACGGTGGTTGGGAAGATGCACATAGATCGTTTACAACCTGGGAAAGGTTTGCAACGTACTGGGACCCACCAATACCTGCAACAATGAAGCCATTAACACTTATATGTGTATTTCTAATTGCTGTTCAATCTGTAAATAATTTAATAATTGACTGGAAAAATCCAAAAGAAAAACAATACGACCCTTCTAAAGATTTAAAATAAAATGGAATTTGAAATAGGAACACTCTCGATAATACTAATAGTTGGACTATTAGCTCTTATATCTATTGGAGTTCCTATGGGTTTTGCCTCAGGTTTTATGGGAGCAGTTCTTGTATTTTTAAATATTGGTGAGCATGCGCTTGGTATATTGCTTTCAAGATATTACTCACTCGTTGTAACTTATTCTTTTTTATCTGTGCCATTATTTATATTTATGGCTTCCTTACTTGAACGCTCAAACATTGCGAGAGATTTATACGATGCATTAAATGCATGGCTAAGAAAAACTAGAGGCGGAGTAGGAGTTGTCACTGCTATTATGGCAACCATCATGGCTGCTATGAGTGGAATTATTGGAGGTGAAATTGTTTTATTAGGATTAATTGCATTACCTCAGATGTTAAGACTTAAATATGATCAGGATATGTCTATTGGTATTATTTGTGCATCAGGTTCTTTGGGTACAATGATACCTCCATCTATTGTTTTGATTATTTATGGATTAACAACTGAAACTTCAATCACAATGTTATTCCAGGAAGCAATTGTGCCGGGTTTAATGATTTCAGCTTTAATCATTACTTACATTCTTATTCGAACAAGATTACAACCACATCTTGCCCCATTAAGTGACGAACCGCCATTGACTTTAAAAGAAAAAATTTCATACCTTCCAGGCCTTTTACCTCCAATTGGTATTGTAATAATTGTTTTGGGTTCAATTTATTCTGGAATAACAGGTATCACAGAAGCTGCAGGGATGGGTGTAGTAGCTACTTTAATTATAATTTTTGCCAGAAAAGAATTAACAGTTTTTTTATTTAAAGATGCATTAACAAGAACGTTTAAAGCATCAGGAACTATTTTGACAATTACTTTTGGTGCAACAGTTTTAGCAGGTGCTTATTCACTTGCAGGTGGTCCAAAATATGTAGCGGAGACAATTTTGGCTTATGATTTAAAACCAATGTATTTAATTTTTATGATGCAATTAATGTTCTTGGTAATGGGAGCATTTATGGATTGGGTTGGGATAGTATTGTTGGCAATGCCTGTATTTTTACCAATAGTATTAGCTCTTGGTTTTGATCCAATTTGGTTTGGAATTTTATTCTGTGTGAATATGCAGGTATCATTTTTAAGTCCACCATTTGGTCCCGCCGCCTTTTACCTAAAGTCAGTTGCTCCTCCACATATATCATTAACAGATATTTTTAGAGGATTTGCTCCATTTATAGTAATTCAATTAATTG
>JAOJEG010000041.1 GCA_028226535.1 Candidatus Pelagibacter sp. | reverse complement strand
AAGAGCTAAATGGCTTAATTCCTTTGATTTTTTGATACTTTCAAGGGTTATAGGTTTGGATAATTTTTCTATAAATTTAACTGTAACTGCCACAAACCGTCCTGATTCATCAGTTTTATCTAAGTAAGCTTCTTTGATTACTTCGACAACTCCGACAATTTCTTTACCAATATTTGAGTGATAAAAAAAACAAAGATCCCCTTTCTTCATACTTTTTAAGTTTTTAGCAGCCTGATAATTTCTTACACCATCCCATGGTGCACCTTTCGCACCTGCTTTTTTTTGTTGATCAATTGACCAAACATCAGGCTCGGATTTCATTAACCAGTACTGCATTACAATTGTACTCTCGCTCCCTTAAGAAAGGCAGCTTTTTCATCTAGTGGCCATCTCGGTTTTGCTGGATGATCTAAATTATCAAACTGTTTTAATTTAAATTTTTCTAAACCAACCATTGCAATCATGGCTGCGTTGTCTCCGCAAAATTCAATCGGAGGAAACATACTTTGATAATTTTCTTCATTACATAAATTAATTAACATAGACCTAATTCTTTTATTAGCCGCTACCCCTCCAGCAACTACAAATACTTTTTCTTTTAAATCATTTTGTTTTTCAAATTCAGAAAATGCAATTTTAGTTTTTTTATATAAAATTTGTTCAACTGTTTTTTGAAATGATGCAGCAAGATCAAATTTTTCCTGATCAGTTTTAATATCTTTTGTTATTCTTAAAATTGCCGTTTTAAGACCTGCAAAAGATAAGTTGCATCCTCCTTTATTGAAAATTGGTTTTGGCAAATCATATTTATTTGGGTTACCTTTTTCTGCTAAAATTTCTATTTGAGGTCCACCAGGGAATTCTATTCCCAAAAGTTTTGCTGTTTTATCAAATGCTTCACCTAAGGCGTCATCAATCGTTGTGCCTAGTCTTTGATATTTTCCTAAATCTTGAACATTTAAATATTGTGAATGCCCACCAGAAATTAATAAAAGTAAATATGGGTAGTTTAGTTCTGAGTTTAGTTTTGGGCTTAAAGCATGACCTTCTAAGTGATTAACAGCAATAAATGGTTTTCCTATTGCAGAAGCAAAAGCTTTTCCAAAACTTAAACCAACAGACAAACATACTATTAGACCTGGACCAGCTGTTGATGCAACTGCATCTATCTCCTCTATTTTTTTTCCACTATCGTCAATTGCTTTTTGAACAATCCAATCAATTTTTTCCATATGAGATCTTGCAGCCAGTTCAGGAACAACACCACCAAACTCCTTATGAACATCAACTTGGCTCGAAACAACATTTGATAAAACTATTGGTATTCCTTGTTCATTTTCTGTAATTATTGAAGCTGCTGTTTCATCACAACTAGATTCAATTCCAAGAATTAAGGGTTTTTTACTCATTCAAATAGTTTTTATTAATTGTACAATCTCAATACAAGTAAGAAATATATTTATTTATGAATAAGAAAATTGTCATTGGATCAAGGGGGAGCAAGCTGGCATTAATTTATGCCCAAACTGCTAAAAATAAAATTGTTCAAAATACAGATTTAAATGATGAAGACATAATAATTAAAGAAATAACAACAAAGGGAGACCAGGTTCAAGATAAAAGATTATCAGAAGTGGGTGGAAAAGGTTTGTTCTCAACTAACATAGAAAATGAACTACAAGATAAAAAAATCAATATAGCTGTTCATGCATTAAAAGATATGCCGGCAAACGAAACTAATGGTTTGAGAACAAATACATTTTTAGAAAGAAATGATCCAAGAGAAATATTAATAACTAAAGATAAAAAGAAACTTAAAGATGTTAAATACAGTACTAAAGATGTTAAAATAAAATGGTTTCATGATGGAACTTTAAATGCTTCTGCAAATTGTTTAGATAGACATTTAAAAGATAAAAAAGATAAAACTGCAATAATTTGGGTTGGGGATGATCCCAAAGATAGCCAAAAAATTTCTTACAAGCAGCTTCATGAAAAAGTATCTAAAGCAGCTAATGGTTTAAAAAAATTAGGAATTAAAAAAGGAGACAGAGTTACTATTTATTTAACCATGATCCCTGAGCTTGCTATTTTGATGCTTGCTTGTGTTCGTATCGGTGCAATCCACTCTATTATTTTTGGTGGTTTTTCAGCGGACTCTATTTCTGGAAGAGTAAATGATTGTGAGTCAGAATATATAATTACAGCAGATGAAGGTGTTAGAGGAGGAAAAACAATTCCCTTAAAATATACAACTGATGAAGCGTTAGAGAGTTGTCCTAATGTTAAAAAATGTATTGTTGTTAAACGAACCGGAAATTATATCAGCTGGAATGAAGATAGAGATGTTTGGTATCATGATTTAATCAAAGATGTTTCTAAACACTGCGAACCTGAAGAAATGAACGCAGAAGATCCTTTGTTTATTTTATATACCTCGGGTTCAACTGGAAAACCTAAGGGAGTTTTGCATACAACAGGTGGTTACATGGTATATGCTTCAATGACTCATCAATATATTTTTAATTATAAACCAAAAGATATCTACTGGTGTACTGCTGATATTGGATGGGTTACGGGTCATAGTTATATAATTTATGGACCTCTTGCTAATGGAGCAACTACTATAATGTTTGAAGGTATACCAAACTATCCAACCACTTCTAGATGGTGGCAAATAATTGATAAGTATAAAGTAAATACTTTTTATACCGCACCTACTGCAATTAGAGCTTTGATGCGTGAAGGAGATAAGCCAGTAAAAAAAACTTCAAGAAAATCACTAAAATTACTTGGCACTGTGGGCGAACCGATTAATCCAGAAGCTTGGATGTGGTATTACAAAACAGTAGGTAATTCAAAATGTCCAATTGTTGATACATGGTGGCAGACAGAAACAGGTGGAATAATGATTGCTCCTCAAACTGGCGCGATAGATTTAAAACCTGGTTCAGCCACTAAACCATTTTATGGCATAAAACCTGTTATTGTAGATAAGAAAGGTGATGAAATAAAAGGCCCAGGGGAAGGAAGACTTTGCATAGCCCAATCTTGGCCAGGACAGATGAGGACTGTTTATGGAGATCATCAAAGATTTATTGATACATATTTTTCTCAGTTTAATGGAAAATATTTTACAGGCGATGGCTGCAGAAGAGATAAAGATGGATACTATTGGATAACAGGACGAGTAGATGATGTAATTATTGTATCAGGACACAACCTTGGTACTGCTGAAATAGAAAGTGCTTTTGTGGCTCATCCAAAAGTTGCGGAAGCTGCAGTTGTGGGCTACCCACATGACATAAAAGGTAACGGGCTTTACTGTTATGTAACTTTAAATGTAGGTGAAAAAGAAAACGGAGACCTAGATAGAGATTTAAAACTTTGGGTCAGAAAACAAATTGGACCCTTAGCTACTCCAGACTTAATTCATTTTACACCGGGCCTTCCAAAGACTAGATCAGGTAAAATTATGAGAAGAATCTTAAGAAAAATTGCAGCTAATGAACACGATCAATTGGGTGACACAACCACTTTAGCTGATCCAAGTGTTGTGCAAAGCTTAGTAGACAATAGAAAAAATATTTAAAACTTAATTCTTTCTTTAAATTCCTTTTTAACAATATCCCATTTTAAAATAACAGAATTCAATACAATTTTTCTATCAAGACTCTTTAATTCTTCAGCTATTGGTGCCCACTCATACAAGGATAAGGCGCTTTGGTTAAAAGGAATATCGTTACAATGCTCATTCCAATTTATAGATTGCAACCTTTCATCAAAAATTTTTTTTGCTTTATCATTAATATCTAGGGGCATATTATTTGTGGTCTCATTATCTAGAATTTTTAAAAAAATCTCTTTTGATTTGTTTGTATCTTCAAAATTAAAATTGGTTTTTAAATAAGAGAATGTAAAAAAAGTTAAATCTTGAAGAGCTACAGCATAAATATTCCATTTTGCCTCATTAACTGATTTCATAAACTCATCATTATCAAAATGTAAAACATATCTA
>JAOJEG010000040.1 GCA_028226535.1 Candidatus Pelagibacter sp. | reverse complement strand
TGATTGGGGTTCTAGTGGGATGAATGATCTTATTAAGTCTTTAGACGACAATAACTAATTCTTTTCTACTATTTCATTTTTCTTAAAACTACTAACATCGAAGGACAAACAATAATGAGTGCAGAGAATATCTCATACGACCTAAAAAGATTTGCTGGAATAAAACGTGATTACTCCGAAGAAGAAGTGGAAAGATTAAGAGGGTCAATAAAAATTGAATATTCTTTATGTAAAAATCAATCACAAAAGTTATGGAATTTATTAAATTCAGAAGCTTATGTTAATACACTTGGTTCGTTATCAGGCAACCAAGCAGTACAACATGCAAAAGCAGGATTAAAAGCAATTTATCTTAGTGGATGGCAAGTAGCTGCTGATGCAAATACAGCTGGTGAAATGTATCCTGATCAATCTTTATATCCATATGATAGTGCACCAAAATTAGTTGAAACAATGAATAATTCTTTAGTAAGAGCTGATCAAATTCAACATATGGAACTTCAAGATGGCGACATGAAGAAAGAAGACTCTGTTGATTATATGTTGCCTATTATTGCTGACGGTGAAGCAGGATTTGGTGGACCTTTAAACGTATTTGAATTAACTAAAAAATTTATAAGAGCTGGTGCAGCAGGAGTTCACTTTGAAGATCAACTGGCTAGTGAAAAAAAATGTGGCCACATGGGAGGTAAAGTTTTAGTCCCTACAGGAACAATGGTTAAAAATTTAAAGTCAGCAAGACTAGCGGCAGATATTGCTGAAGTTCCTTTAATCATTTTAGCTAGAACAGATGCTAATGCAGCAAAACTAATTACAAATGATTTTGATGAAAATGATAAACCATTTCTAACTGGTGAAAGATCTCCTGAAGGTTTCTTTTATGTAAAAGATGGAATTGAGCAAGCAATTTCAAGGGGACTTGCCTATGCTCCCTATGCTGATTTAATTTGGTGTGAAACAGCAACTCCAAATCTTGCAGAAGCTAAAAAATTTGCAGATGCAATCCATGAAAAATTTCCTGGTAAATTATTAGCTTATAATTGTTCGCCTTCATTTAATTGGAAAAAACATTTAAGTGATGATGAGATTGCTTCATTCCAACAAGAAATTGCAAAGATGGGCTATAAATTTCAATTCATCACATTAGCTGGGTTTCATACTCAAAATATTGCTATTTTTGAACTTGCAGAAAAATATAAGAAAGAAGGAATGGCTGCTTATTCTAGAATTCAACAACAGGAATTTTCTAGAGAAAAAGATGGTTACACAAGTGTTAAACATCAAAGAGAAGTTGGTACTTCATATTTTGATGCAGTTTCAAATACTATTAGCAGTGGTAAGAGTTCAACTACTGCAATGGCAGGTTCAACTGAATCTGAACAATTTTAAATAAAAATTATTTCCCTCATATTTTTTTTAATAGCCCTTAACTGGGCTATTTTTTTATTTGTAATCAATGTTGGGGGCTGTTAAGCATCAAAAATGACTAATAAAAACTTTGGTTTTGGTACACAAATTAGAAAATCACCTTATTTTGACTCAACTGTAAAATGGGGAGCAACTGGTTTTTCCGTATATAATCATATGTATATTCCAAGGGATTTTGGCAGTCCTGAACAAAATTTTTGGAACCTAATTGAAAAATCTATTCTTTGTGATGTAGCTGTTGAAAGACAGGTGGAAATTACTGGATCAGACGCATTCAAATTTACACAGTTATTAACACCTAGAGATTTATCAAAGCTTGCTATTGGTCAATGCAAATATGTTTTAATTACCAATAATGAAGGTGGAATTTTAAACGATCCAGTTTTATTAAGAATTGCTGAAAATCACTTTTGGCTATCATTAGCTGATAGTGACGTTTTATTATGGGCACAAGGGGTTGCTGTTAATTCAGGTTTAGATGTTAAAATTAAAGAGCCCGATGTTTCCCCATTGCAACTTCAAGGACCAACATCAGGTGAAATAATGATTAAACTTTTTGGAGAAGATATTAAAGATTTAAAATATTATTGGTTAAGAGAATATGATTTAGATGGAATACCTTTAATTGTATCAAGAACTGGCTGGTCAAGTGAACTTGGTTATGAAATATATTTAAAAGATGGAACTAAAGGAAATGAATTGTATGAAAAAATTATGGAAGCTGGGAAAGAACATGGCTTGCAACCAGGTCATACATCTTCAATTAGAAGAATAGAAGGAGGAATGCTTTCGTATCATGCAGACGCAGATATTAATACAAACCCATTTGAACTAGGCTTTGATAGACTAGTAAATTTAGATAATGATAATAGTTTTATTGGAAAAGAAGCCTTAAAAAAAATTAAAGACAATGGAATAACAAGAAAACAGGTAGGTATCGAAATTAATTGTAAACCTTTAAGTGGACCTAATACGACTTTTTGGGAACTAAAAAAAAATAATATAAATATTGGTAAAGTTACATCTGCAGTTTATTCACCAAGACTTAAAAAGAACATTGCTTTGGCAATGGTTTCAGTTGAACAATCTGAAATAGGAAATGAATTTCAAGTAACTACCAACGAAGGTACATTTAACTGTATTGTTGTTGAAAAACCTTTTTACGATCCAAAAAAGAAAATAGCTAGTAGCTAAGACTTAATATTGTAACCTTTTTTCAAAAGTACACTCACTGTACCTATACAAATAAATAAAAAAATCACCATTGAGCTAATACTTATCCAAATATTAAAATCAGAAACACCATAAAAAGCAAATCTTAGTCCATTAATTAAATAAACTACGGGGTTAAAATAAGTGATGGTTTGCCAAAATGGTGGCAACATATCTAGTGAATATAAACTTCCTCCTAAAAATACCATTGGAGTTATAATTAGTGTTGGAATGATAGACATTTGCTCAAAATTTGAACTCATCAACCCTATTAAGAAACCAAATAATGCAAATGTGAATGCAACAAGTATAAGTAAAAAAACTACCAAAAGAGGGTATTTAACGTCCACTTCAACAAAAAAATTAGCTGTAATGAAAATTACCACTCCAACTATTAGTGTTTTAGTGGCTCCTGCCCCAACAAAGGCTAGCACTATTTCTAATGTTGAAATTGGTGCTGCTAAGATTTCATAAATAGTTCCATTGAATTTAGGAAAAAATATTCCGAAAGAAGTGTTGGTGATTGATTGAGTTAATAAAGTTAGCATTAAAAGACCCGGGACAATATATGAACCGTAGCTAATACCATCTATTTTTTCAACATACCCACCAATAACTGAACCAAATACAATAAAATAAAGAGAGGTAGATAAAACTGGTGATAGTAACGATTGCATTAATGTTCTTTTAAATCTATCCATTTCATGAAGGTAAATTGCTTTAAAGGCTAAATAATTAAATTTCATTATTCTCCTTTACTAAACTAACAAATATTTTCTCTAAAGTACTCTGTTCAGTTTTTAAATCTTTTAATTTTAATCCTGCATCTTTTATATCTTGTAATAAATTTGTAATTCCGGTTTGTTCTGCTTGAACATTGTATGTGTAGTCAATTGACATTTTATTATTTCCTAAGACTAATTTATATTTATCTAAGCTATCTGGAATTTCAGAAATTTCATCCTGGAGTTCTACAGTTAATTTTTTATGTCCCATTTTTTTTAATAATTCTTTTGTTTCTTCCACAACTATTATCTCACCTTGATTGATAACACCCACCCTATCTGCAATAGCTTCAGCTTCTTCAATATAATGAGTAGTTAAGATAATAGTAACTCCTGTTGATCTTAGCTCTTCAACAATTTTCCACATATCTTGTCTTAACTCAACATCCACCCCAGCAGTAGGTTCATCTAAAAATAAAATTGATGGTTCATGAGATAAAGCTTTAGCAATTAAAACTCTTCTTTTCATTCCTCCTGATAATTGTCTTAATCTTTGATCTTTCTTATCCCATAAACTCAATTGTTTTAAAATTTTTTCTATATGCTGTGGGTCTGGTTTTTTTCCATATAAACCTCTTGAATAAGAGACATTGTTAAATACTGTTTCAAAT
>JAOJEG010000004.1 GCA_028226535.1 Candidatus Pelagibacter sp. | reverse complement strand
ACTCTGCCCCTCTTTACTATAGGGGGTTTACTAAATCTTTATGTACTTCTTTAAATCATGTTGTGTGCCACGGTATTCCATCTGATAGAGTGCTAAGAGATGGAGATGCAATTAATGTTGATGTAACTGCAATCGTAGATGAGCATTATGGGGATACCAGTCGAATGTTTTCAATTGGAAACACATCAGTCAAACTAAATAATCTAATTGATATAACTTACGAATCTATGATGAGAGCAATAAAGATTTTAAAACCTGGAATTCGATTAGGGGATATAGGATATGAAATTCAATCATTCGTTGAAGATAAAGGTTTTTCTGTTGTAAGAGATTTTTGTGGTCATGGTATCAGCACAACATTTCATGAACCTCCTAATATTCTTCATTATGGAAATAAAAACTCTGGAATGGATTTAAGACCTGGAATGACTTTTACAATTGAACCTATGATTAATACAGGTAAATACGATGTTAAAATGTTAAATGATGGCTGGACTGCTGTTACAAAAGATAAATCTTTATCAGCACAATTCGAGCATACTTTAGGAATTACTGAAAATGGTTATGAAATCTTTACAGAATCTGCTAAAGGTTATTCCAAGCCTCCATACTTATAATTAATGATTAAAAGATACTCGCGAAAAGAATTAACTGACATTTGGTCAGAGGAAAATAAATATAAAATTTGGCTTAATGTCGAAGTTGCTGCAGCTGAAGCTATGGAAAAACTTGGTCAAATCCCAAAAGGTGTAGCATCAGTTGTTAGAAAAAAAGCTAAAATTAATGTAAGTAGAATTCACAAGATAGAGTCTGAGGTTAAACACGACGTAATAGCCTTTTTAACTTCTGTGACTGAAAAAGCAGGAATTAAAGCTAGATATCTTCACCAAGGTATGACCTCATCAGATGTATTGGATACAAGTTTTAATATCCAAATGGTTCAATCAGGTAAAATCATCCTAAAAGACCTAGATCAAATTTTAAAAGTTCTTAAAAAACAAGCTAAGAGATACAAATTTACTCCTTGCATGGGAAGAAGTCATGGTATTCACGCTGAACCTGTTACTTTTGGATTAAAATTGGCTTCGTTTTACGAAGAATTTAAGAGAAATAGAAAAAGATTAGTAGATGCAATTGATGAAGTATCCACTTGTGCAATATCTGGGGCTGTTGGAACCTTTGCAAACATTAATCCTAATGTTGAAAAACACGTTGCAAAAAAATTAGGTTTAAATGTTGAACCAATATCAACTCAAGTAATACCAAGAGACAGACATGCTTTCTATTTTTCAGTGCTGGGAATTATTGCTGGATCAATTGAAAGAGTAGCAGTTGAGATTAGACATTTACAGAGAACTGAGGTTTATGAATTACAAGAATTCTTCTCAAAAAATCAAAAAGGTTCCTCTGCAATGCCTCATAAAAAAAATCCAATATTAAGTGAAAACTTAACAGGACTTGCAAGAATGGTTAGAAGTGCGGTAATTCCTGCTTTAGAAAATATTGCTCTATGGCATGAAAGAGATATATCGCATTCTAGTGTTGAGAGAAACATCGGACCTGATGCAAACATTACAACTGATTTTGCTCTTGTGAGACTAACAAATATTTTGGATAACATGATTGTGTACCCTAAAAAAATGTTAGAAAATTTAAATATCACTAAAGGATTGATTTTTTCACAAGAAGTAATGCTAGAGCTAACAAAATCAGGATTAAGTAGAGAACAATCTTACAGAATGGTTCAAAATTATGCTAAAAAATGTTTTGCAGAGAATTTAGATTTATTAGATGTTATTAGTTCTGATAAGTTAATCATGAGTAAAATTACTCCTAAAAAACTAAAATCTATATTTAGTTACGCAAAACACTTTAAAAATGTGAATTTCATCTTTAGAAGAGTTTTTAAATAATGAAAAAAGGAAAAAAACTTTACGAAGGAAAAGCTAAAATCATTTATGCAACTAATGATAAAAATTTAGTAATTCAATATTTTAAAGATGATGCTACTGCATTTAACAATCAAAAAAAATCTACTATTGAAGGAAAAGGTGTTTTAAATAATAGAATTTCAGAACACATCCTCTCCAACCTTTCTCAAATTGGAATTAAAAATCATTTAGTAAAAAGACTTAATATGAGAGAGCAAGTTATTAAGTTAGTTGAAATTATTCCAATTGAATTCATTGTAAGAAACGTTGCAACTGGATCTATTACCAAAAGATTGGGAATTGAAGATGGAACAGTTTTAAAAGAACCATTAATTGAGTATTGTTTAAAGGATGACAAATTAGGAGATCCATTAATTGCGGAAGAGCATATCTTAGCTTTTGATTGGGCTTCTAAAAAAGAAATTGAAAAAGTTAAAAAGATGATTTTAAGAATTAATGACTTTATGATCGGTATGTTTAGAGGCGTTGGAATTAAGCTGATTGATTTTAAATTAGAATTTGGAAGACTAAAAGCTAATGGTAAAGATGAAGTGATATTAGCTGATGAAATTAGCCCTGATACTTGCAGACTTTGGGACAGTATAACAGACAAAAAACTAGATAAAGACAGATTTAGAAAAAATTTAGGTGACCTTATTCCAGCATATACAGAAGTTGCCAAAAGACTTGGGATACTTCATGAACAATCCAACGTCTCAGCGGTTAATGTTACCAAACTATCTTCTGTTAAAAGGAAACGTAAATGAAAATTTCTGTAATCATTACTCTTAAAAAAGATGTGCTAGATCCGCAAGGTAAAGTTATTCATCAAACTCTAGATGGAATGGGTTTTAATGACATCAGTGAAGTAAGACAAGGTAAGTATTTTGAAATCGATACCAAAGAAAGTGATCCAAAAAAAGCCAAAGATAAAGTTGAAGAAATGTGTAAAAAACTTTTAGCTAATCTTGTTATTGAAAATTATAAAATTATTGATGCACAATAATTAATGAAATCATCCGTCATTACATTTCCAGGATCAAATTGTGATAGAGACATGGATGTGGCTCTTAAAAAATTTGGGTTTAAAAATAAAATGGTTTGGCATGATGATGTTGAATTACCTAAAAGTGATTTAGTCGTTTTACCTGGTGGATTTTCATATGGGGATTATTTGAGATGTGGAAGCATGGCTTCTAAATCTAAAATAATGAAATCTGTCATTAACTTTGCAAATTCAGGTGGAATGGTAATGGGGATTTGTAATGGTTTTCAAATTTTAGTTGAAACAGGTTTGGTTCCTGGTGTTTTATTAAGAAACAAATACTTAGAATTTATTTGTAAAAATGTGTTTGTTAAAATTAATAATAAACAAAATACTTACTTTAAAAATATTGATAATGAAGTTTTAGAGTTTCACATAGCTCATAACGAAGGAAACTATTTTTGTACCAAAGAGCAATTAAAAGAAATTGAGGATAACGAGCAAATTGCAATTAATTACTGCGATAAAAATGGTAAAACTGAGGAGCAGTTCAATCCTAATGGATCAATTAAAAATATTGCAGGTATATTTAATAAAGAAAAAAATGTTTTAGGAATGATGCCCCACCCTGAAAGAATGATAGACCTTTCACTATCAGGTGAAGATGGTTCTCTTTTTTTTAATAATTTAATCAATAATTTAAAATGATAGTAAATGAACAAGTAGCCATAGATCATGGTCTTAAAAAAGATGAATATGCTAAAATTTGTGAGCTACTGGATAGAACTCCAAATATTACAGAACTTGGAATCTTTTCTGCAATGTGGAATGAACATTGTTCATATAAATCATCAAGACTTCACTTAAAAACACTACCAACTAAAGGAAAGCAAGTTATCCAAGGCCCAGGAGAGAACGCTGGTGTGGTTGATATTGGGGATAATGATGCAATTGTATTTAAAATTGAAAGTCATAACCATCCTTCATTTATTGAACCCTATCAGGGGGCTGCAACAGGTGTTGGTGGTATTATGAGAGATGTCTTTACAATGGGCGCCCGCCCTATTGCTAATTTGAACTCTATTCATTTTGGTTCTCCTCAGCATAAGAAAACTAAGAATTTGTTAAGAGGGGTTGTGCACGGTATTGGTGGTTATGGAAATTGTATGGGAGTCCCAACTATTGCTGGTCAAACCAACTTTGATAGCTCTTATAATGGTAATATTTTAGTCAATGCTATGACTTTAGGTTTGGTTAAAAAAGATAAGATTTTCTACTCAAAAGCAGCAGGTCTAAACAAACCGGTTATATATGTGGGTTCAAAGACAGGTCGTGACGGAATTCATGGTGCAAGTATGGCATCAGCTAGTTTTGATGAAAAAATTGAAGAAAAAAAACCAACAGTTCAAGTTGGCGATCCATTTACTGAAAAGTTATTACTCGAAGCATGTCTTGAATTAATGGCAGGAGATTCAATTATAGCAATTCAAGATATGGGTGCAGCAGGATTAACGTCATCTAGTATTGAAATGGCTTCCAAAGGAAATCTTGGAATTGAAATCAATTTAAATAAAGTTCCATGCAGGGAAGCAAACATGACTCCTTATGAAATCATGCTTTCTGAAAGCCAAGAAAGAATGTTAATTGTTCTTGAAAATGGCAAAGAAGAAAAAGCTAAAAAAATATTTGATAAATGGAATTTAGATTTTGCTGTAATTGGTAAAACTACTAATTCTAAAAAAATTGAATTATTTTTTGATAATGAGCAAGTAGCAGATATTCCAGTTAATACTTTAGTTGAAAATTCACCAATGTATGACCGTAAATGGAAAAAAGCAAAACTTCCTAAAAAAAATAAAATTAAAAAAGAAGATCTTAAAAATTTAAAAATTATAGATATTTTAAAGAAAGTTTTATCTCATCCAAATGTTTGCAGTAAAGAGTGGATTTGGCAACAATATGATCACACCGTTATGGGAGACACTATTCAAAAACCTGGTGGTGACTCAGGGGTTGTTCGAGTTCATGGTACTGATAAAGCGGTTGCAGCATCAGTTGATAGTTCTGCAGTTTATTGTTGGGCACATCCATTAACTGGTGGAAAACAAGTAGTTTGTGAAAGTTTTAGAAACTTAATTTCTGTTGGAGCAAAACCAGTTGCTATTACTAATTGTTTAAACTTTGGTAGTCCAGAAAATGAGGAAAATATGGGAGAGTTTGTTGAATGCGTTCAAGGTATTGGAGAAGCTGCTGGATATTTAAAATTCCCTGTTGTTTCAGGAAATGTATCTTTTTATAATCAAACCAAAGATGAAGGAATTAAACCTACCCCATCTATTGGAGGAGTTGGTTTAATTAAAGATTATAAAAAAATGATTACTATGGATTTTAAGCAAGTTGATAATATCGTTCTAGTTATTGGTAAAACTGAAGGTCATATTGATCAGAGTTTACTTGCAAGAAACATTTTAAATGAAAAAAATGGCCCTCCACCAGAGGTAAATTTATTTAATGAAAAAAATAATGGAGAAACTGTATTAAAGTTAATTGATGCAGGTCATATCAAAAGTGCTCATGATGTATCTATTGGAGGAATAATTACCGCTGTTTCAAAGATGTGTATCAAAGGAAATAAGGGAATTAATCTTAAAAAACCAAAATATTTAATTAATGAAATTGAGTACTACTTTGGTGAAGATCAAGGCAGATACATAATTGAAGTTAGCAAAGATAGTCTTAAGAAAGTGACTGATATTTTAGACAAAAACGCAGTTCATTATGATGAACTTGGAACGATTAATGAAGATCAATTGTTTATTAATGAAAAGACAAAAGTATCAATTGACGAATTAATAACATCGAATACAAATTGGCTAACAAAATACATGAGTAAATAATGGCAATGGATTTAAAAGAAATTGAGAGTTTAATCAAAGAAGCATTGTCTGATGCTACTGTTGAAATTCAAGATTTAGCTGGAGATGGAAATCATTATTCAGCAACTGTCACTTCCGCTCAATTTTCAGGCAAAAGTAAAATTGAACAACACAAAATGGTGTATAATTCTCTTAAAGGTAAAATGGGAAATGAATTACATGCCCTAGCAATTAAAACAAAGGAGCAATAATGGATGATAATACAAAAAGTTTAATTCAAAATCATATTGACAGTAATGAAGTATGCTTATTTATGAAAGGAACACCTGATGCTCCTCAGTGTGGTTTCTCTATGGCTGTATCTAATATGTTAAAAATACTTGAAGTTAATTTTCAAGGTGTGAATGTTTTAGAAGATCAAAATATTAGAGAAGGTATTAAAGTCTTTAGTGATTGGCCGACTATTCCTCAACTTTATATTAAAAAGGAATTTGTGGGTGGATGCGATATCGTTAAAGAAATGTACGAAAGTGGTGAATTAGCAAAATTACTTGAGGCTAAAGGAATAAGTTTTAAAGCTAAAAATTAATTTAAATTTTATCTAGAGTAATATTCAATTACTAGATTAGGTTCCATAACGATTGGATATGGGACTTCTTCAAACTTGGGAGTTCTAACAAATTTAACTTTTTTGTTTTTCTCATCCATTTGAATGTATTCTGGAGCTTCTCTCTCTTTATTTGCTAAAGCAATATCAATTATCGCAAGTTGTTTAGATTTATCTCTAATCTCAATTGTATCCTCTTCTTTAACTAAATAACTTCCAATATTAACTTTTTTACCGTTCACTCTTACATGACCATGGTTAATTAATTGTCTAGCTGAGAAAATAGTGGTTGCAAATTTTGCTCTATAGATCACTGCATCTAATCTTCTCTCTAATAAACCAATTAGGTTTTCGCCAGTGTCCCCTTTAAGCATAACAGCTTTTTTATAAATATTTCTGAATTGTCTTTCGTTAATGTTACCATAGTAAGCTTTTAATTTTTGCTTAGCTTGTAACTGAATTCCATAATCTGACGGCTTACCTTGTCTTGATTGACCATGCTGACCGGGTCCATAAGCTCTAGTATTGAAAGGACTTTTTGGTCTTCCCCATAGGTTAACCTTTAGTCTTCGATCTACTTTATGTTTAGAGTTTAATCTTTTTGTCATTTGATATTGGGGTTTATAAGCTTACAGACCATTTTGTCAATCAACGTTTTTTGCCTAAACTAGCAAATACACTAGCTAATATACGTGTTTCTTTAGAAGATAGCTCCATTCGGTAGAAAATATTTCTCAAGTTCTCCAGCATGATAGGCTTCTTTTCTTTGGGTTTAAAAAAGTTAATTTCGTCCAAGTTTTGAATACATAAGTTTGTCATGGAATGAATTTCCTTTTTAGAAGCTGCTTTGACCTTTTTTGACTTTTTAAAATTAGAAGTCTTAGATTTTACGATACTTGAGACATATTGAGCAATAATAATTAGACTGTGAGATAAATTTAAAGATTTAAACTCAGGATTAGTTGGAATTTGCAAAGTATAGTTTGCATAACTTACTTCATTATTCGATAATCCTGATGCCTCAGATCCAAATAAAAAAGCTACTTTTTTAGTAAAATCAATTTTTTTTAAGTCTTCTAATTGAATGTGTTTAATATTTTTGTTTCTAAATCTTGCAGATGTTGCAATGACATAATCAATATTTTTTAATGCAGGTTCTAGATGATCAAATACTTTGCTTTTGTTAATAATATTTTTAGCACCAACAGATGTTGCTAAAATTTTATCATTTGGAAAAATAGGCTTTGGATCAATAACAGATAGTTTTTGAAAATTAAAATTCTTCATTCCTCTTGCACATGCACCAATATTTTCTGATAGTTGAGGCTTATGTAAAATGAAAGTAATATTATTTGCTGACATTATTATTAATATATTACTTACAAGCTAGCTGGAGCCTTATCTTTAAATAACTTATAATCTAAACTGTCGACTAATGCTTTGAATGATGCATCAATTATATTTGGTGAAACTCCTATAGTGAACCAGTTTACACCTTTGGAATCTGTACTTTCAATTGAAACTCTAGTTACCGCTTCAGTACCCGTATTTAAAATTCTTACTTTATAATCAACTAATTTTAAGTCTTTTAAATATTCTGAGTATTTTGCAAGTTTATTTACATTTTTTCTAATCGCATTATCAAGTGCATTGACAGGTCCATTTCCTTGACCCTCACATAATATTTTTTGACCATCAACTTCTAATTGTGCTTTTGCAACTGAAATAATTTCACCGGTATTATCTTTTTTAACTGTTACATCATATTCATTAATTAAAATATATCTTGGAATATCACCCATTAATCTTCTAGCTAACAATTCAAATGAAGCATCTGCTCCATCATAACTATAGCCAATAAATTCTCTGTCTTTAACTTCGCTCAAAAGTTTTTTAATCTTTGGGTCATTTTTTTCAATCTGGATACCAATTGATTTTAATCTAGACATTATATTAGATTGACCAGCTTGATCTGAAACTACGATGTTTCTTGAATTTCCTACTTCTTCAGGGTCAATATGTTCGTATGTTTTTGGGTTCTTTTGAACTGCTGATACGTGCATGCCTCCTTTATGTGAAAAAGCAGAAGCACCCACGTAAGGTAAATGTTTATTCGGTTTTCTATTAAGTAATTCATCTAATAATCTTGAGCACTGAGTTAAGTTTTTTAAGTTTTCTCGCTTAATATTTAATTCAAATTTTTCACTAAAATCTTTTTTTAGAAATAAGGACGGGATCAAAGACATTAAATTTGCATTACCGCATCTCTCTCCTAGTCCATTAATAGTTCCTTGAATCTGTCTAACTCCCGCTTGAACTGCAGCTAAACTATTTGCTACTGCATTTTCTGTATCATTATGAGCGTGGATCCCTAAATTTTCTCCAGGGATATGTTTTGTAATTTCAGATACAATTTTAGATACTTCGTGTGGAAGAGTTCCACCGTTTGTGTCACATAAAACAATCCATCTAGCACCTTGATCGTATGCAGCTTTTAAACATTTTAATGCATATTCAGGATTAGATTTATATCCATCAAAGAAATGTTCTGCATCAAACATAAATTCTTTACCTGAACCAACGATATGTTCTGCACTCTCACTAATATTTTCTAAATTTTCTTCATTCGATATTCCAAGCGCTACATCAACTTGAAAATCCCAAGATTTTCCAAATAAACAAACGGAAGAACTTTTTGAATTAATTAATGATGCTAACATTGGGTCATTTTCAGCACTATGTTCTAATTTTTTGGTCATTCCAAAGGCTGTGAGTTTTGCATTTTTAAAACCATGATCTTTGTTAAAAAACTCAGTATCAGTTGGGTTAGCTCCAGGCCAACCTCCTTCAATGTAATCTACCCCTAAATTATCCAGTGAATTTGATATTTTCTCTTTGTCATCAATTGAAAAATCAACCCCTTGAGTTTGAGCCCCATCTCTTAATGTAGTGTCAAAAATATATAGCTTTTCTTTGCTCATTTAAATTTCCAAATTGTTTTACCATCTTTATCTTCTATTAAAACACCTTTGTCTAAAAGGTAGTCTCTAATATTATCAGCTTCTGCATAGTTTTTATCTGCTCGAGCTATATTTCTAAGTTCTATCTTTTTTTCAATTTCTGTCTCTGAGATATCTATTTTTCCTTTTTTATAATCTAGCCACTCTTCTTTAGTTTCTTGAAGCAAACCAATAAAATTACATGCTGAATTAAATATTTGTTTATCAACATCATTTCCTTTGTTCGCTTTATCATAAAGTTTATGTAAATTAGCAATGTAACCTGGTGTATTGATATCATCATATAAAGGTTGAATAATTTCATCTTCCAAGTCTTGGTTGGAAGGTAAATAAACATTATACCATTTATCAATTGTATTTTGACAATCGTCTAATAATTTATCATTCCAATCTAATGGTTGTTTGTAGTGAGCACTGATCAAAGCTAATCTTAAAACTTGCCCGCTAACTTTACCTCTAAAATCTTTAATCTTTAAAATGTTACCCTGAGATTTTGCCATTTTTTCATTCGACATTGTAATAAAGGCATTGTGAAGCCAATAATTGGCAAAAACCTTAGTATCATTTGCACATCTTGATTGAGCAATTTCATTTTCATGATGTGGAAAAATTAAATCTATCCCTCCACCATGGATATCAAATTCATTTCCCAAAAATTTCTTTGACATTGCTGAGCATTCTAAATGCCAACCAGGTCTACCCTTCCCCCAAGGAGAGTTCCAAGATGGTTCATTTTCTAAAGAAGGTTTCCACAACACAAAATCTTCTGAGTTTTTTTTGTTATCACTGACTTCAATTCTAGAGCCAGCAATTAATTCTTCTAATTTTTTATTAGATAATTGGCCATAGTCGTCAAATTTTTTTACTTCAAAATAAACATGTTTGTTATTTTCATAAGCAAAACCTTTTTTGATTAGTTCAGAGACCATCTCAATCATTAAATCGATATGCTCAGTTGCTTTAGGTTGTGCGGTTGGGATTTCACAGTTTAGATAATTACAATCTTCACTAAAACTTTTAATTACAGTCTGTGTTAGATCTAAAATAGATATTTTTTTTTCATTCAATGTTTTAATTATTTTATCATCAATATCAGTAATATTTCTAACATAAGTGACTGATGAATATTTATTTTTAAGAATTTTAAAAAGAATATCAAAGATTACAATTGGTCTAGCATTTCCAATGTGAGGGTCATCATAAACAGTTGGACCACAAACATACATGCCTATTTTTTTTTCATTTATTGGAACAAACTTTTCTTTTTTATTACTAAGATTATTTGTTAAAAAAATATCTTTATTCATAAATTTAGAAATATACTTAATTTATAGATTTGTGAATCTATTTGATTAATTTGGAATTTTGCATACTGGAATGGGCTCCATTTTATGCAAATTTTGTTTTCTTATCGTTTCGTATTTAGCTCTATTAGGTGAGTTATGATTATCCATCGCCTCTTCTAATTCATGATATTTTAAACCCAGTTGACCTTCATCCGTTCGACCATCATCCCATAGACCATCTGTTGGAGCAGCTTCAATTATTTCATTTAAAATCCCAAGTTCTTTTCCAATTTCCCAAACTTCACTTTTATTACAATCAGCTATTGGAGATATATCAACACCACCATCCCCATATTTTGTATAAAATCCTACACCAAAATCCTCTACTTTATTACCTGTACCAACAACAATACCTTTGTTTGCTGCAGCCACTTGATAAAGAGTGGTCATTCTTAATCTTGCTCTAGAATTTGCCATACCATGTTCATTATCAAATTTAGTTAAACTAGAGGAAAAAGCTGAGAACAATTCATCTAAATTTATTGTGTGTGCTTCAACGTTTTTAAATTTTTTAAGTAACCACTCTTGATGTTTTAAACTTAAATCATGTTGATGTGATTTTTGTTTAATTGGCATCGATAAAACAATTGTTTTTAAACCAGTCATTGCACTTAAAGTGCTTGAAACAGAAGAGTCTATTCCTCCGGAAATTCCAATTACTAATGATTGTGCCTTACTTGGCATATTGTTTGAGTAATCTTTAATCCAATTAGATATAAAATTTACTTTTTCTGAAGCATTCATAATTTTAAAATATTATTAGTTGGTATCTTTTACAATGTTTTAAGATGCCGCTCTGTCTGCATTTTTAGAATATGAGCTATTCTTTTTAATCTCATCAGAAATTAAAAAAGCTAATTCTAAAGCCTGATTTGCGTTAAGTCTAGGGTCGCAATGAGTATGATATCTAGACGACAAATCTTTCTCTGATATTTTTTGAGCCCCACCGATACATTCAGTTACATTTTGACCAGTCATTTCAATGTGCAATCCACCTGCATAACTTCCTTCACTTTGATGGCAAGCAAATACATTTTTAACTTCTTTTAAAACACTATTAAATGGTCTTGTTTTAAATCCAGTAGCAGCTTTTATTGTGTTGCCATGACAAGGATCACATGACCAAATTACATTTAAACCTTCTTTTTTAATTGCTCTAATTAATTTTGGTAAATGTTTTGAAACATTTTCAGAACCAAATCTTGAAATCAAAGTTATCTTACCTTTTTCATTAGTTGGGTTAATTTTATTACAAAGATTTATTAAATCTTCTGGTTTTAAAGTTGGTCCACATTTAATTCCTATTGGATTTTTAATCCCTCTACAAAATTCAACATGTCCACCATCAAGTTGTCTAGTTCTATCTCCAATCCAAACAAAGTGAGCTGAAGTATCGTGATTTTCTCCTGTAGTAGAGTCTGTTCTTGTCATCGTCTCTTCAAATGGAAGTAACAATGCTTCGTGTGAAGTCCAAAAATTAACTGTTTTTAACCTTCTATTAAAATCTGAATTAATTCCACATGCATCCATAAATGCTAGTGCATCAGCTATTTTATCCTCTAAATCTTTAAATCTTTTTAATGCAGGACTATTTTTAATAAATCCTAAGTTCCAATTATGAACATTTTTAAGATCTGCAAAACCACCATGACAAAAAGCTCTTATAAGGTTTAATGTTGCAGCAGATTGGGAATAAGCTTTAAATAATCTTTTTGGATCAGGAGCTCTTGATTTTTCATTAAATTCCATTCCATTAATATTGTCACCTAAATAACTTGGAAGTTCGACTCCATTTTTACATTCTACTGGTGAACTTCTAGGTTTTGAAAATTGACCAGCTATTCTTCCAACTTTAACAACCGGTAAAGATGCTGAGTAAGTTAAAACTAATGACATTTGCAACATTAGTTTAAATGTGTCTCTAATATTATCTGGATTAAATTCTGCAAAACTTTCAGCACAATCTCCTCCTTGAAGTAAAAATGCTTTACCATCCACCACATCTGCAAGCTGATCTTTTAAATGTCTTGTCTCACCAGCAAATACTAATGGGGGGAATGTTCCAATCTTATCCAGCACTGTATCCAATTCCTTTTTATTAGGATAATCAGGAATGTGTTTTACAGGATATTTTCTCCAACTATTTTTTTTCCAATTTTTCATATTCAACCGAGGATTGTTTTAACAGAGTTTAGACTTTATTCAACTGTTACTGATTTAGCTAAATTTCTTGGCTTATCTATATCATAACCTTTTTTAAGAGCTGAATAATAAGCAAGTTTTTGAAGCGGGATAGTTAAAAGAAATGGTAGTAAGTTGTCATTACTAGTTTCTACTTCAATTTTTTCCCAAATATTTTCAGATATAATTTCATCTTTACTTTTATTAGTGATTAATAAAACTTTAGCTCCTCTTGCTACTACTTCCTGCATATTTGAAATAGTTTTTTTGTAATAATTGTCTCTTGGAGCCAAAACTACAACAGGCATACCCTCTTCAATTAATGCTAATGGTCCATGTTTCATTTCACCTGCAGGATAACCTTCGGCGTGAACGTAAGAAAGTTCTTTAAGTTTCAATGCACCCTCTAATGCAATTGGATAAGAAAAACCTCTTCCCAAAAACATTGATCCTTTAGCTTCATTAAATGTTGAAGCAATAGCTTGAACGTCATTATCTATTAATAAAGTTTCTTCAATTAGTTTTGGTAAATTTTTTAGATCTTTAATTTTTTCTTGATAATCTTTATTCTCAATTTCTTTTCTTAATGACGATAATTTTAATGACAAAATATATAATACAAGTATTTGACCTAAAAATGCTTTAGTTGATGCAACTCCAATTTCAGGACCGCAATGAATTGGCAATACAAAATTTGAGTCTCTTGCAATTGAGCTTTCAATTACATTAACAACAGCACATGTTTTCATTTTATTTTTGTTACATAAATCTAGCGCAGCATAAGTATCAGCTGTTTCACCTGATTGAGATACAAAGATATACAAAGTATCATTTTTAAATCTATTTTTTCGATATCTAAACTCTGATGCAATATCTATATTAACATCTAAGGTTGTTAATTCTTCAAACCAATACTTAGCCATTAAACAAGAGTGATAAGCAGTTCCGCAACCAATCAACATAATTGATTTGATTTCATCTATTTTCCAGGGAAAATTATAAATATTGATATCATTATTCATGCTATCTACATATTCTTTGATACCTGTTTTTAAAGTTTGAGGCTGTTCTTCAATTTCTTTAGCCATAAAATGCTTAAAATCACCCTTATCGTAATTTTGTTGTTCGGTAGAAAGCTCTAAAACTTTTTTGTTTATTTTTACTCCCTCTTCATTAAAAAAATTAACTTCATCCTTTTTGATAAAACAAAATTCACCATCTTCTAGATAAGTTATCTTATTAGTCATTGATTTAAGAGCATAAGAATCTGATCCAAGATAATTTTCATTAGGGCCGTACCCTACTGCCAAAGGAGAACCGCGTCTTGCACCTATTATTAAATCTGGTATATCTTTAAAAATTATTCCTAAGGCAAAACTTCCATGAAGCTGTTTTAACGTTTTTGTAATAGACTCTTGTAATTCGGTTGTTTTGAGATTTTCTGTAATAAGATGAACAATTACCTCTGTATCTGTTTGAGATTTAAATTTATGTCCTTTGTTTAGTAAATATTTTTTTAATAATGTTGAATTTTCAATAATTCCATTATGAACTACCGATACATTTTCTGATGAATGTGGGTGAGCATTAACGCTATTTGGCACTCCATGTGTTGCCCATCTAACATGGCCAATACCAATATTTCCTGAAAGATTTTTTAAATCAAAATTATTTTCTAAATTTTCTACTCTTCCTTCAGATTTAACTTCATTAATAAAACCATTGGATAAAGTTGCAATTCCGGCAGAGTCGTATCCTCTATACTCTAATTTCTTAAGGGAATTGATAATACTGCTTGATACTGACTTATTGCTAGAGATCCCTATTATTCCACACATAATTTATTTTCTTTTATAATTATTTATTTCAGTTTGTATTGATCTTGTTAATGCTAAAGATTTCTTTTTTACACTTTTAGTAATTACTGAGCCAGCACCAATAATACTTTCTTCTTCTATTGTTAGTGGAGCAATTAGAGATGAATTAGACCCAACAAAAACTTTATCTTTAATTTTAGTTTTACTTTTTTTAACACCATCATAGTTACAAGTAATAGTTCCAGCTCCTATATTAACAAATTTTCCAATCTCACTATCTCCAATGTAAGATAAATGATTCACTTTTGATTTTTTTCCAACTGTACTTTTTTTAATTTCTACAAAATTTCCAATTTTAGATCCTTCTTTTAAAATGGCATCAGGTCTTATTCGAGCATAAGGACCAACTTCAACTTTATTTTCTATTTTACAAGATTCTAAATGTGAAAATGATTTTATAACAACATTATTTCCAATCTTTACATTTTTTCCAATAACAACATAGGGTTCAATCGTTACATTTTTTCCAATTTTAGTATCATTGGAAAAAAAAATTGTTTCAGGCCCAGGCATATTAACGCCACTAGCTAAAAACTTATTACGGAGTTTGTTTTGGATTTTTTGTGTATTTAATTCTTTCATTTTAAATTGCTTTACATTAAGTATATGGCTTAATTAATTCACATAATATTTCTTTAAAAAACTTTTGAAATGAAGCAAAAATTCACAATTTTATTTGATTTAGATGGTACGCTAGTAGATACCGCTCCTGATTTAATGTTGGCTCATAACCATGTGATGAAGAAATTTGGTTATCCCACTAAATCAACAGAAGATATAAGAAATTTAGTAGGCAAAGGTGCTGGTGCTTTAATTGGAAGATCTATATGGGGCCAAGCAAAAAAAGAATTTGGTAAAGTCTTGGATGCAAAAATAAAAGATGAAATGGTTAAAGAATTTGTAAATTTCTACGGCAAAAATATAGTTAATGAAAGTACTCTAGTAACTGGGGTAAAAGATTTTTTAATTTGGTGCAAAGAACAAAATATTTCAATGGCAGTTTGTACAAATAAACAAGAGCATCTTTCTAATGATCTTTTAAAAAAAATTGGAATTTATGATTTTTTTGAATACGTTGCTGGATCGGATACATTTGATTATTGTAAACCAGATCCAAGACATCTTACAAATGTAGTAGAAATATTAGATGGAGATGTAAAAAAAACTATAATGATTGGAGATAGTGAAACTGATGCAAATGCAGCCAAAGCTGCGGGGATACCAGTTATTTTATTAGAAAATGGATATACTGAAAAAAATACAACTGAAATATATCACAATCACCTTATAAAAGACTTCATTGGTATTGAAAAAATAATTAAAAAATATCTTTGATAATGGAACAAAAATTAACTGTTTTGTTTGATTTAGATGGAACCCTTGTTGACACAGCACCCGATTTAATTCGTGCACATAATCACGTAATGAAAAAATTTGGCTATCCAACAAAATCTATAAATGAATTAAAAAATGCTGTTGGTAAAGGTGCTAAAGCTATTATGGCAAAAGGTAATGGCAAATGGGAGTGGTTTGATGAGAAAATTAAGAATGAAATGACAGATGAATTTTTATCTTTTTATAAAAAAAATATTTTTCATGAGAGCACTCTTCTTAATGGTGTTAAAGAATTTTTAATATGGTGTAAAAATCAAAATATATTAATGGCAGTATGTACTAATAAAACTGAATATTTGGCAATTGATCTTTTAAAAAAAATTGAAATTTATGACTTTTTTGAATATGTTTCGGGACATAATACTTTTGAATACTGTAAACCAGATCCAAGACATTTGCTTAGGACTATAGAAATGATAAATGGTGATAAAAACAAATCAATAATGATAGGTGATAGCGAAACAGATGCAAATGCAGCTAAAGAAGCTGAAATTCCAATGATTTTACTTAAATATGGATATACCGAAAAAAGATCAGAAGAAATTTATCATAATCACCTCATAAAAGACTTCATTGGTATTGAAAAAATAATATCTAAATATCTTTAATATTGATTAATTTTTTTTAACTATTAAAACAAAATCACTATTAAGGAGTTATTTTGTTATTACATACAGTTAAAGTTTATCCATCTAAAATTAACCTTCCTAAGAAAAAGCAACTTGCTTGGAAGATAGCAGAGATTGCAAGTGATAATGCAAAATTAAATAAAGACGCTATTGAAATGGTTATCAATAGAATTATTGACAATGCTTCTGTTGCAATAGCATCACTGAACAGAAAACCTGTAATTTCTTCAAGAGAAATGGCGTTAAAACATTCTAGAAAAAATGGTGCAACTTTATTTGGTGTTAGCTCAAAACTTAAATTTGATTGTGAGTGGGCAGCATGGTCAAATGGAACTGCGGTTAGAGAGCTTGATTTTCATGACACTTTTTTAGCAGCTGATTACAGTCATCCAGGTGATAATATTCCACCACTGTTGGCAGTTGCTCAACAGAATAAAATTAGTGGAATAGATTTATTACGAGGAATTATTACAGCCTATGAAGTTCAGGTGAATCTAGTTAAAGGAATTTGTTTACATAAACATAAAGTTGATCACATAGCTCACTTAGGACCAAGCGTTGCTGCAGGTCTTGGTTCAATGCTGAAACTTAATACTGAAACAATTTATCAAGCAGTACAACAAGCATTACATACAACTATCTCTACTAGACAATCTAGAAAAGGTGAAATTTCAAGTTGGAAAGCTTACGCTCCAGCTCATGCTGGTAAACTTGCAATTGAAGCAGTAGATAGAGTTATGCGTGGTGAAGGAGCACCTAGTCCAATTTATGAAGGTGAAGATAGTGTTATTGCGAGAATTTTGGATGGAAAAAAAGCTAATTACAAAGTGCCGCTTCCTAAAAAAGGAGAAGCAAAAAAAGCTATTCTAGAAACCTATACAAAAGAATATTCAGCTGAATATCAATCACAAGCATTAATTGATTTAGCTAACAAACTTAAAACTAAAATACCTAACCTAAATCAAATAAAAAAGATTGATATATTTACTAGTCACCATACTCATTATGTAATTGGAACTGGTGCCAATGATCCACAGAAGATGGATCCAAATGCAAGCAGAGAAACGCTTGATCACTCGATCATGTATATTTTTGCTGTAGCTTTAGAAGATGGAGATTGGCATCATGTAAAATCTTATACAAAAGCTAGAGCAAATAAAAAAAGTACTATTAAAATTTGGAAATCAATTACAACTTATGAAGATAAAAAATGGACAAAAAAATACCATGATCCTAATCCAATGAAAAAATCTTTTGGAGCAAAAGTTGTAATTACTTTAAATAACGGAAAAAAAATATCAGAGCAGCTTGATCGAGCAGACGCACATCCTTATGGAGCTAGACCATTTAAGAGACAAAATTATATTAAAAAATTTTTAACGTTAACAGATGGAATTCTTAATAAAAAAGAAAGTGATCGTTTCTTAAAGATAGTTCAAAATTTAAAAAATTTAAAATCAGGTGAATTAGATAAATTGAATATAGAAATTAAAAAAAGCAATTTAAAAAGAAATTTAAAAAAGGGAATTTTTTAGTGCATTTTGTTGAAAAAGAGCCAAGTCAAAAAAGAATAGATTTTGTAGATAAACTAAAATCAAGTAAAATTCTAAGAGTACCAGGTGCTTATAATCCACTAACTGCAAAACTAATTGAAGAAATTGGCTATGATGCAATCTATGTTTCAGGTGGAGTGATGGCTAATGACCTTGGTTTTCCTGATATTGGTTTAACAACATTACAAGATGTTAGCACGAGATCCTATTTAATTTCAAGGGTGACCAACTTACCAACAATTGTAGATATCGATACAGGTTTTAAATCTTGTAAAGAAACTATTGAAACTTTTGAAGAATTTGGAATTACAGCTGTTCATTTAGAAGATCAAATTGAAAGAAAAAGATGTGGTCATCTTGATAATAAAGAATTGATTTCGACTGATGCCATGGTTGCTAAAATCAAAGAATGTGTGGCAGCTAAAAGAGATAGTAATTTTAAAATAATCGCAAGGTCTGATGCTAAAGGAGTTGAGGGAATTGATAAAATGATTGATCGATGTAAGGCTTACATTGATGCAGGTGCTGAAATAATCTTTCCTGAAGCTCTTCAAGATGAAAAAGATTTTGAAAAAGTAAGAAAGGAACTTTCTTGTTATCTATTAGCTAATATGACTGAATTCGGTAAATCAAAGCTGTTTAATTACAAGGAATTAGAGAATTTTGGATATAATATAGTGATCTATCCAGTCACTACACAAAGATTAGCAATGAAAAATGTCGAAGATGGACTGAGAGACATTTATGCGAATGGACATCAAAATAATATTATTGATAAAATGCAAACTAGAAAAAGACTTTATGAGTTAGTCGAGTACGAAAAGTACAACTCGCTTGATGAAAAAATTTATAACTTTAGTACGGAAGGACATGAATAATGAGTGATGATATAAAAAAAGGTTTATTAGGAATAGTGGTTGATGAAACGGAAGTTTCAAAAGTAATGCCTGAAATCAACTCTCTTACTTATAGAGGTTATGCTGCTCAAGATTTATGTGAATATTGCAGATTTGAAGAAGTTGCATACTTAATTTTAAATAAAGATCTTCCTAACTCAATTCAATTAAAACAATTTGAAAAAGAGGAAAAAAATAACAGAGAATTATCAAAAAATTTATATGAGATAATTAAACATATGCCAAAAAAATCACACCCAATGGATGTTGCAAGAACTGCTGTAAGTGTTATGGGCTTAGAAGATAAAGAAACTTCAGACTCTTCGCCTGATGCTAATATGAGAAAGGCACTAAGAATTTTTGCAAAAACTCCAACTGCTTTAGCTGCTTTTTATAGAATTAGAAAAGGACAAAAAATTATAAAACCAAAAAAAGATTTGTCGTTTGCTGAAAACTTTTTCTATATGTGTTTTGGAAAAGTTCCTCAAAAGGAAATTGTTAAAGCATTTGATGTATCTTTAATTTTGTATGCAGAACACAGTTTTAACGTTTCAACTTTTACCGCAAGAACTATCACTAGTAGCTTGTCTGATATTCACGGTGCAATAACTGGGGCTATAGCAAGTTTAAAAGGTCCATTACATGGTGGTGCGAATGAGGAAGTAATGCACATGATGAGAAAAATTAAAAAACCTGAAAATGCATTAAAATGGATTAACAATGCACTTAAAAATAAAGAAGTAGTAATGGGATTTGGTCACAGAGTTTATAAATCTGGAGACTCAAGAGTTCCAACGATGAGAGAATATTTTGGAAAAGTTGCAAAAATTAAAAAGGATAAAACTTTTGAGAAAATCTACGACATAGTCGAAAAAGTAATGATTAAGAAAAAGAATATTCATCCAAATGTAGATTACCCTACTGGTCCTACTTATCATTTGATGGGTTTTGATACAGATTTCTTTACACCTATCTTTGTAATTTCAAGAATTACGGGATGGTCAGCTCATATTATGGAGCAACACGCTGCTAATAAACTTATTCGACCGCTTGCTAAATACAAAGGTAGTAAGCATCGAAAAGTTATGGAATTAAATTATAGATAACCTAATCTAAATCTAAATCACCACACTGGGTTTTAGTAAAAATACAAGTTGAGTAATGATATGTGGTTTTAACATCCTTAACCACACCTAAGGCAGTGCCTTCGATACTTCCTGTAACTGTATTGCAGCCAGTTGTTATTATTAAAATAAAAATGCTTGATAGCAATTTAAACATTAATCTAGATTAACTAAATGCCTCTGTCCAAGTACCTTGAGTTGATGCTTTAGAATATTCTGTGGCACGACCTTCAAAGAAGTTCATGTGTTCTACCGCATTAAGCATCGTATCTAACCAAGTCAAAGGGTTTTTCTGTACATCATAAATTGCATCCAAACCTAATTGATCAAGTCTTCTGTTAGCAATAAATCTAATATAATCCTTAACTTCTTGAGCGGTTAAACCTTCCATTGGGCCCATCTCAAAAGCTAAATCAATAAAAGCATCTTCATGCTCAATGATAGTTCTGCACGCTTGATAAAGTTCTTTTTTAAGTTCAGGCGTCCATGTTTCAGGATTTTCTTTAATAAAATCTTTAAACAATCTTATCATGGAATTACAATGCAGAGTTTCATCTCTAACAGACCAAGTAACGATCTGCCCCATTCCCTTCATCTTGTTGTGTCTTGGAAAATTTAAAAGGATTGCAAAACTTGCAAACAACTGTAACCCTTCAGTGAAAGCACTAAATACAGCTATTGTTTTTGCAATATCGTGATTTGATTTAACATCAAAACCTTGCATGTAATCATACTTGTCTTTCATCTCTTTATATTTCATGAAAGCTGAGTATTCAGACTCTGGCATTCCAATTGTATCTAACAAATGAGAGTAAGCTGCGATATGAACTGTTTCCATGGAAGCAAAAGCTGACATCATCATTAAAACTTCAGTTGGTTTAAACACGTTCATGTAATGTCTGATATAACAGTTACTTACTTCAACATCAGCTTGAGTAAAAAATCTAAAAATTTGAGTTAATAAATTTTTTTCTGATGCACTTAGATTTTTTTGCCAATCTCTAACATCATCACCAAGTGGCACTTCCTCTGGTAGCCAGTGAATTCTTTGTTGAGTTAACCACGCATCATAACACCATGGATATCTAAATGGCTTATAGACAGGATTGCCTACTAGCAAACCATTGTTATTTTTTTGTGGTTGAATAATTTCTTGTTTTATTTTTTCTGCTACTGACATGATAGGCACTCCTCGTATTCTGGTTCTTCTGTTTTGGTTGCTTTGTTTTTATAAACGTTAGCTAAAACATCTGTTGATTTTGCATCATTGATATTTTCAGCTCTTTGAATTGATTTTGATCTACAGTAGTAAAGGCTCTTCAAACCTTTTTTCCAAGCATCAAAATGAATTTTATGTAACTCTCTTTTGTGAACATCAGCTGGTAAAAATAAATTAACCGATTGAGCTTGTGATATGTATGGAGTTCTGTCTCCACTCAACTCAATGATCCACTTTTGATTTAATTCAAATGCAGTTTTAAATACATCTTTTTCTAAATCGGTTAAAAAATCTAAATGAGATACCGAACCTTGATTAGTTGTGATACTAGACCAAGTTTCATCGTCATTTTTTCCATGACTTTCTAATATTTCTTCTAAATACCTATTTCTTACATTAAATGAACCAGATAAAGTTTTATGTGTATAGCTGTTAGCTGCAACTGGCTCTACTCCTGGTGATGCGCCGCCACAAATAATAGATATTGAAGCGGTTGGGGCGATTGCTGTTTTATTTGAAAATCTTTCTTGATATCCATACTCAGCTGCATCTGGACAAGCTCCTCTTTCTTCAGCTAAATCTTTTGAAGCTTTGTTAACTTGTTCATCAATTTGTTTGAATATTTTTTTATTCCAAGATTTTGCCATCACAGACTCAAGTGGAATTCTATTTTTTTGTAAGAATGAATGAAAACCCATTACACCCAATCCAACACTTCTTTCTCTTTCTGCAGAATATTTTGCATCTTTAAATTGGTCTGGAGCTTTTTTTATAAAATCAGTTAGAACATTATCTAAAAATCTCATTACATCACTGATTATATCTGGATCATCTTTCCATTCATCATACTTTTCTAAATTAAGTGATGATAAGCAACAAACAGCTGTTCTGTCTCTTCCATCTTTATCAATTCCTGTAGGTAAAGTTATTTCGCTACATAGATTTGATGTCTTAACAGTTAGGTTAGCAAGTTTGTGATGTTGGGGAATTAATCTGTTAACTGTATCAATATAAATAATATAAGGCTCACCCGTTTCAATTCTTGCAGTTAACAATCTAATCCATAAATTTCTTGCTGATATTGTTTGTTGAACCGTACCATCTGCAGGACTTTTTAGGGCCCATTGTTCATCAGTTTCAACAGCTCTCATAAAAGCATCTGAAAGTAAAACACCATGATGTAGGTTTAAAGCTTTTCTATTTGGATCACCACCTGTAGGTCTTCTCATTTCAATAAATTCTTCAATTTCAGGATGATCAACTGGCAGATAACAAGCGGCAGATCCTCTTCTTAAAGAGCCTTGGCTAATTGCCATGGTTAAAGAATCCATAACTTTAATAAAAGGTATTATCCCAGATGTTTTTCCAACTTTACCAATTTTTTCACCAATAGATCTAAGGTTACCCCAGTAACTTCCTATACCACCACCTTTTGCAGCTAACCAAACATTTTCACTCCAAAGATCAAGAATTCCTCCTAAGCTATCTGAAGCTTCATTTAAAAAACATGAAATAGGTAATCCTCTTTTAGTTCCCCCATTAGATAAAACTGGTGTTGCAGGCATGAACCATAGGTTGCTTATATAATTATAAATTCTTTGTGCATGTAAATTGTCATCAGCATATGAACTTGCAACACGTGCAAATAAATCTTGAAAAGATTCGTTGTGACCTAGGTATCTATCTTTTAATGTTGCTTTACCAAAGTCAGTTAAGTTTGCATCTTTGGATCTGTCGATCTTAATTATAATTCCTTTATCATTTTGAAATAGTTCTGTTTCAGTACTTAAAGAAAATAGATCAGGTCTATTTCCTTTTGAAACTTCTTTAACTTCTGGGCTATATTCAGAGACAGCTTTCTTTAGGGCCTGTGATAGAATCTTATTCATAATTAATACTATATTTTGTTATTGTGACGAAAACAACTATATGTTGTATGCGTTTGTTGTTAATATACTATATAAACAGCTATTCAACAGAACATTTATAGAACGCGACAAAATATATTTCAATAAAAAAATTTAAAAAAGGTTAAGTAATTAACAGATGAATCAAAATATAAAAATAGATCCATACGGTTTTAGAGAATATGACGCTCGCTGGTTGTATGAAAAAGACATAAACAAAGAAGGAATCGCGAATCTTGGTAAAGGTCTAGGAACTCAAATAAAAAAACATACTCAAAAAGAGAATCCAAGAGTAATCGTTGGACACGATTATAGATCCTACAGTGAAGAAATAAAAAGTGCTCTCAAAAAAGGTTTAGTCTCAACAGGCTGTCATATTGAAGATGTGGGTCTTTCTTTATCTCCAATGGTTTATTTTGCACAATTTAATTTAGATGCAGATGCCGTAGCAATGGTTACTGCAAGCCATAATGAAAATGGTTGGACTGGTGTAAAAATGGGTATCAAAAAAGGTTTAACTCATGCTGGTGATGAAATGAAAGAGTTAAAGGATATCACTTTAAATAAAAAATTCTCTAATGGTGAGGGTAATGAGAAGCAAGTAGAAAATTTTCAACAAGTTTATAAAGATGATTTAATCAATGGCAATAAGATTAACAAAAAATTAAAAGCAGTTGTTGCTTGTGGTAATGGTACAGCAGGAGTTTTTGCTCCTGATATTTTAAGAGGTATTGGTTGTGAGGTCATCGAGCTTGATTGTGAATTAGATTGGACTTTTCCAAAATATAATCCAAATCCTGAAGATCTTGAGATGCTACATGCAATAGCAAAGGCTGTAAAAGATAATAATGCAGATATAGGATTTGGTTTTGATGGTGATGGAGATAGAGTTGGTGTAATTGATAATGAGGGTAATGAAATATTTTCTGATAAGATTGGTCTATTAATTGCAAGAAACTTATCTACAAAACATAAAAATTCTAAATTTATTGTAGATGTAAAATCAACAGGATTATATTCAAAAGATAAAGTTTTATTAGAAAATAATTGTGAAACTGTTTATTGGAAGACAGGACATTCTCATATTAAAAGAAAAGTTAATACTGAAAAAGCATTAGCAGGGTTTGAGAAAAGTGGTCATTTCTTTTTTAATCAACCTTTAGGATACGGTTACGATGACGGAATTAATTCAGCTATTCACGTATGTCATCTATTAGATAATCAAAATAAAATGATGAGTGAAATTATTAATGATCTACCGAATACTTATCAAACTCCTACAATGGCTCCCTTCTGTAAAGACGAGGAAAAATATCAAGTAGTTGAAGAATTAGTTAATCAAGTTGAAGAAATAAAAGATAACAAAACCCTGATTGATGAACAGGTAATTACTGAAATTCTAACAGTCAATGGAGTAAGATTTTCTTTTGAAGATGGCTCATGGGGACTAATTAGAGCTTCTTCGAATAAACCTTCATTAGTAATCGTAACAGAAAGCCCAACCTCAGATGATCGGAAGAAGAAAATCTTTGATTTTATTGACGATTTACTTCAAAAAACTGGAAAAGTTGGTGAATATGATCAGAAAATTTAAGTTAATTTTAACTCTATTTTTTATTAATACCCTTAAAAAGTCACGCTTTAACTGAGCAAAATAAACAACAATTGTATTTTGGGTGTTATCAAAACTCTAAACAGTATTTGGGTGCAGATAAAGGTAAATCTTACTGCCAATGTACTGTTGATAAATTAAGTGAAAAATTTTCTGATGAAGAGTTGAATGCTGTATTTAAACAAAACCAGAGGATATTTATAAAGATACCGAATTTGCATCTAAATTTTGTGAAAAAAATATTTAATCAAAATAACAAATTAATAGAAATTATTTAGAGCTTTCATCTTTATCAGAATCTTCATAATTAATTTCATTTTGATCTAATTCTTTGTCAGATTTACTAGTGTCTATATGCTTATTATCTTCTGTATTATCTTCATAAAATTTTTTCATTAAAGCTTCTTCTTTAATTTTTTGTTCTTCATCAAATTTTCTTTCCCATTCTTTTATTCTTAATTCTTCTTGTTTAATTCTCTCTTCTTCTTCAAATTTTTCTTGTCTAGCTATATCCTCTTCTTTTTCTAATTTTATGAGTCTTTCTTTTTCGAGCATAAGCTCTCTTTCTCTTTCTTGGTCAGCTTTAACTTTTTGTAATCGCTCTGCTTCAATAGATCTAAGTTCTTTTTCTTTAATCCTTAATTCTTCTTCTTTTGCTTTTTGTTCAGTTTCTTCTTTAAGTAATTGTCTAGCTAATTCTTGTTGTCTTTCAATTTCAAAATTTCTTAATCTTTCTTCTGTTTCTTTTAATTTTTCAGACTCATATTTAAGTTTAGCAGCAGCTTCTCTAATTCTTTGTTCTTCTTCTCTTCTTTTTTGACTTTCAATAGATTTTAATTTTCTTATCTCTTCTTTTTCTTTTTCCTTTTCTTCTCTTCTTTTTTGGGCTTCGATTTCTTTTAATCTAATTTTCTCAATTTTAATTGCTGTTTTCTCTTCAAGATTTCTTTTTCGCTCGAGTAGTTTTACTCTCATCTCTTCTTCTTTTAATTTTCTAGCATCTTCTCTTAATTTTTTAGTTTCTTCATCTTTAATTTTTTGTTGTTCTATTTTTATCCTTTTGGCTTCAATTTTTTTCTTCTTTTCTTCATTTCTTGCAATTAGTTTTTCATTATCTTTTATCAACTTTTGCTTAAGTGCTATTTGTTTTTTTTCAAATTTCTCTTCCTGGATTTTTTTTTTTTGAATCAACTTTTTTTCTTCTTTAATCAACCTTTGTTTTTCGAATTCAATTTTTTTTTCTTTTTTTAATTCTTCTCTCTCTTTAATTTTTTTATAATCTTGATAAAATTTGTTTATTGATTTCTTTGCAGAATTTATTGGATTTGCTTTGATTATTTTTGGTATATTTGTTTTTTGAACCAGCTCTTTAATATTTAAGAAATTTTTTAATTTTGAACTATTTTTATGAATTTTCTTATTCATATGTAATTAACGTTATCAATTGATATTATTTTTATAAGCGTCTTTGCGACTAATTTAGGTTTTTATCATTCCATAATTATTAGAATAACCCTGTATAATTAAGAAATACAATTTATACGTGTTTATAATTTTTCAAAGAATCGGATATTAATTTTTTTGAGGTGATGGAGGGAGACTGAAATCACCTCTTTTTATTTTAGTACTTTCCTTAATTTTTCTATCAAGTTTTTTAAAGCAAGTTTTGAATAACTTTTGCCTTTTACAACCCATACAGATAGTGGCCATGAACTATCCTTTTTACTTCTTGCAATAATGTGTATGTGCAACTGAGGAACAATATTTCCAATTTTTTCTACATTGAGCTTAGAAGTTTTAAATAATTGTTTCATTATTTTACTTACAAAAACAATTTCTTTAATAAGTTGAATTTGGTCTTTAGAATTTAGATCGCTCATATCAGTTATCTTATTTCTTTTAGGAATTAGAATTAACCATGGAAATTTAGAATTATCATTTAGCCTAATACTACACAATTGAAGGTCTGTTATATGATGTGAGGACTTTAAAAACTTCTTGTTTAATTTAAATGACATATTTATAATTTTATATATTCGTAGAAAAACTTAATTGCTACGATTAGCAAGAAAATACCAAGGAGTTTACTAATTTTATTTTTATCTATTTTGTGAACTGTTCTTGCACCCAATCTTGCCATAAAAGTTGTAATCGGAATAAAGATTAAAAAAGCTGGCACATTTAAAAATCCAATACTAAAAGGTAAATTTGTTTTTAAATAACTTCCTGAAATAAAAAAACCTGTAGCACCAAACAATGCAATTAGAAAACCAATTGCTGCTGCACTACCAATTGCTTTATTAATTGAATAACCAAAAAACTTAAGAATTGGTACATTCATTACAGCACCACCTATACCTGTTATAGCTGAAATAAATCCAACAATTGAACCAAGTATAATTTTTAAATATAGTTTCATTTCAGATATTACATTTTGTTCTTTTTCTTTAATTAAAAGTAAATAAATTCCTAAAAAGAATATTACGATTGAAAAGAAAAGCACTAGAGGTTTTGTTTTAACAGTTGCAGCAAATATTGTTCCCAAAACAACTCCTACAACTACAAAAATACCGTAGCTTTTAACTATTTTAAAATCCACTGCATTAAATTTATGATGGGTTAGAACTGAAACTACTGATGTTGGAATTATTATTGAAAAAGAGGTTCCAACTGCTAAATGCATTATATACTGTTGATCAATTCCTAATGATCCAAAAATATAATAAAGAAATGGAACTGTAATTAACCCACCACCTATACCAAATAAACCAGCAACAAAACCAACAGGCACTGCAGTTAATGCCATTAACAAGATAAAATAACTATATTCGTTTGCTAAAATTGAATTAAGCAGATTGCCCTACACCTGTATCAATATTATTGTACTTAATCTTATCCATGATGTGATCAATTTTTTTAACATCAGCATCTCTTACACACATATTTTCACTTAAATATCTTTTCCAATAACTTGCCCCTGTTTGACCATGAAACAAGCCAATAGTATGTCTCATTATTTGATTTAATCTTGTGCCTTTTTTGATTTCATCTTTTACATATGGAATTAATTGTTCAATAACATCTTGTCTGCTTGGAACTTCTTTATTACCAAAAATTTCTTTCTCAATATCTGCCAACATATAAGGTGTATGATATGCTGCTCTACCAATCATTACACCATCTGTTTTTTGAAGGTGTGGTTTTATTTGGTCTACAGATTTTATTCCACCGTTTATAATTATTTCTTCATTAGGAAAATCCTCTTTTAATTTATAAACATAATCATATTTTAAAGGAGGAATATTTAAATTTTGTTTAGGGGTAAATTTTCCTAACATTGCCTTTCTTGCATGAATAACAAAAGTTTTAACTCCAGTTGACTTTAAAGTTGTAATAAAATTATGAAAATTTTCATAATCCTCAACATTGTCATATCCAATTCTAGTTTTTATAGTTACTGGTAAATTAGTTGAGGCTTGCATTTTACTTAAACAATCAGCAACCAAATTTGGCTCTTTCATTAAACATGCACCAAACTTACTTTTTTCAACTTTACGACTAGGGCAACCTAAGTTTAAATTTATTTCATCATAACCAAAGTCTTGACCAATTTTTGAAGCTTCAGCTAAAAGTTTTGGAGAGGATCCACCTAATTGAAGGGCAACAGGTTTTTCATTTATATTAAATTCAAGTAATCTTTTTTTATCTCCTCTATTGATTGCTTCATCAACAACCATCTCTGTATATAAAAGTGTATTTTTTGAAATCAGTCTTAAAAAGTAACGCTCATGACGATCTGTGCAATCCATCATAGGAGCAACTGACACTTTCCTATTCATCGTTAAACTTTATATTATTTTTTTATGAGTTTGAAGCTTCTGAATCTTCTGTAATTGCTTCTGCTTCTGCTTCTTGATTTTCTTGTTCTGATACTTCATCTAAAGAAACTTCACCTTGTTCATTCATCGTTTCTTCTCCAGCCGACACGTCAACATCTGGTTTAGCTGTTTCTGATAATTCTGCTAAATCTTCTTGAGATACTTGGATTTTTTCTGGAGTTTTTCTTGCTCTCTTAGATGGCAAAATTGGTGTTCCACTTTTTGAAATTTCACCTTTGTACATGTTTTCAAAATCATCACCTATTTCTTCATCATCCTCAGAACCATCATCTACTTGCTCAACATGTTTTCTAAGCTTGTAAACAGCACTTTCAGTTAAATCTGATACTTTGATTTTTTCTTCTGCAATTTCTCTTAATGAAATAACTGTATTTTTATCATTATCTCTATCTAAAGTTGGCTCAATTCCAGAATTTAATTGAGTAGCTCTTTCCTTAGCAACAAGTACTAATTCATATGGGCTCTCTACTTTATCGATACAATCTTCTACTGTGACTCTTGCCATGGGCGATTATTTATACCTCGAACCTTAAAAATGCAAGGATTTTCTAAATTATTACTGGATTAAGCTTTTTTCTAACTAAGAAAAGAAGGATTAAAGAAATGAATATATATGTACCTGATACAACGGCGATATCTCCAACAGTAAAACCTATATCTATTAAATATCCAAATAAAGCAGTTCCAAAAGCAGTTGCAAATACCATTAATGCTGTTGTTAGAGCCTTAATAGATCCAAGATATTTAACACCATACAATTCTGCCCAAGTAGATGAACCTAGTATATTGGCAAAACCATTAGATATTCCCACTAATCCTAAAAATATAAATGCTGTAATTGGTGAATCAAAGAAAAACAGAACTATTACAGATAATAAAAGTGGAATATTCATATAGATTAATAATTTTCTACTTGTGAATCTATCAATTAAAAAACCTGATAAAAATAAAGTTAGTACTGATAGTGCTGAATAAGACATAAATGATTGGGCAATAACATAAGGTCCCCATCCTTTTGAAGTTTGAACAAAAGATTGAAACACAGCAAAGCCAGTGAAAATCCATGGCATAGCTAACATGTTAGAACTAATGATATAGAATCTATAATCCTTTATAACTTCACGTCTCTTCCATTGTTTAATTTCAACTTCTTTAATATTTTCATCATTCGCTTCTCTAGAGTCTAAATTTAAATTTTTGATTAATAAAAATGATGCAATAGGAAGAATAATTAAAACTGAAATTGAAAAAATAAACCAAAGATTTTGCCAATCAATAAAGGTTAGTAGATAGACCATTAGAACAGGCATGATGAATTCTGCTGAAGAAAGTCCAAACCAACTAATACTCAAAGCCCTTCCTCTGGTTTTAGTAAAGTACCTGGAGATAGTTGTCGATGCCGTATGAGACATCATTCCTTGTCCTGAAAATCTCATTAAAAAAATTGCAATAAATAATAAAAAAACTGAAGTTATTCTTGAAAAGAAAAAACAAGCAAATGATAAAAGAATGATTACAAAAAAAGCGAATTTAAAAATATTTACATCATCTATTTTTTTTCCAACCCAAATTAATAAAAGACTACTACATAAAGTTGCTGATGCATAAATTGAGCCAAATTGTCCATGAGTGATAGATAGTGCCTCTCTAATACTAGAATTAAAAAGACCTAAAAAATAACTCTGTCCAAAACTAGAAAAAAATGTAAAAATAAATCCAAATAGAATTACTTTAAACTTCAAACTGTTAAACATAGGAAATAAAAATTATGTCTTTTAATGTTGCTTTCATAGGTCTTGGTGTCATGGGTTATCCAATGGCAGGTTATATATCAAAAGCTGGTCACAATGTAACTGTTTATAACAGAACAACCGCTAAAGCTGATAAATGGATTGAAGAATATAAAGGTTCAAAAGCTGATACGCCTGCGAAAGCTGCTGAAGGAGCTGACTTTATTTTTACCTGTGTTGGAAATGACAATGATTTAAGAGAAGTTTCTCTTGGAGAAAATGGATTATTTAATACAGCTAAAAAAGGTTGTGTTTACATTGATAACTCTACAGTATCAGCTGAAATATCAAGAGAACTTTATAAAGCTGCAAAAGATAAGGGGTTTGATTTTTTAGATGCACCTATCTCAGGTGGTCAAGCTGGAGCTGAAGGTGGAATACTTACTGTAATGGTTGGTGGTGATGAAGATGTATTTAAAAAAGCAGAACCAGTTATTGATTGTTACAGTAGAAAAGTAAAATTAATTGGTAAATCAGGAAGTGGACAATTGACTAAAATGATGAACCAAATGTGTATTGCAGGTGCTGTACAAGGTTTGTCAGAGGCTATTAACTTTGGAATTAACGCTGGATTAGATATGGATATCGTAATGGAAACTATATCAAAAGGTGCGGCTCAATCTTGGCAGATGGAAAATAGATATCGAACGATGACTGATGATGTGTTTGATTACGGTTTTGCAGTAGACTGGATGAGAAAAGATTTAGCAATTGTTATTGAAGAAGCAAAAAAAAATGGTTCTCCGGTTCCAATTACAGAACTTATTGATGGTTACTATGCAAAAGTTCAAGAAATGGGTGGAAACCGTTGGGATAGCTCAAGCTTAATTGCTCTATTAAAGAAGAAAAAATAATCTGTGACCGAAACCGTTCTTTACTATGAGGACTTTACTGAGATCAAAAAGAAAATTTGGTCAATGTTAACTAATGCAGTCAAAGATAGAGGATCACCCTTTAGAATACCTGTTTTTATTTGTGGGAACCAATCTGATTTTGATGGACGAATAGTAGTTCTTAGAAAAGCAGATGAAGCAAATAATCTTGTTCAATACCACAGCGATATTAGATCAGATAAAATTAATAAATTAAAAGCTAATAAAAATGCAGCGATGCTATTTTATGATAAAGAAGAAAAAATACAGGTAAGACTTAAAATTGAATGCACCGTAAATCACGAAAATGAAATTACAAAAGAATCTTGGTCAAAAACACAACATATATCTAGGAAATGTTACTTGGTTGATAATGGGCCAGGAACAAAAAGTGACATTCCAACTTCAGGATTAAAACCTGAGTTAGATAATTTTGATTATACAAAAGAACAAAGTGAAGAAGGCTATAAAAACTTTACAGTTATTCAGTGCAAAATTAAATCCATTGAATGGCTTTATTTAGCTGCCAAAGGACATCGTAGAGCAAAATTTGATTTAGAAAGTAATAGAGACAATTGGTTAATCCCTTAATTAAAAGTGGCCTTAACACCTCCAAATGCGGATGAAGTTACCTCAATTAACTTTTTATCATTTATAGGAACTGGAAACCCATAAGCTCCTGTTAAGATTAAATCTCCTTTTTTAAGATAATTATTATTTCTAGCTTGTTCTTTAACCAGCCAATTTACTTCAGATAACATGTCAATTGGCCATTTTTTATTAATCCAAGTATCCATTATTTTATTGTCATAAATAAGCTTGAGATCAGTTTCTAATTTGTTTGTAGGGAATTTTGTTTCTAATCCCAAGACTACACCAGCATGTATCGCATTATTTGTTAAGAGTTCCGCACCATGAGGTTCGTCACCATAAAAGATAAGATTATGAATTTCTATAAGAGGATAAATGGCTTCAATAGACTCTAATATATAATCAAAAGAAGATAATTCAGGATTAATATCTCTATTTAATATAATGCCAAATTCTGCTTCCATGGATGGATTGGTATAGTTTTTTTTATCTAAAACTACTCCGCTGTTATACAATTCGTTTTTCCAGAGATAACCGCAAGCTGGTTGGGTAAATCCCATTTTCTTTTGAGTATCTTTTGATACACAGCCTATTTTATAACCAGCTACTTCCTCTCCTCTTTTTTTTCTTAATTCAGCAACATTAGATTGAATAAGCAAGGCATCATCATTTGTAATATTTATTTTTTCTTTAAAAATTATGCTGGGATTTTTACTATCGTAATTTTCTAGAGTTTTATTTGCAAAAAAATCTAAATCTTTTTTTGAATAATTGCTCATTCTTTAAATTTACAATCCTTTTACAATAATGTTGCTACCTTCAGAATTTTGTAAACGTATATCTTTCACTGGCTTATATTCGTCTGAATGATACCACTCTAAAGCTCTTTCATAGCTTGGAAATCTAATAATCACCAATCTTGGAAAATTATCTTCACCTTCAACAACTTGATATTCACCATTTCTTACAAGATATTCTCCATCATATTTTTTAACAACCTCTGAAACTTTTGCTACATACTCCTTGTAGTTTTCAGGATTAGTTACCTTTAATTGTGCTATTACATAACCTGCTGACATTTTTCTCTCCTTTTTTTAAATACTATACATTATTCCAAAGCCAAGCGGCACCTCTAACTCCACTTGAGTCTCCATGAAAATTTTTTATCACTTTTGTAATTACTTTATTAGAAAAAGTATATTTGGGGATCAACGCTGGAATGTTTTTATAAAGTCTGTCTATATTAGACATTCCTCCTCCAAGAATTATAGCATCAGGATCAAAAATACCTATCATGACTGCCATTAATCTTGCCATTCTATCTTCATATAAACTCAACTCTAAATTAGCTCGAGGATCTCCATCTAAATCAAGTTGTACAATTTCTTCTGATGAAAAATTTGTATTATTTTTTTGATTAAACACATCTTTAAAACCAATACCTGACATAAATTGTTCTGCGCACAAAGATCTTCCGCAATTCATTGATGGACAATTAATCTTTGTTTCAATTTCCTCTTTAGTTGGATAAGGAAGAGGTTGATGTCCCCAGTCGCCTGCGATTTGATTAGCTCCTTCAATAATTTCTTTTTTATAAGAAAGTGCTCCACCAAAGCCAGTACCAACTATTATTCCAAAAATTGATTGATAATCTTTTCCAGCACCATCAACTGCTTCTGATAAAGTAAAACAATTAGCGTCATTCATTAATTTTACTTTTCTATTAAGCGCAATTTCTAAATCTTTTTTAAAAGGTTTGGCATTTAACCACATGGAGTTTGCGTTTGTCACAAATCCTGTTTCCTTAGAAGAAAATCCAGGTATTCCTAGACCAACTGTGCAAATTTGATTACTCAAATTATCAAATTCATCTACTAGTTTTTTTACTGTTTCAATTCCTGATAAGTAATTTTTTTCATAAGAGTATCTTTTTCTCTCTATTTGAGCCCCACTATCATCTAAAAGAATTCCTTCAATTTTGGTACCTCCATAATCGATACCAATTTTAAATTTCTTGCTCATTAATTAAAATATAGACTTAGAATATCTTTTCCAATTATCTTGGTAGTGCTTAGTATTTTCTAAAACTGATTTTTTTTCTTCTTCAGTCACTTCTCTGATTATTTTACCTGGTGAACCAACTACCAATGAATTATCTGGTATTTCTTTATTTTCTGTAATCAGAGCTTTTGCTCCAATAATACAATTTTTACCAATTTTAGCTTTGTTAAGTATTACAGCGCCAATTCCAATTAAACTATTGTCTCCAATTGTGCATCCATGAAGCATGACTAGATGGCCGACAGTTACGTCTTTTCCAACTTTTAAAGGACAACCAGGGTCAGTGTGTAAAACACTACCATCTTGAATATTAGACCCCTCACCTATGTGAATATTTTCAATATCACCACGTAATACAACATTAAACCAAATGCTAGAGTTTTTCTCTAAAGTCACATCACCAATGATTGTTGCATTAGGTGCTACCCAATTTTCGCCTGAGTTTTGAGGTTTTTTATCTTTTAAATCGTAAAACATAATTTATATATTCTTATAGTATGCCAGTTCAAACTCCAATATGTGATTTTGGTAAAAAAGCTTTACCCTTTGAATTAAAATCTACTGAAAATAAAGTTGTTTCATTAAATGATATCAAGGGCAAAAATGGAACTTTGATAATGTTTATTTGCAATCATTGTCCCTATGTCAAAGCTATTACAAAAGAACTAGTCGAAGATTGTAATGAATTAAAAAAAATTGGAATCAACTCGGTTGCAATATGTTCTAATGATTTTGTAAATTATCCAGATGACTCATTTGAAAATATGATTAAATTTTCCAAAGATAATAATTTTAATTTTCTATATTTACACGATGATACACAAGAAATTGCAAAGTCTTATGATGCGGTATGCACACCAGATTTCTTTGGTTATAACAAAAACCTAGAATTACAATACAGGGGAAGATTAAGAGAACTTAAAAAATTTGTACCAGTTAAAGATGGTGAAAGTGATTTGTTGAAATCAATGAAACAAATAGCAGAAACTGGTAAAGGGCCACAAGAACAAATCCCCAGTGCTGGCTGTGGCATCAAATGGAAATATGATTAATGTATTTAATAGTTACTAGATCCTTTCCACCTGAAGTTGGAGGTATGCAAAATCACTTGTGGGGATTTTCAAAAGAATTATCTAAAAACTTTATGATTAAAGTTTTTGCAGATTATATTGAGGGTCATAAAAGTTTTGATGAACAAGCATCTTTTACAATTGAAAGAGTTGGTGGTCCTAAAATACTTAGAAAATATAGAAAAGCTAGTCTGATTGATGAATTTACTAAAGACAATAAAGTTGAAGGTATAATTGCTGATCACTGGAAAAGTTTAGAAAACTTAAAAAATGATAAAAAAAAATACTGTCTTATTCATGGTAAAGAAATTAATCACTCTAAAGGTTCAGGTATTAACAAACGTATTAAAAAAGTTTTGGACAATGTTGAGAAAATAATTGCAAATTCAAATTATACTAAAAATTTAGCTATAGAGATTGGAATAAATGAAGATAAGATTGTTGTGATGAATCCAGGAATTGATCCTGCTAAGAGTGTTGATCAAAAATCATTAGATAAAGTTGAAAGCTTACTTAAAGTAAAAACACCAAGATTAATTGCAGTTTCAAGATTTGATAAGAGAAAAAATCATGAAAAAGTAATAATGGCTCTAAGAAATTTAAAGCAAATTTACCCTGATATTGTGTACATCTGTATTGGAAGTGGAGATGAAGAGAATAACATAAAAAACCTTGTAAAAGAATTAGACTTAGAAAATCAGGTAATGTTTTTCAAAGATATTAGTGATGATTTAAAGAATGCTTTAGTAGCTAAATCTAATATTTTTGTAATGCCATCAATTATTTATAAATCATCTGTTGAGGGATTTGGTATTGTTTATGCGGAAGCAGCACAATATGGAGTTCCATCTATTGGTGGTAAAGATGGTGGTGCATCTGATGCAATTGATCATGAAAAAACAGGATTGATTTGTGATGGAAATAATCTAGATGAAGTCTATTCATCAATTAGCTCAATGTTAGAAAATAAAAAATATTTAGAATACGGCAAAAATGCAAAAGAAAATGTTTCTAAATTTTTCTGGCCAATCATGATTGAAAAATTTAAAAAAATTATATCCTAATGGAAGAATGTGTAGTTTGTAATTCTAAGTTTAAAAAAATTAATGATTATGTATATAAATGTAACAATTGTTCATTGTTTAAATCAAAATTGAAACCTGGACATGGTAGAGATATAGAGGGAATAAGTGAACTTAGGAGAAAAAATTTTAAAAAAATTATTGAGATAATTTTATCACTCAATGTTAATCAAAGTTTAAAAATTTTAGAGATAGGTTCAGGAAATGGTTTTTTTATAGAAGAGTGCAAAAAATCAAATATAGACATAACTGGGTCTGAAGCTGACCAAGAACAATATAATCTACTTAAAAAAAAATTCTCAAATATCATTAAAATTAATCTTCCAATAAAAGATTTAAACAATGAGTTATTAAATAAGTTTGATATTGTAGTGTTTAATGATGTTTTTGAGCATCTTGTAAATTTAGATTTGATTCTAATTCAATTAAAAAGTATTTTAAAAACTAATGGACAAATTGTTATTAATCTTCCATCATCAGATGGATTAATTTATAAATTGTCAAATATTTTAAATAAAATTGGTTTTACAAACTTTTATGATAGACTTTGGCAAAAAAATTTAGCTTCACCACATCTCTCATATTTTAATAACTTAAACTTAAAAATGCTTTTTAAAAAACATGGTTATAATCTAATTCACACTTCATCACTTGATACAGTAAGTAAAAAAGGAAATTTTATAAGACTAAATTCTACTATTAAATATAAATTTATATGTTTCCTATTAAGTGGATTATTATTTCTGTTTTATTATTTTCAAAAAATATTACCTAAAGATATTATCCTTCATATCTACAAAAGACCTTGAGTTAATCAATGCCTATAACATGGTCTAAAGAATCAATTGGAATGCTTTTTGGAATTTTTGCATATTTATCTTTTTCTATTTTAGATACAATTCAAAAAACTTTAATAATACATCATTCTATTTTTCAATTACTTTTGGTTAAATATTTTTTTGTTTTATTTTTAGCTTTATTTGAGTCTAAAAGAAAAAATAATCCTTTTTTTTATAAATCAAAAGATATCAAATTACAGATATTTAGAAGTTTACTATCAGTTATAGAGTCTGGTTGTTTTGTTTTATCATTTAAATATTTATCATTAGCTAATGCTCATAGCATTGGTTCTCTTGCACCAGTAATAGTGGTTGCACTATCTGCAATTATCTTGAAAGAAAAAGTATCTGCTAAAACATGGATCGCAATTTTTGTTGGCTTTGTTGGAGTTTTGATTATTCTAAGACCTACTTCATCAATTTTTGATCCAAAAGCGTTGTTGCCATTAATTGCTGCATTTGTACTTGGTCTTTATCAAATTATTACTAAAAAAGTTTCTGAACATGATGCAAATGAAACTTCATTATTTTATACATCAATCATTGGTTTAATAATTATGTCTTTATTGGCCTCTAAGTTTTGGACTCCAATTGATGGATATTCATATGCAATGTTTTTAGGTATTGGTATATTTTTTTCATTGGGTCTTTACCTTCAAATAATTGCATTAAGTAAAGCAAGAGCAAGTATTATACAGCCATTCCATTACACATTAATTTTTTGGGCCATAATTTTTGGATATATATTTTATAATGATATTCCAGATATATTCACAGTTATTGGAGCTATAATTATTACTTGTTCTGGTATCTTTGTTTTAAACCAATCTTCTAAAAATTAAACTAAACTAAGATTGTTTATAGTTCAGTTATACTTATAGTAATTTATTAATGTCTAATAACAAATTAGCTATTTTTTTAATCATCACCTCTGTTTTTTTTGGAACAGTAATGCTTTCTTTTTTAAAGATAGCTCAAGAAGATGTTAATGTTTATGTGGCTGGTTTTTTTAGATTTTTTTTAGGTTTAGTGATTATTTTACCATACATAATTAAAAATAAAGATACTGTACTTAAAACAACTCATCTTAAACAACATTTTTTAAGAGCCATACTTGGTTTACCTGCAATGCTTATATATTTTTCAGCTTTAGTACTGCTTCCTATTGAAAAACTTACTGCGATATCTTTTGTGGTTCCTTTAATTGTAACAATACTTGCAGTATTTTTTTTAGGAGAGAAGATTTATATATATCGAACTTTAGCGCTAATACTTGGTTTTAGCGGAATGTTAGTAATTATTCGACCTGGTTTTGTAGATATATCTATTGGAGTTTATATGGTTTTATTTTCTGCGTTACTTTGGTCAATTAATATAATTATTACTAAAAAAATTTCCAAAGATGATAGCGCAATTACTATTTTAGCTTATCAATCCATTTTTATGAGCTTACTAAGTTTCTTTATTGTTATATTTTTTTGGGAAATACCAAGTATAAAAACATTCATTTATTTGATCTTAGCCGCTATGTGTGGAACTGTTTTACATTTAACTCTTAATCATGCATTTAAATTAGTAGATGTAAGTATGACACAACCATATTCATTCTTAAATTTAGTTTTTGCATCTATTATTGGATATTTTGTTTTTGGTGAAATTCCAGATATTTATACTTGGATTGGTGCTCTTATAATATTCACTGGTGTGCTTATAATTTCTTATAGAGAGATGAAGTTAGACAAAGAAATAATCAGAAAAAGAGTAGATATTAAGAATTAGTTTTTTTAGAAAACGTTTTATAAATATGCCAAAGTACAATCAAAATTGTTGTGGCAAGAATACAAGCTGTTAAAGTTCTATCCCATAAGAATTCCCAAGAACCATTACTTAACAATAAAGATCTTCTTAAATTTTCCTCCATTAATCCACCAAGTACAAAAGCAAGTATTAGTGGTGGCATTGGAAAATCATACAATCTTAAGTATGTAGCAACCACGGCTATTCCAATCATTAAATAAATATCAAAGTTATTAAATGACATTACATAAATTCCAGTAACAGAAAAAAATAAGATTAAAGGAATTAAATAATTTTTAGGAACTGCAAGAATTCTGGCAATATAAGGAATTAGCGGTAAATTTAATATAAGAAGAATTACCATTCCAATGTACATAGACATAATTATTGACCAGAATATTTCTGGGTTTGTCATATAAAGTCTTGGTCCTGGCTGAACTCCAAAACCCAGGAGTGCTCCCAACATTACCGCTGTAGTTCCACTTCCTGGAATTCCTAAAGTAAGCATTGGTACAAATGAACCAGAACAAGCTGCATTATTTGCAGTCTCTGGTGCAGATAAACCATTAACACTTCCTTTTCCAAATTTTTCTTTCTCTTCATCGCTAACAACGTTTCGTTCCATTCCATAAGCTAAAAAAGATGCAATCGTTGCCCCAGCACCTGGCAATACACCAATTAAAAAACCAATTACTGATGATCTTGGAATTGTCTTGTACATTTTAGTTCGTTCTTCTTTATTAATTTTAATAGAACCAAGTTCAGTTAAAGAAACTTGTTTTGCAGCACTAGTTGGATCATTTCTTTTTAAAATGATTGTTAAAGCTTCACTCATTGCAAATGTTGCCATCACAACTAGTACGAAACTAATACCATCAGTTAAATTCATGTTATTAAATGTAAATCTTGTAATATCAGACAAACTATCTTGACCAACAGAGGCTAACATCAATCCAAGCACTACCATCATCATTGCTTTTAAAAACTGTCCTTTGGATGAAAAAGCAGCAATAGCTGTTAAACCTAAAATCATTAATGCAAAATAATCTGGTGATCTAAATGATAAACTAACTTTTGATAAACTTGGTGCCATAAATAATAAATAGATTGCAGATAATGTTCCACCTGCAAATGAGCTCCATGCAGCAATAGCTAAAGCTTTTCCTGCTTTACCCTGTTGGGCCATTGGATAACCATCAAATGAAGTAGCAACAGTTCCTGGAACACCAGGAGCATTTAATAATATAGAAGATGTAGATCCACCAAATACTGCTCCATAATAAACACCAGCCATTAAAATTAATCCTGTTGCAGGATCAAAACCATAAGTAATTGGTATCATTAATGCAATTGCAGTCATTGGACCAAGGCCTGGTAGCATTCCAATAATTGTCCCAAAGAAACAACCAACCATAACCATCAGTATGTTTTGGAATGTTAAAGCTGTTGTTAATCCAATTAATATTCCTTCAATCATCCCATCACTCCAATTGATTGTAGGAATGGATCCCTTAAGTAAATATTAAGAACTCCGTGAAGTAGATACATAAATGCAGCTACAAAAGGAAAAGATAATATGAACATCAATATCCATCTTCTCTCTCCTAAAAAATAATAAGAAGCAAACAAAAATAAAGATGTGGTTAAAAAATAACCTATTTTTAAAATTGTTGCTCCATAAATGATAGCAATAAGGATAAGTATACCAGTTTTTTTGTACTCTAAATTTTTGTGTTCAACTTTGATAGTATTTGGATCTGGTAAAATTAATTTTAACCCTGAAAAAAATAAACCAGCGTAACCTAGGTAAATTGGAAATGTTCTGGCATTAAAAGGTGCATTTTCATCAAATGTAAAAACTTGAATTTGGTAAGCCGTGTATAAATAAAATGCTGAAAAAATAAAAAAGAGCAGTGATATAATTTTTGTAGTATTTATATTCACTGCTCTAATTTTAAATAATCCTAAGGATTATATAACTCCTAGTTTTTTCATAAGAGCTGTCATTTCTTCTGTTTGTTTTTCTAAGAAAGAAACAAACTTGCCTTCTGGATTATAAATATTAACCCAAGCATTTCTTGCTCTGACAGTTTCCCATTGAGGAGTTTTTTGTACATCGCCTAGCATTTTAGCAATAGCTGATTTATCTGCATTGCTCATACCTGGAGGGCCAAAAAATCCTCTCCAGTTAACGAATTGCACATCATATCCTTGTTCTTTAAGAGTTGGTGCGTCTGGAGCATCAGAAACTCTTGAAGGAGCAGTAATACCAATAATTGTTACTTGGTCTCTTGCACCCATCAATTCACCTAAACCTGTAGAGATAATTTGAGTCTCTCCAGATAAAAGTCCAGCTAACGCTTTTCCACCAGCATCATAAGGAATATAAGCTACATCATTTGGATTAGCACCAGCAGCTTGGAAAGCTAACGCACCAATTAAATGGTCCATACTTCCTCTTACTGATCCACCTGCCATTTTAATAGAGCTTGGATCCTTTTTGTATGCATCAACTACATCTTTAAAGTTTTTATAAGGTGAGTTTTTTGCAACAGCAATTGCACCATAGTCACCAATTACACCAGCGATCGGCACAACATCTTTATAAGATAAAGTACCACTTCCACTCACGTAACCTTTGTGTCTTGTGATTGATCTTAAAACTAATGGTGTTGATTGAACCAAAACTGTGTTTGCAGGTTTATTGTTAATCATGAAAGCTAATGCTTTACCACCACCACCACCTGACATATTTTCAAATGATGCACTTTTTAACATTCCAGCTTTTGTTAAAGCTTCTCCAGTACCTCTAGCAGTTCCATCCCAACCACCACCAGCACCACCACCGATTACAAAGTGCAATTTATCAATTGCTACTGAGCTAGTAGTTGTTGCTGAGAATAATAGGATTGCTGAAAATAATACTGAAACTATTTTTTTTAAGTTTTTCATTATTTTTCCCTCTATTAGTTTTTTTTGTCACTTAATTAATATTTTAAAGAAATGTCTAATAATAATAATACTATTGTTCTATTTAACAGAACATGTTATTCTATTAAATAGAATTATTATGAAATCTAACAAAAATATTATTGGTGTTGATGCAGTAAACAAAGCTTTAGAAATTTTAAACTGTTTCACAGAGAAAAATGAATCTCTTTCTATCACTAAAATTGCGAACATAACTGGAGATCATAAAAGTAGAATTTCAAGAATATCAAAGTCGCTTGAAAATTTTGGATATATTAGAAAAATAAGAAGTGGAGAATTTAAGATAGGTCACTCTATTTCAAGATTATATGAAATTTACGATAGTAGTTTTAATTTCAAAAATTCTATTAAATCTGAATTAGATTTTATTTCAGCCAAAACAAATGAAACAGCCAGTTTTTTTGTAAAACAGAAAGAATCAAGAGTATGTATTCAAACTAGTGAGCCAAATAAAATAATTAAACACTCAATTCAAATTGGAGCAAAGAAACCTCTGCACAAAGGTTCAAGTGGACATATCTTGTCATCTTATCATGATTTGCAAATAGAAAATAAAGAAACAATTTTAAAGCAAGGATATTCTATGTCTTTTGGGGAAAGAGATAGAGAAATAGCATCTATATCGGTTCCAATATTTAGAACAAAGAAACAATTTTTAGGAGCTTTAACAGTAACTGGGCATATCTCTAATTTTAATAAAAAAAACTGTTTAAATTTTTTAAATATTTTGAGATCTTCGAAAATTAAGGTCGAAAAAAAATTAGATAAAATCCAGTAATGTTAAAACAAATAAATCAAATTTTTACTATAAAATTTATTTCTGTTTTAATAATTTCTTTTCCTAGTGCAATTATTGCTGATTATTTTGATATTCCTCTAGCTTGGTTTTTAGGCCCAATGATTGTTACATCAATTGCTGCATTATCAGGTTTAAAAATCATCATGCCTAAAATTGTATTAAGCTTTATTTTGATAATCTTAGGTTTGCATATTGGAAATTACATAGATCAAAATTTATTTAATCAAATAAGTAATTGGATTTGGACTTCGTTAATTATGCTAATCTATATAATAATTTGTATTTTAATTGTTGCTAAATACTTACAAAAATTTGCAGGTTATGGTGAAAAAGCTTCAATATTTTCAGCTGCTCCTGGAGCGTTAGGTCCTTTAATGATTTTAGCTGAAAATGAAAAAACAGATTTATCTCAAGTTGCAACTTCACACTTAATAAGATTGATAATCATAATAACTGTAATTCCATTTATTATAGTAAATAATACTGGTAACGATGTTTTGTTAAATGATGACTTCAATTATTTAGGTCAAAATCACTTAAATTTAATTTTACTTATTTTTGCATCATTATTTTTTATTTTTGTTTTTGATAAAATTAGAATTCCAGCAGCTTTGCTCTCTGGTACATTATTTGCCAGTGGTTTGTTGCAAATTACTGATATAGCATCATATAAATTACCAGATGAAACTGTAAATTTTTGTCTACTAATACTTGGTGCTTCTGTCGGATGCAGGTTTGCTGAAAAAACTGTTAAAGAAATTGCTAACAATTCCCTACATAGCATAGTTGCAACAACTATATTAGTAGCTTTGGGATTATTTGCAGCTTATGTTGCAACTTTTTTTGTTGATACAAATATTTTAACTTTAATATTATCTTTTAGTCCTGGTGGAATTTATGAGGTAGCTGTTATAGCTATAGCTTTTGATCTAGATCCAGACTTTGTCGCTTTTCATCATATAATAAGATTACTCTTTATACTTTTCACTGTTCCTATATTTTTAAGAGTATTAGAAAAAATTAAAAAATAATTTCAGACAATCTTTCAAAAACTTTTTCTGGTGATAACTTTGATAACTCTGGAGCTTGTATTGCTTTAAAGTTTTCTCTTTCAATACTTACTTTAAAAGGAGTTGTGTGAGATCCGAATAGAGCAATTCCTTTTGATCCTAAATGAGCTGTCATGTGAGCAGGACCTGTATCATTTGCAACAACAAATGAGCTATCTTTGATCAATGCTGCTAACTGAGAAATATCTAAAGCTTTACCATTATCTAAAACACAAAGGGCATTAATACTTGTTGCATCTTTAATTTCTCCTGGACCAGGCGCTATAACTAATTTAAATTTATTTTCTAATCTTTCATTAATCATAGAAATTAAATCATTATAATAAGGCCACTTCTTAGAAGTTAAATGAGTAGAGCAAAAAGGAAAAAGAACAATATATTTTTCTAATTGATAGAAATTTTTTATTTGAGATATATCTGATGGGCTCCACGAAAAATCAGGGCTTAAGGTATGACTAGTAATAATTCCTGAGCTTTTTAACTGATGATCAAATCTTGATAACACTGAGTCTTTATCAAAATCTTCTTTTGTAGATCCTTCTGGCAATGTGGTTTCAGTAGAAGACCATGTATCTTTTGTTGCTTTAGGAAATAATATTCTTTTATAAAATGATGTTCTGCTTGAGTTTTGTAGGTCATAAACTTTGGAGAATTTGTATTTCTTAATATTCTTCATCAATGAATATAAATAGATCAGATTAAATCTTGGCAATCTCTTATCCAAAATAACATTAGAAATATGTGGATTTTTTTTAAATAGATCAAAATATGGTTTAGTTGTTAACAAATGAACTTCATCATTTTTGTGATTTTCAGAAATATCTTGAATTGCCCCGCACGCTTGAGCTATATCTCCTAAAGATCCATGTTTAATAACTAAAATATTAGACATATTTATAACAACTTAACATAGTATATTTTTTAATGAATAAAATTCTAGTCGAAGTATCCGTTGGTGAATTATTAGACAAAATTTCTATCCTAGAAATTAAACAAGAAAAAATCAAAGATTCAGAAAAACTAAAATTTATTAATGAAGAGCACTCAATCCTTAAAGATCAATTAAATAACAATGTTAAGTCTGATCAAAAGTTAAATGAGCTCTTTGAGTCTTTAAAGCAAATTAATGCAAAATTATGGATAATTGAGGATGATAAAAGACAATGTGAGAAAGAAAAAGATTTTACTGAGACTTTTATTAAACTTTCAAGGGATGTTCATTTCTTAAATGACGACAGAGCTAAAATTAAACTAGAAATTAACAATCATACAGGTTCAAAGATTAAAGAAATTAAAGAATATACTAGTTATTAGAACTTTTAATGAATAACTATGTTTTATTTTTAATCACACTTTTTTGCTGGTCACCAACTTGGTATTTAATTAAATTTCAACTAGGTTATGTAGATCCATTAGTTTCAGTTTTTTATAGATTTTTAATAGCTGCAATTATTTTTTTTATTTACCTATTTATAAAAAAACAGAATTTAAAATTTTCTTTCAATAATCACATTTGGTTTATATTTTTTGGAACTTGTCTTTATTCAATTAATTATGTTTTCTTTTACCTATCTAACACATATTTAATAAGTGCATTTCCAGCAATTGTTTTTTCTACAGTTGTTATAATGAATATTTTGGGTGAAACTTTTTACTTTAAGAAGAAACCATCTTTAAAAACATTAACAGGTGCATTAATTGGAATGATTGGGATTGTTATTATTTTTAATGATGAGATATTTAATTTTAGCTTTGAAAAAGGTACTCACATTGGGTTATTTTTGGCATTAATTGGAACATTTTGTGCCTCAACGGGAAACATGGTTCATCAAAGAAATTTGAATAATAACTTTCCTGCACTACAAACAATTGCTTATGCTATGTTATATGGTTCTATTGTTACTTTTTTGGTTACAAAGGTGCGTGGTGCTGAATTATTATTTGAATATAGTTTTAGTTACATAGCATCTCTATTTTATCTATCCATTTTTGGATCAATTTTTGCTTTCGTTTCATATTTAAAATTACTCGAAAAAGTTGGTCCCGGACGCGCTGGCTATGTCGGTGTTGTTATGCCTGTTCTTGCTTTAATAATATCTACAATTTTTGAGAAATTAGAATGGCAAATAGATCTTGTTATTGGTCTTCCTATTTTAATTATTGGTGCAGTTTTAGTTATCAATCAAAAAATAAAAGTTAATTAACTATTAAAAACTTTTGGGAACCAATCTTCTCTCATTAGATCTCCTGTTTTTAATTTAATACCATCAAATGGTGGAGATGTAGGTCCTCCTCGATCAATATACTTAACATCATCACCAATAAATCTCATTGAAAAAGCTCTTCGAGATTTAGAGGTATTATTTCCTGTTGAGCCATGTACGGTTTTAAAATTAAATAATACCGCATCACCTAAATTAAGCTCTGGAACTAAAATATTTTTTTCAAATTTTTCTGGTGAAGGTAAATCCATAAATAAAGTATCATCTTTATACCAAGATTGGTTATTGGACCATTTGGTAGGTCTAATTAACTTTTGCCATTTATGAGACCCTAGAATTAATTTAAGATTATTTTTTTTATCAACTTCATCTAATGGTATCCAAAAACTTCCAGTATGATTTCCATCAACACAATAATAAGGCATATCTTGGTGCCAAGGAGTTTCTTTATATGTGCCTGGCTCCTTAATAAAAATATGTTCATGAAAAATTTGAGTTGATTTAGAATTAGTTGCTTCAGCAACTATTTGCGCTCCAGGTGAATTAAAAATACAATCTTTAAATTCTTCTATTCTTTCCCAATTACAATAATCTTCAAAAAATCTACCCTTATTATCATTAACATTCTCTCGTCCGTGTTTACTGGGGCTATCTAAAACCTTTTGAAAACCTTTTCTTAATGTTTCTATCCAATCGTTAAAAATATCTTTAACAATTATCACACCATCAGTTTGGTAATCTTTGATTTGCTTTTCAGATAGAAACATTATTATTGTTGAAAACTATATTTTTTCTCTAAATATTTAATGACATTATGAATAATAAAAGTCATGAATAAATATATTCCACCTGCAACGATAAATACTTCAATTGGTTTAAAAGTTGTTGATATGATATATTTTGCAACACCTGTTAAGTCCATTAAGGTAACAGTACTAGCTAACGATGTTCCTTTCATCATTAGTATTATTTCATTGCCATATGCAGGTAATGATTGTCTAATCGCTATTGGAATTTGAATTTTGTAAAAGATTATTTTGTTTGTTATTCCTAAACTTTTACCCGCTTCAATAATTCCTGGTTTAATTGTTTGAAATGCTGACCTTAGTATCTCGGATGTATAAGCGCCTGTATTTAAAGTGAATGCTATAATTGCACACCAATAAGGTTCTTTTAAAATAACCCATAAAAATGTTGATCTTAAATATTCAATTTGCCCTAAACCAAAGTAAATAATGAAAATCTGAACCAATAAAGGTGTTCCTCTAAAGACATAAGAATATCCATAGGCAAATTTATTAATAAATATATTTTTATTTAATCTTAAAATTGCAAACAAGAGCCCAATAAATAAACCAAAAAATAATGAGACAGTTAATAGTTTTAAGGTAACAACAGCAGCACCTAATAATTTGGGAAAACTAGTAAACATTAAATCAAAATCCATTAGTACCCCCTGCTATATCTGGCTTCTAATCTGTTGATTAGTTTCATGCTTAAATAAGTTAATAATAAATATAAAACTGCAGCAAATGAGTAAAAGAATAATGGATCTCTGGTAGAACCTGCTGCAATATAAGATTGTCTCATAATCTCAACTAAACCAGTAACTGAAATTAATGATGTATCTTTTAAAGTAATTTGCCAAACATTACTAAGATTTGGAATAGCTAGTCTTAACATTTGAGGTAAAATTATTTTATAAAACTGTGCAAATTTACCTATACCCAAAACTTTAGCAGCTTCAAACTGACCTTTGTCAATTGATTGAATTGCTCCACGAAATACTTCAGTTGAATAAGCGCCTGAAATTATTCCAATTGCCATTGATCCAGTTATAAAAGCATTAATTTCTATATATTCAAAATACCCAAAGATTGATGCTACATACATGATTGCACCACTTCCACCAAAAAAGAAAAGATAGATTACTAAAAGTTCAGGGACACCACGAATAACTGTTGTATAAAAATTTCCAATTAAATTTAAAGATTTATATTTTGATAGTTTAAGTGGAGTAAAAATTAGTGCAAAAACAAAACCTATAAACATTGCTGTAACTGAGACAGCAATGGTCATTAGGGTTGCATAAAATAACTCATCCCCCCAACCTGTTTTACCGAATGCAAGAAGTTCCATATAGACTGGCGACTATATATTATAGTCGCCAAATCTGAAATTAATTACATAGAAGCGTCGAAACCAAAGTGCTTAATAGCAAGTTTGCTAATAATTCCTTTTTTTCTAGCTTTATCAATTGCTTTGTTGAAATCTTTTAGAAGTTTAGCGTCTCTTTTACCAATCGCATCATCTCCACCTTGTCTAATTCCAACACCTACACCATTACCAAATGCACCACCTGAAAAAGTTGGTCCAACTAAAACAACTGGCTTACCTGATTTATCAGCATAATCTGTAAATGCTACTGCTGCAGCTAATGCAACATCGCATCTTCCAGATGTAAGATCCAGGTTTACTTCATCTTGAGTTTTGTAAGTTCTTACATTTACACTTCCAACATCACCTGACTCTAAAAAGTTTTGGTGAATTGTACCTGTTTGAGTACAAACAGTTTTTCCAGCAAGTGCACCAGTTAAAGTTTTAAGAGCTTTTTTAACATCTGATCCACCTAAAGTTAAATTAATACCTTCAGGAGTATCCATACCCTCTAAGCTTGAACCTTTCATTACAGCAAGTGACGCTACTTCGTCAGCATAACCTTGAGAAAAAGTAATTGTTTTTTGTCTTTCAGCTGTAATTGACATTCCAGCCATTATCGCATCAAACTTTCTCATCAACAAAGCAGGGATCATTCCATCCCAATCTTGTTCAACGATAGTACACTCAGCTTTCATGATTGCACAAAGTTCTTGTGCTAACTCAACCTCAAAACCAATAAGATTACCGGAAGCATCTTTAGAGTTCCATGGAGGATAAGCACCTTCAGTTCCAATTTTTATTTTGTCAGCGTAAACATTTCCGATAACAAATAAAGAAGCAAGAACTGTTAAAATAGTTTTTTTGAATATATTCATTATTTTCTCCTTTAAATTGGAACAATTATTTCACAGATTTAATAATTAAAAAAGAAAAATTAATGATTTATTGATGATGAAAAATTCCAAGAGCAGTCAAAACTAGGGATATAAACTCTTGATAATTTAGTGTTTCCAAAGTGATGGTTAAATACATTTAGCCAACTATCAACTTGTTTAGGTTTTTTATCCTGGCTTCCAACCTGAGCAGTGATTACACCTTTAGGTTTTAAAATTCTAATCATAGAGTCCATATTTTTTGCTGCAAGATCAATACAAAACTGATCGTCGTTAAGATCTACAAAAATATGATCATATGTATCATCTTCTACTGATTTGATACTTTCAAAAGCGTCTCCCCAAACACATTTTACAGAATTTTTTTCAGTAGCTTTTTTTCCTATATCTCCAAGATGCTGATTACAAACATCTACAACTTCTGGATCTAGTTCAAACCAATCTACAAAATTAAAATCTTTAGAGATACATTCTCTTGCAACACCGCCATCTCCACCACCAATTATAGCTGCTCTTTCATTGTTTTTATTTAGATTAAGACCCGCACCTACAAAAGTAGAGCTATATAAATGCTCATCTGTTGAGGCTACTTGTATTTCTCCATCAATAAATAAAGATTTGCCAAACTGTTCTAGCTCTAAAATTTCAATATGTTGTCCAACTTTTGATTTAAAATCCTCAAGAACGTCATTAACAACATAAGATTTTTGCAATCCTGGTGAACTATAAATATCATGATAAAGAGATTTTGTGTCTCTATTGAACTCTTTTTTAACAATTCTTTTATGTTCAAAATTTTTTTTTATAATATCAATTGCGACTGATGGATTTACTTTTCCACATGTAAAAAAATCAAAACTAATTATTCCTTTTTCAGGAAATGTATGAAAGCTAATATGGCTCTCTGCTAATAAGGCTAAGATAGTAAAACCCTGTGGTTCAAATTTATATTTTGAAATATTTAAAATTGTAACTTTTGCTGCTTTTGCAATGTCATTAATAACCTTTTCATACAAAGAAGCATCGTATTCCTTTGTGGTGCCAATAATATCTAGAGTAATATGTTCGCCAACTTTAGTCATGTATAATTAAACTATTAAAAAAATGTCTTGATATAGACATTATCACTATTTTCAATCAAAAAATATAATCGCTAAACTAGAATTCACTCATCTTAATTTGGAATAATTTTGCACCTTTTTTACAATTTTCTATCCAATCTGATGAAGCTTCATCATCAGCATTATCTGAAATATATTTGAAACATTTAAAATCTATGCCCTCAAGCTTACAAACTTTTGCCAAAGCATAAGCTTCCATATCAACTAGATCTACATCCATTTCTATTTTCTTACTTACAAAGCTGTCTCCACTTCCGCAAGAATATCCTTCTTCAGAATTTATTATTTCACTAATACTATCAAAAGGTGTTTCACCTAATTTCAAATCCAGCAAACCTCTGACATCCATATCTCTTTGGTAAAATTTCGTACATTCAACTATCCCTGATAATCCTTTGTCAATAGCACCTGCTGTTCCATAATTTATTACTTTAGATGGTTTATGTTCATGAATTAATTTAGTTAAATTATATGTAGCATTAATTTTACCGACACCAATATGATAAAAATAATTCAATCCATCAGTTTCTTCTTTTAAAGCTGCAACAAATAATTTATTCATAAAAAATGGACTTAAAAAAATATATTAGATCAATACCAGATTATCCTAAAAAAGGAATTCTTTTCAGGGACATTACAACATTAATTAAAGATGAAAATGCTTTTGGTGAAACTATTAATCAAATAGTTGAAAGGTCAAAAAAATATAATTTTACAAAAATTGCAGCAATAGAGTCGCGTGGTTTTGTCTTTGCTTCTGCAGTTTCTTATATCTTAAAAAAACCATTTATAATGCTGAGAAAAAAAAATAAATTGCCTGCTGATGTGCACTCTATTGATTTTGAACTTGAGTATGGAACAGCTACAATTGAAGTTCATAAAGACTCTTTAGATGAAAATGATAGCGTCTTAATTATAGATGATTTAATTGCAACAGGTGGAACTGCTGAAGCGGCTGCTAAACTTGTTGAAATGTCAAAAAGCAAAGTATCAGCATTTGTATTTGTAATTAACTTATTTGATTTAGGTGGATCTGATAATTTGGTAAAAAATAATTATAAAGTTGAAAATTTAATAGATTTTCCAGGACATTAATTGGTAGCGGGAAGTGGGATCGAACCACTGACCTCAGGCTTATGAGTCCTGCGCTCTAACCAACTGAGCTACCCCGCCACTTAATTATCGTTGATTTATAATAGATATTCTTTTTAGTGCAATCAAGATTTTGATAACTTTAGTGGAGTAATTATTATTGGATTATTTAGAAATTCTGATGTTTCTTGAATCGAACTACCTGCCTCACAATAAGTTATAAAAGACTTATAATAGTAATTTTATTGACTAAAATAACAATATGGTAATTTTTCATAATCAAAACTGTAAATATATCCAGAGTATTTATTGTTGTTTTTGTTAAAGATATTCCTGCTAGTTTGTTTAAAAAAATTTTCTTTTTTTTTGAATATTCCTGATGTGCACCCAATTAATTTTTTATGAGACAGTGGCGAGTTACTTTGCAGAATCAGATAATCAGGTTTTTTTTTCTTCATTAAATTAAGATATTTTATTCGTGCATCTCCCGCTTCGGTATAATGAAGAAAATTAGTAGATATTGTCTCAGAATTTAAAAAAGAAATTGAACGGTGAGAATATAAAACTTTTTTATTTTTTTCTATATTTAGATTTACCCATTTAGCTAAATCATATCCGTAAGCAGAATTGCTTAATACGTAATCTTTAAGATTTGGTGTTAGAGATCCTATAGAAATAGTAATGACACCAAACATAATAGCAAGCAGTGAAATAGAAGATTGTAATAAAATAGAACATTTAATTAATCTAAAAAAAAATTTAGAAAAATCTACTTCTGAATATTTTATCACAATTATTGACCACAATACTGGCTCAATAAAAAATCTAGGAGAGAATTTACCAAGAATAGATGATATAAACAGATAAAATAAGATTGATAAAATAATGAAACTTTTATTTTTTTCTTTAACAAAAAACAAAATTAATATTGAAAATATGGCTACACCCAAACTTTCAGAATATCTGCCAATAGAATTTGGAATTA
>JAOJEG010000039.1 GCA_028226535.1 Candidatus Pelagibacter sp. | reverse complement strand
GATATGTCTATAAATAGTATAAATGATAATCAAAAGAATTTTATTAATAGTAATCAAGTCATTCTTAAAAAATTGGGAAGAATAAATAATATTTTAAGTGATGACCTGGATAAACCAGCGGCAACTATGGTTGTCTCAGGAGATTTATTTAAAATCTATTTTGATAAAGATGTTGATTTAAAACTTATTAAAGAAAACTTAACTAGCAAACAAAATAGAATTCAAGAAGAAATGAACAAAATATCTCAAAGATTAGAAAATAAAAGTTTTGTAGATAGAGCACCAAAAGAGATTGTTGAACAGGAAAAAACTAATTATAATAATTTAAAGAATGATATCGATAAAATATCAGTAACAATAAAGGGTATATAATGGCAAAATTTAATAAAAAGAAACTTCCAAGCAGACATACATCATTAGGAGCTGATAGAGCACCTCACAGATCATTTTATTATGCAATGGGTGAAACTGAGAAAGATGTAGCAAAGCCATTTGTTGGCGTTGTGTCGACTTGGAATGAAGCAGCACCTTGCAATATTGCCCTAATGAGACAAGCTCAATCAGTTAAAAAGGGTGTAAGAGCTAACGGTGGAACACCTAGAGAATTTTGTACCATCACAGTTACCGATGGAATTGCTATGGGTCATGAGGGAATGAAATCTTCTTTAATATCAAGAGAGGTAATTGCGGACTCTGCTGAACTTACGGTTAGAGGACATTGCTATGATGCGTTAGTCGGCATTGCGGGCTGTGATAAATCTTTACCTGGATTAATGATGTCTATGGTTAGATTAAATGTTCCAAGTGTATTTATTTATGGAGGATCAATTCTCCCTGGAAGATATAAAGGTAAAGATGTGACAGTAGTTGATGTATTTGAAGCGGTTGGAAAACATTCTTCAGGTCAAATGTCTGCTGCTGAACTTAGAAAATTGGAGTTAGTTGCCTGTCCAAGTGCTGGTGCTTGTGGCGGTCAATTTACAGCAAATACAATGGCATGTGTATCTGAAGCAATTGGATTAGCACTTCCTTACTCAGCTGGAACCCCTGCTCCTTATGAAGAAAGAGATAAGTACGCTAAAGCCAGTGGAACAATGGTTATGAATCTTCTAAAAAAAGGAATTAAACCTAGAGACATTGTAACAAGGAAAGCTCTAGAAAATGCTGCAACAATAGTTGCTGCAACTGGTGGATCAACAAATGCTGGATTACACTTACCAGCTATTGCTAATGAAGCAGGTATAAAATTTGATTTAATGGATGTTGCTAAAATTTTCAAAAGAACTCCTTATCTTGCAGACTTAAAACCAGGTGGAAAATATGTTGCAAAAGATATGTGGTTAGCAGGTGGTGTTCCAATGTTACTTAAAACTTTATACGAAGGTGGTTTTATTCATGGTGATTGCATGACTGTTACTGGAAAAACCATGAAAGAAAATTTAAGAAATATTAAATTTAATCCAAAACAAAAAGTAATGAGATCTTATAAAGATCCTTTATCACCAACTGGTGGTGTAGTTGGGCTAAAAGGTAATTTAGCTCCAGAGGGTGCAATTGTTAAAGTTGCAGGATTAAAAAAATTACAATTTACTGGAAAAGCTAGATGCTTTGATAACGAAGAAAGTGCTATGAAAGCTGTTCAAAGCAAAAAGTATAATGATGGTGATGTAATCATTATTAGATATGAAGGCCCTGTTGGAGGCCCTGGTATGAGAGAAATGTTATCAACAACAGGCGCTATATACGGACAAGGAAAAGGTGAGAAAGTAGCTCTTATTACAGACGGTAGGTTCTCTGGTGCTACAAGAGGCTTTTGTGTGGGTCACGTAGGCCCTGAGGCCGCTCTAGGGGGTCCTTTAGGCCTTTTACGTAATGGAGATATCATTGATATTGATGCTAAAAAAGGGACTATCAATGTAAGACTTTCTAAAAAAGAATTAGCTTCAAGAAAAAGAAAATGGAAACCTAGAAAATCTGATTTTGGTTCTGGTACTTTATGGAAGTATGCACAAACTGTAGGACCTGCTTATTTAGGTGCCCCAACACATCCAGGTAAGAAAAAAGAAGTTAAGGATTATTCAGAAATTTAATGAAAATTCGTCCAGTTATATTATGTGGAGGTGCTGGAACTCGACTTTGGCCAAATTCTAAAACTCATCAAGCAAAACAGTTTATTGATTTTGGTAAATGGACTTTACTTGATAAAACTTTAGAGAGAACAAAAGCTTCAATTTATGATCCACCAATTATTAGCACAAACAAGAAGTATTTAAATAAAGTAAAACAACACTTAAAAAAAAATAAAATTAGCAAATACAAAATTGTAGTAGAGCCAGCAAAGAGAAACACGGCACCAGCTATTTTAAGTACAGCTCTAATTAAAGATATTCCTGATAATCAACCATTAATGTTTTTTACCGCAGATCATTTAATCGAAAAAATGAGTATTTTTAATAAAGCTATCAATAAAAATAAATCAAACCTTAATAGTGAAAACATATTTGTTTTTGGAATTAAACCTAAATCTCCTACAAGTGATTATGGATATTTTTTAACCAAAATAATTAAAGGAAATATTAATAAAGTAACAAAATTCATTGAAAAACCAAAAGAGGCAAAAGCTAAACAAATTATTAAGAACAAAGGTTACTGGAATTCAGGAATGTTTTTTCTTAGAAAAGACTCAATAATAAATAATTTTAAAAAATATCAGCCCATTACATACAGAAATTGTGTTAATTCAGTTAAAAAGGCAAAATATAAAGCTAATACTTATTATTTAAACAAAGCATCTTTTATTAAAGCAACTGCAAAATCATTTGATTATGCAATTTTAGAAAAAACAAAACAAATAAACGCAATTAAATTAGATATCCCATGGTCAGATCTTGGTAGTTGGAAAGAAATCTTAAAAATGTATGACATGAATAAAAACAAATACATTAAGAAAAAAAATGTTTATTACCGTCCTTGGGGTAGATACACTAATTTATTCGAAGGAAAAGAGTTCTTAATCAAAGAATTATTTGTAAAACCAAAAGGAATTTTAAGTTTACAAAAGCACCATCATCGAGCTGAACATTGGTTAGTTACGCAAGGTAATGCTAAAATTACACTTAACAAAGATAAAATAATCAAAAAACCAGGTGAGCACATATTTATTCCATTAGAAGCAATTCATAGAGTTCAAAATCCGGGTAAAAAACCAGTTAAAATAATGGAAGCTCAAGTAGGTTCAATTCTTAAAGAAACAGACATAGTTCGATATCAAGATATTTACGGTAGAGTAAAATAAGTAATAAATGGATTCTACTGTTTTTTTTGTAATTCTATTAGCAACGATTTTGCATGCAGTTTGGAATGCAATGGTTAAACATCATCCAGATAAAGCTATAGCAGTTTTAGCTATTGTTTTAGGTCACATACCTTTGGCTTTGATTTGTATTTTTTATTTTCCTTTACCAGGAAAAGAGTCTCTGCCTTATATTTTTGCCAGTGTATTAGCTCACCAAGGTTATCAATGGTATATGTTAAATTCTTATAAAGTAGGGGACTATACAAATGTTTATCCAATATTCAGAGGCTTTGGACCATTATTAGCTACATTAATTTCTATAATATTTCTTGGCGTTGTATTTAAAATTCCAACTCTAATTTCGATATTATTGATTTGTGCTGGAATAATGCTTCTTGGCTTATTTGGTTCAAAAAATAAAAATCAAATTGAGATTATTAAGTATTCTTTACTTACTGGATCATTCATAGGTCTATACTCGTTAATAGATGGATACGGCGCTAGAGTTAGTACATCTGCAATTTCTTACATTAGTTTTTCTTTTCTATTTAGTGCCCTACTTTTTCCTATTATTTTAAAAATAAATAAACATGAAAATATATTCTCAAAGGTTTTAAAAGATGCAAAAATGATATTCTGGGTAGGGGGATCTATATCCTTTATTATTTATGTGATTGTTGTTTGGGGTTTTACAAAGGCACCAATTCCTCTAGTTGCAGCCCTTAGAGAAACAAGTATTTTTTTTTCAATATTTATCGGATATTTTTTCTTAAAGGAAACTATAAATCTTAAAAAAATAATATCTATTGCGCTTATAGTGATCGGGGTGATTGGGATTAAGTTATTTTAAATATAATTGAATAATTTTAAAATAATTATTGTATTTAAAAGTAACAACATTACA
>JAOJEG010000038.1 GCA_028226535.1 Candidatus Pelagibacter sp. | reverse complement strand
ATCATGAACTTGATTACTTTAGCAATAATGCCTTTAAACGCTCCTTTCCACCCAGCGTGAATTGCAGCTATCATCTTCATTTTGTCTTCATAAATTAGTATTGGAGCACAATCAGCAGTTAGAACGCCTATAGGAAAATTTTTTTTATTAGTAATTATAGCGTCAACCTTAGGCTTCTCTTTTTTGTCATATGCCTTATCAATGAAAATGAACTTATTGCTATGAATCTGATGAACTAAAAAAATATTTTGTGCTTTTTTACTAATTTTTTTTCTAACTATTTGTAAGTTTTTTTTGATATTTTTCTTGTTATCTTTTGAGCCTGGGCCACAGTTTAAACTTTTGTAAATATTTTTAGAGTGACCACCAACACTATTAAAAAAGCAATGCTTTATGTCTTTTATTTTTGCTAATTTTTTTGATCTAATCAATTTCAAAACCTGTTTTGAATTTATTTTTTTTCTTTTTTATTAACATTACTTTAAATAGCTCACCCATTTGTTTTTCATCAATAAGTCTTCTTATTCTATAAAATAAATCTGATTTTTCAGAAAAGGTTAGATTTTCACTTATAATTTCAGCTCTTTGAACTATCCCCATACTTGTCAAAAACTTCTTATGGTTACTAACTATAGAACTTAACTCATTAAATTGATTAGTAAATTTTTTAAATAAATCGAAGTTAATATTGTATGTTATGTCAGTTTCTCCAATATTTTCTAAAATATTAGAATATTTGTGATTTTTGATAGCCTGCAAAGTTTCACGCATTTTAATATCTAAATACCCATAATCAATTATTAATATTCCACCATCATTTTTTTCTATTAAGTTACAAATATTTTTTAAATACTCAAATGAACTTGGTGAGTATTCAATAATTTCTTGTTCTTTTGAAATAGCAAAATTTAAATTTTGCTCGATTTTTTTTATATCAGCAGGCTGTTCTTTAAATTCAGCGTTCCCTACTTCTTTGAAATTGACAAATCTTTCAACCCAACCTTTTTTTTTTTTAAAAAACTGCTTAATAGGAAGTGCATCAAAAAATTCATTAGCTAAAAAAATAGATGGGTAGGAATTATTAGTATTTATATCATCTATCCAAATTATTTTTTCAGACTTCAAACTTAATTGTTGTTTTTTTTTCAATAGTTCACTTTTTTCATGAATTTGAAAATTACAGTTAAGAAAACATTCTGGAAAATTTTTTAATGTTTCAATTATAACCTTCATCATTTCACCATTTCCAGCTCCAAATTCTAATAGGTTAAATTTTTTTGGTGATCCTAGACTTTTCCAAAAGGTCACTATCCAGATTGCTATTATTTCTGAAAAAACTCTTGTAATATTTGGGGCAGTAATAAAATCTCCTTCTTTTCCAAAAGGATTTTTTTTCATATAGTATCCATCAACTTTGTCGTAAAGAGCAAATTCTATAAATTGATCTAACGGTAAATCTCTATTATTTGTTTTCATTTTTAAGGTAAAAAATAGCCATTCCAATAGAAGCAAATATTAAACTAATTATTTGGCCCATAGTTAAACTCAAAATTAAATAACCTATTTGTTCATCAGGAACTCTAAAAAACTCAATAAAGAATCTAAATATAGAATAAAAAATTAAAAATAATCCTGAAATTAAACCAGGTTTGTTTAAATAGTTTTTATTTGTAAAATAAATTAATATTATAAACAAAATTAAGCCTTCTAAAATTGCTTCATATAATTGTGATGGGTGTCTGGATAAATTATCTACTTTAATAAAAATTACTGACCAAGGTACATCTGAGACTGTTCCGTAGAGTTCTGAATTTATAAAATTAGTTAATCTACCAAAAAAAATTCCAACTGGAGCAACTAATGATACCTGGTCTAAATAAAAAAATGGATTTTGATTATTTTTTTTTGCAAAAATGTAACTTGAAACAATTACACCTAATAATCCTCCATGAAACGACATCCCGCCTTGCCAAATTTTAAAAATATCTAAAAAATTATCTAAGTAATATGAAAAATTGTAAAATACGATGTAACCTATTCTTCCACCTAAAATTATCCCAATGATGAGGTAAGTAATATAGTCATCAAATTTTTCACTTATATCTGATTTTTTGATAAATATTTTTTTGCATAAGATCCAGCCAATTACAATTCCTAAAATGTAAGCTAATGAATACCATCTAATTTCAAATGACATGATTTGAAAAGCAACTGGGTCAAAATTATTGATGAACATTTTAAATATTACTTATAATGTATATCTTAAATATGAAAAATTCTAAATTTTTAATTGATAAAATTGGTAAACTCTTTGAACAAGGTATTATTTCTTCAAAAGATCTTACTTCAGAACTATTTAATATTTTAAAATCTAAAAGAGATGAAATTGTTTTTAAGATGAAAATTGTTAGCAAAGATGAATTTGATGTATTATCTAAACGGGTTGAAAATTTAGAAAATAAAATAAAAAAATTAGAAACTAAGAAGAAAACTAAACGGGCAAAAAAATCTTAACACTTAGTCCATTCATTTTAGATTTATCCAGAACGATATTTCCACCATGTGATCTAACGATATCTGATGCTATGGATAATCCAAGACCAACACTTGATTTTGAGTCTGCTCTTCCTTTATCTATTTTATAGAATGGCTTAAACACATTTTCATATTCTTTTTTAGGTATACCAGAACCATCATCGTCAATTATAATTAGTATATTTGTATTTTCTTTACTCATTTTTATTTGAACTTTATTCCCATATTTTAATGCATTATCAATTATATTATTTAAACATCGGTTAATTAAATTTTTTCTACCATTAATGTAAATTCTGGGGAGTAAATTTTTTTGAATATTTTCATTATTATACTTGATAACAATTTCCTCTATCAATTCTGACAAGTTGAACATTTCATTTTTTTCAACATAAGATGAGCTTGTAAATTGAAGATATTCATTAAGCATTTTTTCCATTTCATTAATATCTTCTGCTAATTTTGTAGCTAAATCTTTATCTTTAATGAAAGCTATTTGTAGTTTCATCCTAGTAAGTGGTGTTCTCAAATCATGACTTATGCCAGATAGCATTTCAGTTCTTTGATTTAAATGTCGAAGTATTCTCTTTCTCATTTTATCAAATTCATGTCCCGCTTGTCTGATTTCTAATGCTCCAGATGGTTTAAACTCATCTATGTCCTTACCTTTACCAAATCTCTCTGCTGCTCGGGCAAGATTAGTAATTGGTCTGGTTTGATTTTTTAAAAATATTAATGAAATTATAACCATTATGATTGCAGGAACGGTAATCCAGAGTGCAAATATTCTTGCTGATGAACTAGTAACCCTGTCTTTAGGTACTAAGAATTTAAAGTATCCGTTTTGATATTTTATTCTTAAGTCAATTAATTCTTTATAACTGGTAGTATCAAACCAAAATTCTTCTGTACCAAAGCTTGATTTCAATTCTCGTCGAAGTGTTCTATCAATGGGACTAAACCATCTTTCAGAATATCTATTTTCTAAATTTTTATTTTTAACAAGTTCTATGTTCAGATCTATGAATAAAGAAAATAGATTTTTTAATTCGTCTTTATTTGTTTTTTCGTTGCCATAAACCTCAACAAACAAATTAATTTCATTAATTAATGCTCTGGTCATTCCTTTATTAGTTTTAATCCAAAGACTGTCAAAAAATACTACTGTTATTACTAATTGAAGAACTAATACAGGCACCGCAACAATTAAAAGAGCTCTGTAAAATAATCTTTTAGGAAGTATATCTTTTAAAAAGTTACTCAATCCAGAGAACATATCCGGCACCTCTTATTGTTTGTAAAAATTTTGGATTCTTAGGATCAATTTCAATTTTTTTTCGTAATCTTGTGATAATTACGTCTATAGATCTCTCTTTATCAAGTTCAATTAACTGACCAATATCTTCTCTTGAAAATGTTTTGCCAGGATTATTAATCATTTTTTCTAAAATTATTTTTTCTGTATTATTAATTTTAAATTCTTTGTCATTCTTGAGTATCAAAAGCTTGTTCAGATCTATTTTAACATTTGCAAATTCAATAATTCTGACTTGTTCAGTTTTTAAAGTTTTGTCTAAAATATTTTTAATTCTTAAAATCAGCTCTTTTGGTTCAAATGGTTTTGGCAAGTAATCATCTGCTCCAGTCTCTAGACCCTCAACTCTTTCATTTGCCTCTCCTTTAGCAGTCAAAAGGAT
>JAOJEG010000037.1 GCA_028226535.1 Candidatus Pelagibacter sp. | reverse complement strand
GGCTCCTAAGATAAGAGTTAATGGGATTGCTCCTGGACCAACCATTAAAAATAAAAGACAAAGTGATAAACACTTTAAAAAACAGTATTTAGCAACCCCTTTAAGAAAACAGGTGGATGTAAATGAAATTTGTAATGCAGTTGACTTTTTTATCAAAAACAGTTCAATTACAGGACAAGTGTTAGCAATTGATAGTGGTCAAAATTTAAATTGGCAAACACCTGACGTAATAGGAAAAGAATGAAAAAAAATAATTTAAAGATTGTCAAAATAGATAAAAATAAAAGTCTTTTTAATTACGAAAAAAAAATTCTTATTAAAGAACTAACTTTAGATTTAAAACTTGGTTATTATGATTTTGAGAAAGAAAAACCTCAAAAAGTAAAATTTAGCCTTGAAATTGACTATGAAGATAAAAAACCGACAAGTGATAAAGATATCAAATCTATTGTCAATTATGGGCAGGTAGTAAAATTAATCAAAAAGCTTACTAAAAATAAGCATTATAATTTTTTAGAAACACTTGCAGAGGATGTTTTTGATGTGCTTTTTAAAGACAAACGTATTGGCAAAATAATGCTGCAAATAGAAAAATTAGAAATATTAAAAGAATGTACCTCTGTTGGTATCCAAATTACCAAAAAAAGAAGTCATGAAAAGCTCTGAACTTGGAAAAGAAGTAATAAAAAAAGAGCTTCCATTAATTCCTAAAAGTCCCGGTGTTTACCGAATGCTTAATCACAAAGATGATATTCTATATGTCGGTAAAGCTAAAAATTTACCTAATAGATTAAAAAGTTATGTTTCTGAAAAAAATCACATCATTCGAACAGAGAGAATGCTATCTCAGACTTTTAAAATTGAAATCACAACTACCGCAAATGAAAGTGAGGCTTTACTTTTAGAAGCTAATTTAATCAAAAAACATAAACCAAAATTTAATATTTTACTTAAAGACGATAAATCATTTCCTTTCATATTTATTGGAGAGAAGGAGCAATGGCCAAGAGTAATGAAGCATAGAGGTAAAAAAGAAAAAGAAGGGTTTTATTTTGGTCCTTTTGCATCTGCAGGTACTGCCAACTGGACAATTAAAATGCTCCAAAAAATATTTCAGCTAAGAGTTTGTGATGATGGAACTTTTAAAAATAGAAAAAGACCATGTATACTGTATCAAATTAAAAGATGTTCTGGACCATGTGTTGGTTACATAGATAAAACTGATTATAAAAAAACAGTAGATCAAGCAATTCAGTTTGTATCCGGTAAATCAAGAGATATACAAAAAAATCTTTCTAAAGAAATGGAGGCTGCTAGTGATGAACTCGATTTTGAAAAAGCTTCAATTTATAGGGATAGAATAAAATCTTTAAATATAATTCAATCCTCTCAAAGAATTAATGAAGCAAACTTAGTTGATGCTGATGTAATTGCTGGGTACAAAGAATCTGGCAAAGCTTGTATTCAAGTATTTTTTTATAGATCAAAACAAAATTGGGGTAATCAAGCATACTTTCCTAAACACGATCCTGATCAAGATGTGTCAGAAATCATGTCTTCTTTCTTAATGCAATTTTATGAAAATAAAACTGTTCCTAAGTTAGTTATTATCAACAGCGATATAAAAGATAAGAAACTAATAGAAGAAACTTTGAGTAAAAAAGAAGGAAATACTATTTCTATCAATACAGCTAAAAAGGGAACAAAAGCAAAAGTCGTGGCAATGGCTGAAAAAAATGCAAAGGAGTCATTAAACAGGAAGCTTTATGAAACGAATAATAACAAAAATTTATTTGAGGGGGTTGCTAAAAAATTTAATCTAAAGAGTACAATCAACTTAGTTGAAGTGTATGACAACAGTCATATTTCAGGAACAAATAGTGTTGGAGCCATGGTTACTTTTGGGAATGAAGGTTTCGTTAAAAAGAGATATCGAAAATTTGATATTAAAATAAAAGGAACTGAACAAGATGATTTTGCTATGCTTAAAGAAGTTTTATCTAGAAGGTTTAAAAGGGCAATTTTAGAAAAAGGAAATTATTTAACGCTTCCAGATTTAATTTTAATTGATGGTGGAAAGGGGCAATATTCCTCAGCTAAAGAGGTATTAGATGAATTGGGTCTTCATGATCTTCCAATGATTGCTATTGCGAAAGGTAAATTTAGAAATAGTGGAGATGAAATGTTCTTCTACAATGGTAAAAGCTATAAATTTGAAAAAAATGATCCAACTTTATTCTTCATGCAAAGACTTAGAGATGAAGCACATAGATTTGCGATTACCTCCCATAGAGCCAAAAGAGCAAAAGGATTATCAAAATCGTTGTTAGATCAAATAGATGGTATTGGAGCTGTTAGAAAAAGGGCATTATTAAACCATTTTGGTTCTGCAAGATCTGTTGAGTCTGCTAGTTTTGATGAAATAAAGTCTGTAGAAGGTGTTGAAGAAAAAGTTGCAAAAAAGATATATAACTTCTTTCACGAATAATTATGCTTAAAAAAATTCCAAACATATTAACAATTGGACGAATAATAATTGTCCCCTTCTTTGTCTTGGCCTTTTATCTTCCTGGTTTTTATGGGGATTTAACTGCATTAATATTATTTATAGTGGCTTCTTTTACTGATTTTTTAGATGGAATGTTGGCACGTATGCTTGGAGAAGAATCTAAATTAGGTGAATTATTAGACCCAATTGCAGATAAAATTATTGTTGCCACAGCTTTAATCTTATTAGTAATGGATGGTACCATTAGACATTATGAAGTTATTGCTGCAATAATTATTCTTACCCGAGAAATATTAATTTCTGGTTTAAGAGAGTTTTTGGCTAAAGGACAAATAAAACTTCCAGTATCAAATCTTGCAAAATTAAAAACTGTTTTGCAGATGGTATCAATTGCTTTTTTACTTTCAGGGGATACAGGAAATAAGATTATAAACTTTCAAGATTATAATGCTCAAACAATTGGGATTATACTTCTTTGGCTTTCAGCTTTTTTAACTCTTTTTACTGGTTACGATTACATGCGTAAGGGAATAGATCACGCGATATCAGAAGATAACAAAGATTAAGCGGCTTTTTTCTTTCTTACCAAAGCTTGATAACTTTCATTTAAATCAATTATAGTTTCGCATACTTTAAATTGATTTTCCGCAATACAAGACACTGGTGTGACTTCTGCAGCTGTCCCAGTTAGAAAGCATCCAACAAAACTTGAAAGTTCTGATGGATTTATTTTTCTTTCATGAACTTTTATACCTTTGGATTTTGCTATCTCGATTACTGTTCTTCTAGTTATTCCATCTAAAAAAGAATCTGGAATAGGTGTGTGAATTTCTCCATTTTTATCTTTGAAAAAAATATTTGCACCAGTTGCTTCTGCAACATTTCCATCGTGATCTAACATTAAAGAGTCTGTGTACCCTTCTTTTTCCGCTTCATGTTTTGATAAAGTACAAATCATGTAAAGACCAGAAGCTTTTGTATCCCAAGGAATTGTATTTGGAGCTGGTCTTCTCCAATTTGAAATATTTAGTTTTATCCCTTCCACTTTAAGTTTTGGATCAAAATAGGAACCCCATTCCCAAGTAGCAATAGCAACATGAATTTTTGTTTGTTGTGCAGAAATTGCCATCATTTCACTTCCTCTCCAAATAGTAGGTCTTACATAGCCGTTTTCTACATTTTGAACAGAAATAATTTTATTACAGGCATCATTGATTTCTTTTTCAGAATAAGGAATTGTCATACCCATTCTTTTTGCTGAATAAAAAAGTCTTGAAGTATGCTCCTCTAATTTAAATATTGAGCCATCGTAAACTCTCTCTCCTTCAAAAACACAACTGGCATAGTGAAGTCCATGATTTAAAACATGTATCTTAGCGTCAGCCCAATCAACCAGCTCACTATTATACCAAATTTTTCCAGTTCTTTTATCGTACGGTACCATGTATGAAATTTTTTAAATTATAAGTGAAAATTATCTTTGTATCTTTAATATGTCAATATAACTTACCTATAATGAAAGAACTTTTATATTTAAAAGATGAGCAGCTAAAAGATTTAATTGAGAAATTATTTGTAAGCTACAGAGAAACATTTTCAGACGCAAAAAAGGTATTAGATAGATATTCTATTGGTTTAGCTCATCATAAAGTTATCCACCTGTTATCGATGTATCAAGGTATTTCAATTTCTGAGCTATTAAAACGATTAAAAGTAACAAAACAAA
>JAOJEG010000036.1 GCA_028226535.1 Candidatus Pelagibacter sp. | reverse complement strand
CTGCCTTTTTCTTATTGGATTGATCCTAAAAAATTAAAAAAATATACACTGCCAACTTTTACTAAAAAAATTGTTTCATATTTGGAAAATCAATCATGAAAAAAATTGCAATAATTGGAGCGGGTATTTCTGGCTTATTTATTGCAAATTTATTTAAAGAGAATCAAGATTATCAGGTAACTATTTATGAAAAAAATAATTCAATTGATTTAGTTGAAGGATATGGAATACAACTATCAACTAATAGCATTAAACTTCTTAATAAAATTGGATTTAATACTTTAGAAGATAGAGACAGGTTTTATCCTGAGAAAATTGATTTTTATACAATTAAACCAGAAAAAAAAATATGTGGTCTAAATATTTCAAATTTTAATTCTGAAGATTGCAAGTACACAACCCTTAAAAGATCTAAGTTAGTTGAATTTTTAAAGGGTAAATTAAATGATAATATAATTAAGTATAATCACGGCATAGAAAAAATTGAAAAAAATAATGATCAAATATATTTAACTTTTAATGAAAACAATAAAGCAATTTGTGACCATTTAATTATTTCTGATGGTGTTTTTTCAAAAGGAAAATCATTAATTTCCAATGATGAGATAAAGCCCTCATATAATAATTCCATTGCTATTAGAGGCAATATTTCAAGAAATAAACTTAAGAATTTAAATGAAAACAATATTTCATTATTTATGGGACATAATTTTCATTATGTGATTTATCCAATAAAAAAAGCGCATGAAAATTATAATTTTATTGGAGTTTTAAAATATCAATTAACAGAAAAAGAGCTCAGCAATTACAGTCTTTTTAAAGAAGAAACTTTCATTAAAGGCATTAAACATAAACTAATAAATGAGTTTTCAACAACTATTTTAGAAAATATTGATAATATTAAGTGCTTCCCAGTTTTTGTAAGTAAAGGCTATCTTAAACCAGGTAAAAATATCTTTTTACTTGGAGATGCATTTTTTGCTTTTCCTCCTTCATTTGCTCAAGGAGCATCACAATCGATTGAAGGTGCATCAGAGTTATTTGATAATATTGTAAATAATAAAAAAAATTTTTATGAAAACAGAGTCACAAAGGTGAAAATGATTAACAACAGATCAAAATTAAATCAATTTGCATTTCACGTTTCCAACCCACTTATAGTTTTTTTTAGAAATATTAGCTTAAAGTTATTAACAAAGAATAAGAAATTTTTAGAAAATTATTTGGGTAAGATTTATAAGAATTAATTTTTTGCAATTAATCTTTGTCTTAGATAATCAATTGGATGTGTTCGTCCGTTGATATCACAATGCCAATAAGTCCAACCATTACAACTTTCAGCACCCAAAATAGTAGCTGCAACTTTATGTATAGAGCCTTCGGCTTGATTATGTTTAATGCTACCATCAGCCATGATTCTTGCAGTTATTTTCTTTTTATTATCAAAAATGTTAGTGCCAGGTTTGATTATTCCTAGTTCAACTAGCGAGCCAAAAGGTATTCTTGGTTTTGATCTATTATTTTTAAGTGTATCCAGCAAGTCATCTTCAATAGGTTTTGTATTTTTTAATCTTTGTTCCGCTGCCTTAAAATAACTTTTTTCTTTTTCAATACCAAAATAATTTCTACCCAATTTCTTTGCAACTGTTGCCGTAGTTCCAGATCCTAAAAATGGATCTAAGATCATGTCATCTTTATTAGAGGATGCTAATAACACCCTGTACAGAAGAGACTCCGGTTTTTGTGTTGAGTGTACTTTTTTGCCATTTTTCTTAAGTCTTTCAGATCCATTACAAATTGGTAAATTCCAATTAGATCTCATTTGAAGATCGTCGTTTAAACATTTTAATGATTGATAATTGAATGTGTATTTTGATTTTTCACTTTTTGAAGCCCAAATTAAAGTTTCATGCGCATTAGTAAACCTTGTCCCTCTAAAATTAGGCATAGGATTATTTTTGTTCCAAATGACATCATTTAAAATCCAAAAACCTAAATTTTGTATTGCTGTACCAACTCTAAATATATTGTGATAACTCCCAATAACCCAAATAGCTCCACCTTTTTTTAAAATTCTTTTACATTCTGACAACCACTGATAAGTGAAGTCATCATATTTTTTAAAATTTTCAAATTGATCCCATTTATCGTTTACCGCACTAACTTTTGAACGATCTGGTCTAGTCAACTCACTTTTTAACTGTAAGTTGTATGGAGGGTCTGCAAAAATTAAATCAAAAGTTTCGCTTGGAATTTTTTTTAATTCTTCGAGACTGTCGCCGTTAATAATCTTATTTTTAAATTCATTTTTCATTTGTAAACATTAATTAGACTCCAGATGGATTCTTCAGTCAACCTAGGATTGAATTATTTGGATTCGATATGTGTTCAGTGAATAATAGACAACTATATATTGTGTGTCTTCAATCTAGATATTGGGGAAAAAGTTTTTCTGTGATGCTTGTTAATACCAAGTTTCTTAATTGCCGTTAAATGTTGTTTAGTTCCATAGCCAAAATTTTGATCCCAACCATATCCTTTATTATTTTTAGCAAGTGCAGATATAAATTTATCCCTTGAAACTTTGGCAATTATAGAGGCGGCAGAGATAGAGGGAATTTTTTGATCACCTTTTATGACAGCTTTTAAATTATAATTTTTTAAATCTGGAACTTTATTTCCATCAATTAAAATATGAGATGGTTTTATTTTAAGCTTCTTTATCGCTCTTTTCATTGCCAATAAACTTGCTTGTAATATATTTATTTTATCTATCTCTTTAACTGAGGCTTTGCCAACGGCCCAAGTTGAATTTTTTTTAATATAATTAGATAATAACTCTCTTTTATCTTTAGCAACTGATTTAGAGTCTTTAAGTAATTTTATATCAATTGAACTATTTAGAATTACTGCAGCAGCATAAACAGGACCCATTAGACTTCCTCTTCCAACTTCATCAACTCCTGCAGTAATTTTCATTAAATATTTATTTTTAAATCTTGAATTTTTTGTCTAATTCTTTTCAAATCCTCCCAAGAATATTTTTTATTTTCTGGAAATCTGATTAAATATGATGGATTGAACGTAATCATTACTGGATAGGTTTTATTTTTTAATATCACTTCTTTCCATTTTCCTCTTTCAGAAGATATTTTAGTATTTATACCCGTAACAGCTTCCATTGCAGAACTTCCCATTAAAATAACAATCTTTGGGTTAATAATAGATATGTGTTCTTTAAGAAAAACTGAGTATCTTTTAACTTCCATAGATGTAGGTTTTCGATCTTCCGGTGGTCGAAAATTTATTGCATAACTACAATAAATATCTTTTCTTTTTATATTAATCGCTAAAAGCATTTTGTTTAATAGTTCACCAATTTCTCCCTTGAATGGCATACCAGATTTATCTTCTTCAATTCCTGGAGCTTCACCTATGAGCATAATAGAACTGTTTATATTGCCATCTCCCAAAACAAGATTTTGTGAATTATTTTTTAGATTACAATTTTCAATTGAATTTATTTGCTTTTTCAAACCATTGAGCAACTCAGTTTTATCAGTTTGATTTTCTTCTAAAATAGTTTCTGCAAACTTAAATCTATTGATAGGCTTATTTTTAAATACAAAATTTGGTTCTATTGTATTTATTAATTCTTCGTCGAATTTGCCTTTTTGATTTATCACTTTTTTAGTCATACAATGATTAAATGTTTAATAAACTAATAAAACTATTTGTTATTTTAGCTCTATTCTATCAGACACCAGTATATTCTAAAAGTGCTAGTTTTAATGAGTTTAATTCAAGAGATTTATCAAATTATTTTTCAGGAATTATTGCGTTTGAAAATAAGGATAATTCTGATGCATTAAAATTTTTTAATGCATCTAAGGTATTGTTAAATAAACATGATGCATATTTAAAACGATATTCTTTTTCTCTAGTTTTAGAAAATAAAGTCGCTCAAGCTATTAATGTAATTAAAAATAGTGGCAATAATGAAAATTTAGATTTTTTTGAAGCTTATCTACTTTTAATAGCTGATAGTTTGAAAAAGAATAATTTAAATCAAGCAGAAAAGTATTTAAATCTAAGTTTACAATTTCAGAATGAAAATAGATTTAATTTTGTAATATTTGAGACATTAAGACAATATCTTTACACTTTTAAAAATAAAAAAACTTTATTTAATAAAAAAAATTTTGGTAATATCTCAATTATAAATCAAGCATTTCAAAGATGTTATTTGAAAAAAGAAAATACTAGATCATCTTTTTTAAATTTAATAAATAATCCTGATGGAGATTATTCAAGATATATATTTTTTTATATAAATTATTTGATCGAAAATAATCAAATTGAAGAGGCTAAAGCAGTTACGGATCAACTTGATTATATCAACTCTACACTTCTCTTATCCCAAAGCAAAAGCTGGGTAG
>JAOJEG010000035.1 GCA_028226535.1 Candidatus Pelagibacter sp. | reverse complement strand
CTACATTGCAATATAAAAGAAAATGATAATGTTTTTTATTTTACCACATGTGGGTGGATGATGTGGAATTGGCTGATTTCGGTTTTGGCCTCAAAAGCTTCGATTGTTTTATTTGATGGATCACCAATGTATAAAAAAGAGGATTTACTTATTAAGATAGCAAATAAAGAGGACATAACACTCTTTGGTGTAAGTGCTAAATACATTGATGCATTACGCAAAACCAAATTAAATTATACAAAAAAATATAAATTATCAAAATTAAGAACTATCTGTTCTACTGGATCACCTTTGTCTGAGGACAGTTTTAATTATGTATATAAAAGTATAAAAAAGAATATTCATTTAGCGTCTATTTCTGGAGGAACTGATATCGTTTCATGTTTTGTTTTAGGAAATTTATACCAACCTGTCTATTCAGGCGTAATTCAAAATAAGGGTTTGGGTATGAATGTTCGTGTATTTAATGAAAGAGGTAAGTCTATTACCAATAAAAAAGGTGAACTTGTTTGTGTTAATCCATTTCCATCTATGCCTTTAAAATTTTGGAATGATAAAAATGATAACAAATTTAAAAAAGCATATTTTAATAAATTTAAAAATATTTGGCACCATGGAGACTATGCAAAAATAACTAATAAAAATGGTTTTATAATTGTTGGTCGATCCGATACTACTTTGAACCCAGGAGGTGTTCGCCTTGGGACAGCTGAAATTTATTCTGAGATTGAAAAATTTAAAGAAATTAACGAGTCTCTCGTAGTTGGTCAGTCTTGGGATAATGACATTCGAATAGTTTTGTTTGTAATTTTAAATTCAAAACAAGAACTTACTGAGAATTTATTAAAAAAAATTAAATTACAAATAAGAAAAAATGCTTCTCCAAGACATGTCCCTCATAAAATAATTCAAGTAAATGATATTCCAAGAACAAAAAGTGGAAAAATAGTTGAACTTGCTGTTAAAAATATAATAGAGGGAAATAAAATTAAAAACAAAGAAGCTTTAGCAAATCCACTATCATTAAATCAATATATTAATATTAAAGAATTACAGTATTAATTAAAAATAGAAATTTAATAAAGGTTTTGAGCAGCTACCATTGCTAGAAGCATTGGTAAAGATAACAAAGTATTTGTTCTTGAAAACAACATGGCTGTCTTAGCAGATTTAGTTTTTAATTCAGGCTCACATTCAACAATACCCAAAGCTCTTTTTTGATTAGGCCAAATGACAAACCAAACATTAAATGCCATGATAACACCTAACCACATACCAATTCCAATTGCCGTATGTTTCGGAACACCTGATCCTATACTTAAAGTCATTGCATCATGTAAGTAGCCGTTTAATAATGCTAATATTAATCCTGACAGAACGGTTAAAGCTGCAGCCCATCTGAAATAAAATAATGCTGCTGGTGCAATTACTTTCCCAATAGCAGGTTTTTGTTCGTCTGGAATTTTTCCCATATTTGGAATTTGAACAAAATTAAAATACCAAAGTAATCCAATCCACATGATTGCTACAATCACATGTATATATCTAAATAACCAACTCCAAAACAATGAGTCGAAAGCAAATCCACCATTATGATATGATAAACCAACAAATAATAATATCGCTAATGCTAATGAAGCGTGAATTGTTTTTGATAATGATGCTAATAAATTACTCATGATTCCTTTTATTTATACACTAAATTAATAAAAATTTTAACAATCTTTTACTATTTTATCCTAATAACGGTTTTAAAAATTGACCTGTATAACTTCCTGGTACTTTACAAATTTCTTCTGGTTTACCTTCTGCTATTATAGTCCCACCTTTAACACCCCCTTCAGGACCCATATCAACAATATAATCAGCTGTTTTTATAACATCTAGATTGTGCTCAATAACCACAACAGTATTACCTAGCTTCACAAATGTGTGAAGAATTTCTAATAATTTCTTAATATCGTGTTGATGAAGTCCTGTTGTTGGTTCATCTAAGATATACATTGTTCGCCCGGTTGATCTTTTTGAGAGTTCTTTTGCAAGTTTTATCCTTTGAGCTTCACCTCCAGAAAGTGTTGTTGCCTGTTGGCCAATTTTTATATAGCCCAAGCCAACTTTTTTAAGGGTTAAAAGTTTCGTTTTAATATTAGATATATTTTCAAAATACTCACAACCTTCATCAACTGACATATCTAAAACGTCAGCAATACTTTTATCTTTAAATTTAATTTCTAGTGTTTCTCTATTGTATCTAGTTCCTTTACATTCATCACATTGAATATAAACGTCTGGTAAAAAGTGCATTTCATACGTGATTACACCATCTCCTTCACATGCCTCACACCTTCCACCTTTAACATTAAATGAAAATCTTCCAGGTTTATATCCTCTAGTTTTAGACTCTGGTAAGCTTGTAAACCAATCTCTTATTGGACCAAACGCTCCTGTATATGTAGCTGGATTTGATCTAGGTGTTCTTCCAATAGGGGATTGATCAATGTCAATAATTTTATCAATTAGCTCAACTCCTTTGTAACTTTTAAAAGCCTTAGGAGCTTTTCTAGCTTTATTATTAAGTGTCAAATTTAATGCATGGTATAAAGTTTGTAATATTAACGTTGATTTACCACTACCTGAAACACCAGTAATACAAGTAAAACTTCCTGTTGGAATTTTTAGATTAACGTTATTTAAATTATTTCCTGATGCGCCATTGATTTCAACAAACCTTCCATTTTTTGCTAATCGTCGAGTTTTAGGAACTTCAATAATCTTTTTATTAGATAGATATTGACCAGTTATACTATTTTTATCTTTTTTGATTTCTTCATAAGTTCCTTGTGCAGAAACTTGACCACCGTTAGTTCCAGCTTCTGGTCCCATATCTATAATATGATCAGCGTTTTCCATTGTCTCAGTGTCGTGTTCAACAACAATTACAGTGTTCCCTAAATCTCTTAATCTTTTTAGGGCATTAATAAGTTTAACATTATCTTTTTGATGTAATCCAATTGAAGGTTCATCAAGAACATACAATACACCTGTTAATCCAGATCCTATTTGTGAAGCTAATCTAATTCTTTGAGCCTCTCCACCAGATAATGTTCCTGATTCTCTTGATAAGGTTAGATAATCAAGACCAACATTAAGTAAAAAATTTAATCTTTCATTAATTTCCTTCAAAACGTGTTCAGCAATTTTAAACTGTCTTTTGTCTAGATTTTTTTCTAATTCTTTAAACCACTTAGCAGCATCAAGAATAGATTTTCTTGTGACTTCACTAATATTGTGATCGTCAATTTTAACACACAAAGCTTCTTCTTTAAGCCTATCTCCATTGCAACTCTCACAAGCAGAGTCAGATTGATATTCAGCTATAGCTTCTCTTTTCCATTCACTATCAGATTCCAAAAATCTTCTTTCAAGATTGTTTATTACACCTTCAAAAGTTTTTTTATGTGAATATTTTTCATATCCATCATCATAGTTAAATTTAATTTCTTCTTCATCGGACCCATATAAAATTACATCTTTAATTTTTTTGGGTAATTTTTTCCATTTTTCATCAAGAGAAAAACCATAATGTTTACCAATAGATGCTAATGTTTGGGCATAATATAGAGTAGTAGATTTTGCCCATGGTTCAATTGCACCATCAGCAATACTTTTTCTTTCATCTGGAATTACTAAATTTGGATCAACATTTAATTTCATTCCAATACCCTCACATTCTTCACATGCACCATATGGACTATTAAAAGAAAAAAGCCTTGGTTCTATTTCTTCGATAGTAAAGCCACTCTCGGGACATGCAAATTTTGTTGAATATATTAGCTTCTCTATTTTTCTAAATTTTTGTGGCAACGTTTCATCTTCATATTCGACAAAGACTAATCCATTAGATAAATTAACAGCCGTTTCAATACTTTCCGCTAATCTGTTTCCCAATTTTGAATTTAAGACAATTCTATCGACTAAAACAGAAATATCGTGTTTAAGTTTTTTATCTAGATTTGGAGATTTCTCTATATCGTATAGAACATTATCAATTTTAATTTTTCTAAATCCTCTTCTTTTATAACTTAAAATATCTTTCTTATATTCTCCTTTACGACCCCTAACTACGGGCGCATAAATATAAATTGTGCTTTTTTTTGGCAGTTTTTTAACTAAATCTACAATTTGAGTTATTGTCTGAGAGGTAATTGGTTTACCTGTAAAAGGCGAATAGGGTATCCCAGCTCTTGCAAATAAAACTCTCATGTAATCATAAATTTCTGTAACTGTTGCTACAGTTGATCTTGGGTTCTTAGATGTATTTTTTTGCTCAATAGCAATAGCAGGACTTAAACCTTCAATAAGATCTACATTAGGTTTTTTCATTTTGTCCAAAAACTGTCTTGCGTAAGCAGACAGACTTTCGACATAACGTCTTTGGCCCTCTGCATATATGGTATCAAATGCTAATGATGATTTTCCTGATCCAGATAGACCTG
>JAOJEG010000034.1 GCA_028226535.1 Candidatus Pelagibacter sp. | reverse complement strand
CATGAAGTAATAATGGGTTTCCTGGTTTACTATTCTTTAGGACCAACATCACAAATCTTTTATCTAATTTTTGATTTTTAATTTTCAACAATCTTTCTTTACCAATAAAATCAAACTTTTTATTTAAACTTACGGTAAAATTAAGTCCAGCCTCATACTGGTTTTCTTCTGGAGAAATATCATGTCCCCAATGTAAAAAACCACTTTCCATACGCATTATATCCATAGTATGAGCACCACAATGAGTAAATTCAAAGTCTTTTCCAGTTTCAACAATTAAATCATATATTTCTTTACCCTTGTCTTTTTGAACATAAAGTTCGTAACCAAGTTCTCCAACATAAGATAATCTTTGAGCCCAAACATCAATTGAATTTAGATTTATATTTTTACCTGTGCTAAATTTAAAATTTTCATTAGATAAATCTTCACTAGTAATTTTTGATAATAAATCTCTACTTTTGGGTCCAAAAATTCCTAAACATATAAGATCATCTGTTACATCTTTAAATTCTACATCACTTGATAAATATTTAAGTATATGAGCTTTGTCATGAGTTCTAACTGCGGCTGAACTTATTAATCTATAATGATCCTTTTCAAGACAAACAGCTGTTAAGTCTGTTTCGATACCCGCGCCTTCATTAAGCATTTGAGTATAGGTACATTTTCCTATTTCATTTTTTATATTAGCAGTACATAATCTTTGTAATTCTTCATATGCTTTTTCTCCTTTAATTTCATATTTTGAGAAAGGAGAAAGTTCAAATAAACCAACATTTTCTATAGTATTTTTACATTCGTGTTCAACTGATGGATACCAATTTTGATAATTAAAACTATATTCGTATTCTGCTTTATTATCTCCTAGTGCATACCACATTGGTCGTTCGTATTCACCTGACTGACCAAAACATGCTCCTAATTTTTTTAATTCATCATGGTATGGAAGTAATCTTTGATCTCTTGAGGTCTTGTGTTGTTTATAGGGCCAATGCATATCATATAAATCTCCCAAAGTTTCCGTAACCCTATACATTATAAATTTTTTAGAAGAATGAAATTTTTGAAATCTTTTAATGTCTAATGAATACAAGTCTTCATTCATAAATCCATTAATCATCCATTCTGCGGTTACTCTACCTGCTCCACCTGAGCTTGCAATTCCAATACTATTAAAGCCACAGCATGTAAATAAATTTGATACTTCTGGAGTTTCTCCCAATAGATATTGTGTATCTGGTGTAAAAGACTCAGGACCCGAAAAAAATTTTCTAATGCCAGCATTTTCTAATATGGGAAGCCTTTTAAATGATTTTTCTAAATAAGGTTCAAAGTGATCAAAATCATCTGGAAATTCTCCAAAAGAAAAATCATTTGGTACGATCCCTTTTTCTTTAAATGCATTCTTCGCACCTGGCTCAAAAATACCAACAAGCATCTTTCCAGCATCTTCTTTTAAATAAAGACAATCATTATAATCCCTTAAAACTGGAAGATTTTTTGGAAGATTATTCATTGGTTCAGTAATTATGTAAAAATGCTCATTTGGATATAAAGGCACACTTACACCAATGTCTTCACCGATTTGTCTTGACCACATTCCAGTAGCTAGAACTATATATTCACAGTCAATTTTACCCTCGGATGTTTCAACACCAATTATTCTATTATTTTTTACAAGTATTTTAGTAACAGGTGTTTTTTCAAAGATTTGAACCCCTTCCATTCTAGCAGCTTTTGCTAAAACATTAGTAACCCCTACTGGATCTGCCTGACCATCTTCTGGCATATAAACACCACCTAAAATATCTTGATCGTTAATTACTGGATATAAATTTTTAATTTGCTGTTTATCTAAAACTTCAACATTTACATTAAACAGTTGTGCAGAAGTTGCTTGTCTTAATAATTCTTGAAGTCTTTCTTTTGAACTTGCAACTGTTATCGCTCCGTTTTGTTTTAGTCCAGTTGAAAGCTCAGTTTTTTTTTCAAGTTCTTTATAAAGATTGAGAGAATATTTTCTAAGTTTAGTTATTGTTGCGGTTGCACCAAGTTGTCCAACTAATCCTGCAGCATGCCAGGTAGTACCTGATGTTAACTGATCTCTCTCGAGAAGAACTGTGTCTTTCCATCCAAATTTTGCCAAATGATAAGCAACCGAACATCCAGCAACTCCTCCACCAATTACAACAACTTTAGTGCTGCTTGGTAAAGCTTTTTTCATTTAGTTAAATTTTGATAGCCTCTTCTGGGGCAACATAATCATGACTAAATACATCAGCGACTGCTTTATATGTTACATGACCTTTATGAACATTTAGTCCAGCTAAAAAGTTTTTATCTTCACCTAAAGCTTTTTGATAACCTTTATTAGCAAGTTTTACTAAAAAAGGTAAGGTTGCATTATTTAATGCAAGTGTTGAAGTTCTTGGAACTCCGCCTGGCATGTTTGCAACACAATAATGGACTACATCATCAACAATATAGGTTGGGTCTCCATGAGTAGTTGGTTTACTTGTTTCAACACATCCACCTTGGTCAATTGCAACATCAACAATTACTGACCCTCGTTTCATTGATTTAATCATTTCACGTGTAACTAATTTTGGTGCTTCTGCCCCAGGAATTAAAACACCTCCAATTAAAAGATCAGCTTCAGAAACCAATTTATCTAAATCTATTTTATCACTTTGTTCAGGAATTATTTTGTCTCCAAACATTTCTACCAATTGTTTTAATCTTGCTTCAGATTTATCTACGATATGAACTTCTGCTTGCATTCCAGTTGCAATGACAGCTGCATTTTCACCAACAACTCCTCCACCTAAAATAACAACTTTTCCACCAGACACTCCTGGTGCCCCACCCAGTAAAAGCCCTCTTCCTTTTTGATTTTTTTCTAAGCAATGTGCCCCAGCTTGAACTGACATACGTCCTGCAACTGCACTCATTGGAGCAAGCAAAGGTAATCTTCCATTGTCATCTGTTACAGTTTCGTATGCTATATTAATACTTTTAGATTTTATAAGTCCTTCTGTTAATTCTTTTGCGGCTGCAAGATGAAGATAAGTGTATACAATTTGATTTTCTCTAATCATATCTACCTCAACTTTTTGAGGCTCTTTAACTTTAACTATAATTTCTGCATCATTAAAAATATCAGCAGCACTATTTGCAATTTTAGCACCTACATTTATATATTGTTCGTTTTCAAAGCCTGCTTCAAAACCACCATTGTTTTCAACGATTACTTCATGACCTTCAGATACTAATGTTTTTACACTTTCTGGTGTAAGACCTATTCTGTTTTCTTGAGGTTTAACTTCTTTAGGTACGCCTATCTTCATAACGTTTCTCTCATTATTATTAGTTATTAAAAAAAACTAATTAGTTTTTTTGGTTTTTTTGATAGTTAGTGATACCTGTTCTCAGTTTATCAATAATTTCATCAATATGTTTTTCTTCACAGATAAATTGTGGAGCAATAATTAAGCAATCACCTGTAGCTTTAAAATTAACTCCAGCTTCATAACAAGCTTTAAAACATTCGTAACCTGCTTTACCTGGTTTAGTATTTAATTTCATATCAATACCACCCATCATTCCATATCCTCTAATATTGTCTACTGATTCTAAGTCTTGAAGAGAGAATAAACCTTTTTGGAAATAAGGTGCTAAATTTTTAGCTCTGTTAAAAATATCATCTTTTTCAAAAATATCTTGAACAGCTAAAGCAGCTGCAACAGCAACCGGAATTCCTGAATAAGTATATCCATGAAATAATTCAACTGCTCCTGTTGGTGAGGCGTCCATTACCGCGTCATAAATATCATCATGACATGCAACAACACCCATTGGCACAACTCCATTAGTTGTAGCTTTTGCCATTGTCATAATATCTGGTGTTACACCAAACTCATCTGCACCAAACTTAGAACCTGTTCTACCCCAACCTGTAATTACTTCATCAAAGATAAGAAGTATTCCATGTTTATCACAAATCTCTCTAAGTTTTTGCAAATATCCTTTAGGCGGAACTAATGTTCCTGTCGATCCAGCAATAGGTTCAACAATACAAGCTGCAATATTTTCTCCTCCAAAATTTGCACAAATAGTCTCAAGATCATTTGCTAAATAATCACCTGTTTCAGGTTGACCACTTACAAATTTATGTTCTGGTAAATGAGTGTGTCTAATGTGTTGAACGCCCGGCATTAAAATGCTTGCAAATGTTTTTACATTGTTAACCATTCCACCTACTGAAACACATCCAATATTCATTCCGTGATAACCTCTTTCACGACCTACAAATCTAAATCTTTGCGCATCTCCTTTTGCTCTGTGATAAGCAACAGCAATTTTAATTGCTGTTTCTACTGCAGTTGATCCACAAATTGTAAAAAACATTTTGTTTAAATCACCTGGAGTATGTTTTGAAATTTTTGATGCTAATTCAAACGATCCACCAAAACCTTGTTGGAACGGTTGAGCATAGTCTAAAGTATCAAGCTGCTTTGTTACAGCCTCAGT
>JAOJEG010000033.1 GCA_028226535.1 Candidatus Pelagibacter sp. | reverse complement strand
CAAAATTTTTATATAATCTTACCATTTTAAATCTGACTGAATGAAGTTTACAATTGATTCGTATTGTTTTGATACTTTTTCTATTCCATTATCTTTTATTTCATTTTTATGCACTCCATTTGAAATTAATAAAGAATCATAATTTAAAAGATTTGCACCTTTGATATCTGTATTAAGATTGTCTCCAATTGATAAAATTTTTTTATTTTTATTATCTGTTGATTGACTATAAACTTCTGGATAGGGTTTGCCAAAATACACCACCTCTCCACCCATTTTTTCAAACACCATGGCAACTGATCCCGCACACAACTCTCTTCTATTTCCTTTATCAACAATTAAATCGGGATTTGTACATATCATTTTTTTATTAATATAACCTTCAAGCAAAGCTTTATAAAAGTTTAGATCTTTATCATGCTCATCAAATAAACCAGTGCAAAGTAAATATTCACAATCATCAATTTTACTTGATTTATAATTTTTAAATTCTTTAAATAAATCAAAATCTCTTGGTGGTCCAACGTGATAAAATCTTTGGGATTTATGTTCTTTATCTAGATAGCTTAATGAGGCTTCACCAGATGTAAAAACATGACTTCTCAAATCTTCATCCATTCCCATCTTTTCTAAAATAACTTTTACCGTATTAATTGGCCTTGGTGCATTCGTTAATAAAACAAATTTTTTATTTAATTCTAATAATTTTTTAAGAACAATGATCGCTTTGTCATGCAACTCCACACCATTATGAACTACACCCCATAAATCTATGTAGAATAGATCATAATTATCAGCTATTGATTGCAAGCCTTCATAATCTAAATTTTTAGTCATTATTTAAGATATAAACTATAAAACCCCTAATTTCCTATGATTTTTCATAACTTATTTTTCTTATTAACTTGAAAAAGCTAGGTCAGTATCTATATGAGGCTCATATTTAATAAGGAGAATTTATGAAGTTTAAACCGTTACATGATAGAGTATTAATCGAAGTTCTAGATAGTAGTGAAAAAACTGCTGGTGGAATAATCATCCCTGATACAGCACAAGAAAAACCTCAAGAAGGAAAAGTAGTTGCTGTTGGTGGTGGAGCTAAAACAGAAGATGGAAAATTAATTCCAATGGATGTTAAAGTTGGAGACAAAGTTTTATTCGGCAAGTGGTCAGGAACTGAAGTCAAAATTGATGGTAAAGAATACAGCATAATGAAAGAGTCAGACATTATGGGTATTTCAGGTAAATAATTTAATTTAAAGGAGAAAGTAAAATGGCAAAAATAATTAAATTTGACGCTGAAGCAAGAGCGGCAATGATGAGAGGTGTCAATATTTTAGCTGATACCGTTAAAGTTACTTTAGGCCCAAAAGGCAGAAATGTTGTAATGGATAAATCTTACGGTGCACCAAGAATTACAAAAGATGGTGTTTCGGTTGCTAAAGAAATTGATCTTGAAGATAAATTTGAAAACATGGGTGCTCAAATGGTCAAAGAGGTTGCTAGCAAAACTAATGAGGAAGCTGGTGATGGAACAACTACAGCAACTATATTAGCTCAAGCAATTGTAAAAGAAGGTGTTAAATACGTAACTGCTGGCATGAATCCAATGGATGTTAAAAGAGGAATTGATGCTGCAGTGGAAAATGTGAAAGAAAATTTAATTTCTTCAGCAAAAAAAGTTAAGGACAGTGATGAGATTGCTCAAGTTGGAACAATTTCTGCAAATGGTGATAAAGAAATCGGTACAATGATTGCAAAAGCTATGCAAAAAGTTGGTAACGAAGGTGTTATTACTGTTGAAGAAGCGAAAGGAATTGATACTGAACTAGATGTTGTTGAAGGTATGCAGTTTGATAGAGGTTATCTGTCTCCATACTTTATTACTAACAGTGATAAAATGACAACTGAGTTAGATAATCCTTACATCTTATTGCATGAAAGCAAATTAACCAACCTACAACCAATGGTTCCATTATTAGAAGCTGTTGTACAATCTGGTAGACCTTTAATGATAATCTCTGAAGATGTTGAAGGGGAAGCGTTAGCTACACTAGTAGTAAACAAACTAAGAGGTGGGTTAAAAGTTGTAGCTGTAAAAGCTCCAGGATTTGGTGATAGAAGAAAAGCTATGCTTGAAGATATTGCTATATTAACTGGCGGCCAAGTAATTTCGCAGGATCTTGGAATTAAACTTGAAAATGTTAAACTTGATGATCTTGGATCTTGTAAAAAGATTAAAGTTGACAAAGATAACAGTACAATTGTTAGTGGCAGTGGTAAAAAATCAGATATTGCCGCAAGATGTGATTCAATTAAAAAACAAGTTGAAGAAACTACATCTGACTACGATAGAGAAAAACTTCAAGAAAGACTTGCTAAATTAGCAGGCGGTGTTGCAGTTATCAAAGTTGGTGGTGCAACTGAAGTTGAAGTTAAAGAAAGAAAAGATAGAGTTGAAGATGCTTTAAATGCAACTAGAGCCGCTGTTGAAGAAGGTATTGTAACAGGTGGTGGATGTGCACTATTGTATGCTGCTCAAGATCTTGAAAAACTTAAAGTTAAAGGTGAGGATCAAAAAGCTGGTGTTGAACTTGTAAGAAAAGCACTTGAAGCTCCTATCAGACAAATTACTAAAAATGCTGGTGTAGACGGTTCAGTAGTAGTTGGTAAATTGTTAGAGCAAAAGAAAACTTCATACGGTTATGATGCTCAAAGTGAAGAGTATTGTGATATGTTTGCTAAAGGGATCATTGACCCAGTTAAGGTTGTTAGAACTGCTCTTCAAGATGCTGCTTCTATTTCTGGATTACTAGTAACTACAGAAGCTATGATCGCTGATAAACCAGAAGAAAAAGATGCAGCAGGCGGGATGCCTGGTGGTATGCCTGGTGGAATGGGTGGAATGGGTGGAATGGGTGGAATGGGAATGTAATCCCCATTTATCTCAAACAAAAATTCAAAAAGGGCAGTTTTTACTGCCCTTTTTTTTTATCTATACGTAAATCATTAGTGATGAAGGAGTGATGAAGGAATGATGAAGGATTTAGGGATTTTTATTTAAATCCAGTCCAAGTTCTAATTTTTTTCTATTAACTCTATTTTGGAGTTCTAATTTTTTTTAATTCTTTTTTAGTTATGGATTTACAATTTAAGGAAAATAATTTTTTATTAAACCTATCAAAAGCAGATAATAGATAATCTTTTTCAACTAGAGTTATATAATATTTATTATTTTCGAATGGTTCAGATTCTAATTCCCCTTCACTACTAAAATCTTTATCTATTAAAAGACTATTAACAAACCATTGTTTTGCTGCACGTGTTTCATAATCAATAAAAAAATCATTTTCTCCAATTCCAATATATTTTAGTCTTTTTTTTAAACCATCTTCTTCAATGTTTTCTATTGGACATTCTAAATAATATTTTGCAGGTTCCCACTTGCCATATGCTATAGGTGCAGCAAACCCAGCATTACACCACACCAAAACTATAAAGATGTATAGATTTATTTTTTTCATATTTAAATTTTACCTTTTATTAATTTTTTAAATTCTATTCCTATCTTATCAGTTTTATATTGTTGATTAATCACTAATTGAGCAAATCCTACAACTTCTCTTTTATCAAATTTAATTGTTGTTTTTTTTGAATTATCTTCAACAAATTTAAGTAATTTTACTGGATCTAACATATGTTTCAAAACAGGGATAAAATTATCACTTAAAAACTTATCTTTGCTAGCGGATTTAAGATTTGCCGATATACCTCTTAAACAATAAGATTTAAGTCTTTCAATAAATTCTTCATTAAAACGCTTTTCTTTTTTTAAAACTATTGCCTTATGATTATGTATGTTTGATAGTTCATCTATCTCCCAGACACTATAGTTTGCTCTGCTAGAAGTAGATTTTATTAAATCATCAAGGTATTTAAGAGACTCATCTATTTTTCCAATTTCTTGAAGATATTTTGCTTTTCTAACTAAATCCTGAAGGGTGATTAATTTATCAAAATCAGTATATTCCTCATCCTCTTCCATCTCATATGACGGAGGTTCATAAATTCCTTTTTTATATGCCTCATCTAAAACCTTTATTGCTTCCTCAACTTTATTCTCTTTTTTAAGTTTGGTTGCCTTTTTAAGAAGATCTCTTACTTTCATACCCAAACCTAACCCAACTCTAAAATGAAGTCATCTTTTGAATTGCTTTGAAATTGCTTTAAATAGTGATGAAGAGTGATGAAGGAATTTTCAAAATGTTAAGTAAATCAAGTATTATTAGAAACCAGTATGAGAATGTAATCCCCTTCCAAACTATCTAGTTACCTAGAAAAATTTAAACCCTCGGAATGAAAGTTTCGGGGGTTTTTTTTAATTTCACTATTCAATGTCGATTGTTTCTGTGGATTCCAATTCTACTAAAATTTAAGGGGAAGTTTTTACTTTTCTTTTTTTTTGACAGTTTCTCTTTTTCTACTATCTTTTTTAAAAAGTGAATTTTTTTTGAATAACTTGCTCTCTTTAAATTCTCCCCCAGTCACATCTCCATCTGCAAAGGTATAAATTCCTAATCTATCTTTTTTATCTTTTTTATATTCTCCAATAAATTCGTTCCCATTTGAGAATATTAAAGTTACTTGACTATCATAATTTTAAAACTACTTGATGATTAAAATTTTAATATGTGCCAAGTGATGAAAAAAATGCAAAAATGCCTACTCCCAGAACTAAAACAATTAATACTGCAATTAAGAGAATTATATAATTTATAATTAAACTGGCAATTACTAAGCCTCTACCCGAATATTCTTTTTGATTTCTGTTAATATCATTTAAAGCAACATGACCAATAACTAAACCTATTATTTGTAGTAAAAATGGCACTAAAAAAGATGTAAATATTCCAATTATAGTAATAATAAAACCAGCCAATCCCAAAGTATGTATTTTTGGCAAAGGTGTCGAAAGTCTATATTCATAAACTTTATTAGGTCTACTTTTTCTTTTACTCTTTTTTTTTTTCTCCATTTAATTTAGCATATCACATATTATTGAAACAAACACTTGGCAGCGGATATTCTGTAAATAGGATAGGGTAACATAAATTATAAATTATATTGAGATTAATTATTAAAAATTGTTGTTTTTTAGTGTTTTTTTTTTATCGTCTACTCTTTGTATAAGTGTTAAGAATGAATAATATATTAACAAGGAGATAAGGAGATAATATGGCATTTGCTACGGTAAATTTAGAAAAAAGTGGTTTAATTAAACAGGCACCAGTAGGTTTTTCATGGACAACATTATTTTTTGGAATGTTTCCAGCATTATTTAGAGGTGATTTTAAATGGACATTGATTATGCTTGTTGCAGGTTTTGTTACTGTGGGATTTGCATTCTTTGTTTTTGCATTTATATATAATCGTCTATATATCACATCGCTGATAGAAAAGGGATACAAGATTAAAAATTATTCAGGTAACAAGGCACAAATTGAGGCAAAATTATCTATGAAGCTCAAATAATAAGTTTTGTTTGGGTATTTAAGATTAATAAAAAAAACAATTGTTGATTTAGATAATTATAACTTAAATAAGTACTTAATCATAGTTACGTCTATAACTGCCATCCTATCTTTAGGATTAGCTTTTTCGATATACTATTTATTTTTTGAATTTTTATTTGAAACTAATGACTTTCAAAGTCAATATTCTTTAATTAATAAAATTTATAATTCATATATATTTTATTTAATTACTATTATTTTCAAGATTCTACTCGGCTTTACTATCT
>JAOJEG010000032.1 GCA_028226535.1 Candidatus Pelagibacter sp. | reverse complement strand
GACTCTACAGGAGAAACATTAGATAGAATCTTTTTAGCACTAAAAGCTCAATTTAAAAACATAGAATATAAGGTTCATTCTTACTCTTTCACTAGAACCGAAAATCAAATTCTTAAAATTTTGGATGATGCAAAAAAAAATGAAAATTCAGTAATTCTTTACACAATTGTAGATAATAATTTAGCCAAATATTTAGCTAACGTAAGTGATAAGAAACAAATACCATGTTTTGGCGTTTTAGGGAATTTGATTTTAAATTTCTCCAAAATACTTAATCAAAAAGCATCTCATGAGCCAAGTGGACAACATGTGCTTAACGAGGAATATTACGATAGAATAGAAGCAATCCAATTTACAATGAATCATGATGATGGAAATTTGTTAAATGATATAGAAAAGTCGGATATTATTTTGGTTGGTGTTAGTAGAACAAGCAAAACCCCAACATCAATTTATCTTGCAAATAAAGGCTTTAAAACCTCAAACATACCTTTGGTTAATGAAAATTCTTTACCAAAAAAATTAAGAGAAAATCCACAAGTTACCTGTGTTGTAGGTTTAAACACGGAGCCAGAGCGATTGGTTGATTTAAGAAAAAACAGAATGAATTCTCTTAAAGAAACTGAAAATACAAAATATACAAGTATAGAAAATATTAAAAAAGAAATTGAAGAAGCAAGAAAAACTTTTCGAAAATATAGATGGCCATCAATTGATGTCACACGAAAATCGGTTGAAGAAACTGCAGCATCAATAATTAAAATACACGAAATTTACTTAAACAATGTTAAATAAAATTATACTTGCCTCTAAAAGCAAAGTTAGAAAGGAAATATTAGATAAACACAAAATATTATGTGAAGTAAAACCTTCAAATGTAGATGAAGATGTCGTTAAACAAACTCTTATTAAGGAGCTAGCTTCACCAGAAATTATTTCAAAGAGTTTAGCAGAACTTAAAGCTAATAAAATAAGCTTGAATGAACGAGATAGATTGGTTTTAGGAGCAGATAGCGTAATAGACTTAAATGGTGAGCTAATATCTAAACCCGAGAGTAGAGAAAAAGCCCTAGAAATTCTCAAAAAACTTAACGGTAATAAGCATAATTTGATAAGTTCAGTTTGTATTTCAAGAAATGGCTCAATGATATGGAATTATACAGATAAGGCCGAATTAACAATGAAAAAACTTTCAGAACAAGATTTAAAAGCTTATTTATCAAAAATACCTGATGAAACTTTATATGCTTACAATGTCTACCAGATTGAAGGTGAGGGAAGAAACTTGTTCCTAAATATTAATGGAGATGAAGACACAATTATGGGGTTACCTGTTTTTAAAATCAATGAATATTTAAAAAATTACCAATGAAAAGATTCTTAGTTATTGGAAATCCGATTGAGCATTCATTGTCTCCCACATTACACAATTACTGGATTAAAAGTAAGGGTATTGATGCAATTTACGAGAAACAAAAACTAGATGATAGTGAATTAAGGCTAGTTATTGAACAATTAAAAAAAAGAAAAATTGATGGTGTTAATGTTACTGTACCATACAAAAAAGCTATAATACCTTTTTTAGATAAATTAAGCATTGAAGCTAAGAAAACACAATCAGTTAATACGCTTTATTTAAAAAATAATAAAGTTGTAGGACACAATACAGATATAATAGGCTTTGAAACCAGTATTGAAAAATTTAATTATAATGTTTTTAACAAAGAAGTTTTAATATTAGGTGCCGGAGGAGTTGTCCCGTCAATAATTTTTGCTTTGAATAAAATGAAAGCCTCCAAAATTAAAATAAGCAATAGAACTAAAAATAAAGCAGAAAATTTAAAAGAATATTTTAAAAATATAGAATTAACGGAATGGGGCGAAGTTCCTAACGTTGACATGATAATTAATGCTACAAGTATAGGCTTGAAGAAAGAGGATATAATGAAACTTGATTTTTCATTAATGTCTGGAAATAAATTTTTTTACGATGTTATTTATAACCCTAATGAAACTAATTTTTTAAAAATTGGTAAAGAACTTGGCAACAAAACCTTAAATGGCAAATTAATGTTTATTTATCAGGCTCTTTCCGCATTTAAAATTTGGCACGGAATAGAACCTGACGTGAATAAAGAGGTTATTAAACTTTTAGATCGATGATCAGAATTGGAATTATAGGAAATATAGGCTCTGGAAAGAGTTATGTTGCACAAAACTTTGGTTATCCGGTTTTTAATGCAGATTATGAAGTAGCACAATTATATCAACGAGATAAAAAAATTTTTACTAAATTAAAAAAGAACTTACCAAAATATATTCAATCATTCCCAATAGAAAAGAAAGAAGTTTCAAATGCAATTTTAGCAAATAAAAATAATTTAAAAAAAATAATTAAAATTGTTCATACCGAAATAAGAAAAAAAATGAATGATTTTTTAAAAAGGCATAAAAATAGAAAGTTTGTAATTTTAGATATTCCATTGTTACTAGAAAATAAGATTAATAAAAAAAAAGATATATTGGTTTTTGTACAATCTAACCAATCAGATATTTTTAAAAGATTAAAAAAAAGAAAAAATTTTAATCAAAAAATTTTTAGAAAATTTAAAACTATTCAATATCCAATCAGTTATAAAAAGAATAAATCTGATTTTATTATTAAGAATAATTTTACAAAAAAATCTGTTAAAGATGGTATAAGAAATGTTTTAAAAAAAATAATATAAATGGAAATAATTTTAGACACAGAAACAACCGGCATATCTGTAAAAGAGGGACACAGAATAGTTGAAATTGGCTGTATAGAACTTGATAATTTAATTCCAACGAAGAAAAAATTTCACTGTTATTTGAATCCAGAAAGAAGAGTTTCAGAAAAAGCTTTAGAAGTCCACGGGTATACTGATAAATTTTTGGCTTCACAAAAAAAATTTTTAGAAATTGTAGATGAATTTCTGGAATTCATTGGGAATAAAAAACTCATTATTCATAATGCAGATTTTGATTTAAATCATTTAAATAATGAATTAGCTATTTTGGGTAAAAAAAAATTAAAAAACGAAATTGTAGACACTTTAATTTTAGCTAGAGATAAGTTTCCAGGTTCACCAGTAAGTCTTGATGCGTTGTGTAAAAGATATCGAATTGATAATTCAAAAAGAACTCAGCATACAGCCCTCATTGACTGTGATTTATTGGCTAAAGTTTATATAAATTTAATAGATCAAAAAGAGCCAACTCTTAATTTTCTAAATAAAGATGATAAACATGATGAAAATGAAAATTTAAAAGTTGATTATTATAAAAAGGTCATTCCTCCGAGTCAAAATGAATTGCAAAAACACAAAGAATATTTGAAAAGTTATTTAAAAAAAAATTATTTTAATTAATTTTATCCTTATTCATGTTTTAAATTAATGACAAACTTGTCATTAGAAATGAATAGAATTCTATATTTAGGTTTTGGTTTTTTTGTCAAGTTTTGTAACAATCAATAAATAAACTAGAATAAAAACTTAAAAATTATATAATAAATTTTCATAATAGGTTTTTAATACAAAATAAAATCGATGCCAGACTTAGCGCCTATAATACTATTTGTTTATAACAGATTGGATCATACAATAAAAACAATTACAGAACTCCAAAAAAACAAACTTGCAAATGAAAGTGAATTATTTATATTTTCTGACGCACCAAAAAATAATAACGATTATTCGGGAGTAGAGAAAGTCCGTAATTTTATAAAAACTGTCGATGGATTTAAAAAGATTACAATAATCGAAAGACAAAAAAATTATGGTCTTGCTGCTTCAATTATTGATGGTGTGTCCAAAATTGTAAACGATTTTGGTAAAGTTATCGTCCTAGAAGATGACCTTGTCACAAGTCCTTATTTTTTAAATTATATGAATGACGGTTTAAATATTTATGAAAATGATGATCAGGTTGCTTGTATTCATGGTTACATATACCCCATAAAAAGTACTTCAAAACATTCCTTCTTCATAAAAGGTGCAGACTGCTGGGGTTGGGCTACTTGGAAAGATTCGTGGAAAATATTTGAAGCAGATAGTAATAAATTATTAGCAGAAGTACAAAAAACAAAAAGTCAACGTGAGATAAATTTTAATAACTCTTATCCTTACGTTAAAATGTTGAAAAATCAGATTGACGGTAAAATTGATTCTTGGGCAATTAGATGGTACATAAGTGCATTTTTACAAAATAAATTAACATTATATCCAGGGGTATCTTTCGTTTTTAATATTGGTATGGATGATTCAGGCATTCATAATTCTAGTTCTAAAAAATTTGATGTAAAGCTGGCTGAAAGCTATGATACAATTAGTAGGATTGAGATTGTAGAAGATTTAGAACAAAGAAAAAAGTTTGAAGATTTATTCGGATCATATGAATTTGGCATAGTTCCTAAAATATTAAGTAAAATAAAAAGAGTTATTTACAATCTTTTTGAATTAATTTTAAAAAAAAATGAAATATAGAAATTTAATTGATTTAGCAAAAAAAAGTAGATTTAGAAGATTGCTTAGAAAAATTTGGCGAATTTTTAACAAGAATTATTATCCTTTTACTTTGGGTGATGAATTAAAAACTATTAAATCAGTTTTGGATTCTGGTGTATGGAATATGTCTAGTGACGACGGTATACATGTAAAACTAGAAAAAGAATTTGCTAAATATATTGGGGTAAAAAATGCAGTGCTGGTTAATTCAGGGGGAATGGCAATACAGATGGCATTACGAGGTTTAGGTTTTAAACCAGGAGATGAGGTTATACACCAAATTGACACTTGTGTTGCTAATTCATTTGCAATACTAAATGCAGGTGTAACACCAATATTTTCAGATATCTCTTTGGATACATTAATGTTAGATTTTGATAATATAGAAAGTCTAATTACTCCAAGAACAAAAGCTATTATTCCAATACATATGTGGGGTAATTCAGAAAATATGGAAAAAGTAAAACAGATTGCAGATAAATATAATCTAAAAGTTATAGAAGATTGTTGTCTTTCAATTGGAGCTACCTATAAAGGGGGAAAGGTCGGGCAATTTGGTGATGTAGGAATATTTTCTTTTGGTTCAACAAAACCACTTACTGCAGGTGAGGGAGGTTTTATAGTAACTAATGATGATTTATTAGCAAAAGAATTAAGGACGATAAGAAATTGGGGAGATAAAACTCATGAATATGGCATAAGAGATCAAGAAACATTATCTTGGAATGGACGATTATCTGAAGTAACAGCAGCTCTTATTTATGAACAACTAAAAAACTATGAAAAATTAATCGATACTGTTCGATCTAATGCAAAGTTAATAATCGATTATATATCAACTAACCAATATCTTAATATTGCTGATGATAGCTCTTATAATGATAATCCAATTTACACACAAATAGTTCTAAAGTTAGATAAAAAAATTGATAAAAAAATATTTATGGAAAAATTGAAAAATGAAAATATTTCAGTTTGGCATGCAAATTTTGAAGCTATTAATAGTTTGTCCTTTTTTAATAAAGATAAATGGAAGGATTGGATACTAGCAGGTGATCTTAATTTTGTTGAAGAAAACTATACTAAGGATTACACAAATGCACATATTATATATTCAAAATCAGGTTTAGGATTAATGAGAAATAACTTTATGACAGAAAAATCTGCTAAAAATGTCATAACAAAACTAAAAAAAATATTCGATGATTTAAATTTAGAATGAAATATTTAAGTATTCATAAAAAAACAATCAATTAAAATAAATTACTTTAATTAAATTGTTGATTATATAAATCTTCGAAATTGAGCCTATTCCCAAGTGTTACACCAGGATGCCCGGAATTATGAAGGAGATCTAAAAAAGATTTTTCTAAGTCTGGATAAATTTCGGTTTGAACCTCACATAATATAATTTTTTCTAATTCTTTTTTGTCTTTTACCCCATCATCAATTTTTGCAATTGTTGAAAATGTTACCTCAAAGTGAGATTTGCTTTTGCTATCACTTTTATCTTCAAATTTTAAAGTAGTACTTATTTCAATAAGTTTGTTCTTCAAAGCTTTTGAATTTATATCTATTCCTAATTGATATTTTGAAATATGATCCTTAACAAAAAGATAGGTTTCAATATCTTTTGTTTCG
>JAOJEG010000031.1 GCA_028226535.1 Candidatus Pelagibacter sp. | reverse complement strand
AAGATAAAAGTTCAATGGCTGATTATATGATAATTGCAAGCGGCACTTCTTCAAGACACATTCAGTCTTTATCAGAACAAGTTTTAGAAAAGTTAAAGGATAATGGCATTAAAAATTCTAAAATAGAAGGCAAAGAAAGTAATGAGTGGAAACTTGTTGATGGTATTGATTTAATTGTGCATATTTTTCATCCAGAGAAAAGAAAGTTTTATGAACTTGAAAAAATTTGGTCTGAACTAATCCCAAAAGAAAAAGTCATTATATGATAAAAATTCGATTTTATTTAATAATTTTTTTATCCTCTTTTTTTTTTTCGTATTCAGTAAATTCAGCTGAATTAGATATTTATAAAAAAATTGATTTATTTGGCGAAGTCCTAGAAAAAATTAACAAACAATATGTAGATGAAATCGATCAGTCTGAAAGTATGGACTCAGCCATTAACGGTCTTCTTCAATCACTTGATCCCTATTCATCTTATATGTCACCAGAGATATTCCGGGAAATGCAAACCGAAACTAGTGGAGAGTTTGGCGGTCTTGGAATTGAAGTTAGTATGGAGGCTGGTGTTGTAAAAGTTATTACTCCTATAGATGATACTCCCGCTTCAAAAGCAGGAATTAAAGCTGGAGACTATATTGTAAAAATAGACAATGTTCAGGTGCAAGGAAAATCGTTAAGTGAAGCAGTTGACCTTATGAGGGGTCTGGTGGGCACTGATATTGAACTAACTATAAGAAGACGAGGAGTAAAAAAAGCTCTCACATTTAACATAACAAGAGAAATAATTGAGGTTCAATCTGTTAAATCAGATCTTTTAGAAAATAATATTGGTTACATCCGATTAACTTCTTTTAACGATAATAGTAGTGATCAAATAAAAAAAAAGATCAAAAAGTTAAAAGAAAATGAAAATTTAAAGGCTTTTATATTAGATCTTAGAAATAATCCTGGTGGATTATTGACACAAGCAATAAAAATTTCTGACTTTTTTTTAGAAAATGGAGAAATTGTATCAACAAAAAGTAGAAAAAATTCAGAAAATAGAAAATGGTTTGCAAAAAAAGGAGATATTACTGATGGAAAAACTTTAGTGGTATTGATCAATTATGGTTCTGCATCAGCATCGGAAATTGTAGCTGGAGCCCTTAAAGATCACAAAAGAGCTATAATAATTGGTGAAAATAGTTATGGTAAAGGGTCAGTGCAATCTATAATTCCTTTAAAGAATAAAGGAGCTATAAGATTAACAGTTGCAAAATATTATCTTCCATCTGGAAAATCTATATCTGAAGTTGGCGTAAGACCTGATATTGAGGTAAATGAAGAAGGTGATGATTTTAGAATTAAAACTGATACTGATAATCAATTAAATTACGCAATAAAACTACTTAACGGTTAATATGAATAAGAACTTTAGCGAACTACCCTTAAGAACTGGGGTGGGAATAATTTTGCTAAATAATGAAAATAAAGTTTTCGTAGCAAGAAGAATAGATAATGCAAAAAAATTTTGGCAGATGCCACAAGGGGGAGTTGATGAAGGTGAGGATTTTTTAAAAGCAGCTTATAGAGAACTAGAAGAAGAAACTAGTGTAAAAAGTGTTGAATTAATAAAAGAGTTAGATGGCACAATTACCTATGAACTTCCTGATCGTTTATTAGGAATTATTTGGAAAGGTAAATACAAAGGCCAAAAGCAAAAATGGTTTTTAATGAAATTTACTGGAGATGAAAAAGAAATTGATATTAAAACTAAAAATCCAGAATTTTTAGATTGGAAATGGATAGACCTTGATCAAATTACAGAAGTAGTTGTCGACTTTAAACTACACGTTTATAAAGAACTTCAAGAAAAAGTTAGAAAAATTATTAATTAAGAGATCTTAATACTTCAATTTTTTGATCAACTAAATATTTTGATTGATCAGAAATATCAGGCTTGCCTGCTTCCTCTTCAGCCAATTTGAGCAAGTCTTGTTGTTTAGGCTTATCCAAATCTGTAAGATTGAAAATTGAGCTAGTTAAAATTGATAAATTATTATTTTTAAACTCAACAATCCCATCCTCAACATAATAGTTTTCATCTCCAGATTTAGATAAAATTTTGATAATTCCAGGTTTTAAAAACGAGATAATAGAAATATGATCTTTAAGTATACCCATTTCTCCTTCAAAAGCAGGTACAACAACTTCTGAAACATCCTCTTTAACTAAAAAAGATTTTTCTGGGTTTACTATCTCAATCTTAAACTCTTCACTCATTAAGCAGCAGCTTCCTTAGCCATTTTATCAGCTTTTTCTATCGCTTCCTCTATTGTTCCAACCATATAAAAAGCAGCTTCTGGTAAATGATCATAATCACCTTTACATATAGCAGCAAAGCCTTTTATTGTTGAATCTAGATCAACTAACTTACCAGGAGAACCAGTAAATACTTCTGCAACAAAGAATGGTTGAGATAAGAATCTTTGTATTTTTCTAGCTCTAGCTACAACTAATTTATCTTCTTCAGATAATTCATCCATACCTAAAATAGCGATAATATCTTGAAGTGATTTATAAGTTTGTAAGATTTTTTGAACTTCTCTAGCAACTCTGTAATGCTCATCACCAACGATTCTTGGGTCCAAAATTCTTGAAGTAGAATCAAGTGGGTCAACCGCAGGATAAATACCTATCTCCGCAATTTGTCTTGAAAGAACGGTAGTTGCATCCAAGTGAGCAAATGATGTTGCTGGCGCAGGGTCAGTTAAGTCATCAGCTGGTACATAAATAGCTTGTACTGAAGTAATTGATCCTTTGTTAGTAGTTGTAATTCTTTCCTGAAGGTTACCCATATCAGTTGCAAGTGTAGGCTGATATCCAACTGCTGATGGTATTCTTCCCAATAGAGCTGATACCTCAGAACCTGCTTGAGTAAATCTGAAAATATTATCTACAAAGAAAAGAACATCTTGACCTTCTTGATCTCTGAAATACTCAGCTACAGTTAATCCTGTAAGAGCAACTCTAGCTCTAGCTCCTGGAGGTTCATTCATTTGTCCATAAACTAACGCAGCTTTAGATCCGGCTCCATCTTTCTTGATTACACCTGAGTCTATCATCTCATGATATAAATCGTTTCCTTCTCTTGTTCTTTCTCCAACACCAGCAAAAACAGAAAAGCCACCATGTGCCTTTGCAACGTTGTTAATTAATTCCATAATCAAAACTGTTTTTCCAACTCCAGCTCCACCGAATAGTCCAATTTTTCCACCTTTTGCATATGGAGCCAACAAATCAATTACTTTAATACCAGTAACCAAGATTTCTGTTTCAGTTGACTGTTCATTAAACTCAGGAGCAGCTCTGTGAATTGGCCAGCTTTCTTTAGTTTTTACTTCACCTCTTTCATCAATAGGCTCTCCAATTACATTTATAATTCTTCCTAGTGTTTCAGGTCCAACAGGAACTTGGATAGGTGCTTTAGTATTGGTCACCTCATCACCTCTTTTTAGTCCTTCAGTAGCATCCATTGCAATTGTTCTAACAGTAGATTCTCCTAAATGCTGAGCAACCTCTAAAACCAGTCTGTTGTCTCCATTTTTACATTCTAAGGCCGTTAAAATTTCTGGAAGATCTCCATTAAATTTGACGTCTACTACTGCTCCAATAACTTGTGTAATTATTCCTTTGCTCATAATTATAAACTCTCTGCTCCTGATATGATTTCTATTAGTTCTTTAGTAATTGCTGCCTGACGACTTCTATTATACTCAATAGTAAGCTTGTCAACCATTTCACCTGCGTTCCGGGTTGCATTATCCATTGCACTCATTCTTGAGCCCTGTTCACTAGCTGAATTTTCTAACATCGCCTTAAATATCTGTGTTGAAATATTTTTTGGCAATAAATTGTTTAAAATTTCATCTTCATCTGGTTCAAACTCGTAACTATCCTCAAATTTATCTTCCTCTGAATTTTCAACATTTAAAGGAATTATTTGTTGTGCTTGAGGAATTTGCGTAATTACATTTTTGAATTGATTATAAAAAATAGTACAAACATCAAATTCTTCAGCTTCAAATTTTTCTATAACCATTTTACCAACTTTTTCTGCATCAAAATAATTAGCATGTTTAGATTCTTTGAATGAAATATTTGCGATTATCTTGTCACTATATGCTCTTTTAAGTTGGTCATTACCTTTAGAACCTACAGTAATAATCTTTAAATCTTTTCCTTCTTCTACAAGTTTTGCAAAATAGCTTTTGGCTTTTTTAATTATGTTTGAATTAAATCCACCACATAAACCTCTGTCTGAAGTCATCACAACACAAAGATGGACTTTATCATTACCTGATCCAGATAATAATTTTGGAGCATTTTCTTTATCTGAAATCCCATTAGAAAGATTAAGAATTATATTATTCATTTTTTCCGAATAAGGTCTTCCCTTCTCAGCACTTTCTTGGGCTCTTCTAAGTTTTGCCGCTGCTACCATCTTCATAGCTTTTGTAATTTTCTGTGTAGATTTTACACTAGCTATTCTTTTTTTAAGGTCGTCTAAACTTGCCATAATAAATTAAGATTTAAAGTTTTCCTTTAACTGAGTAATTACTTCGATTAGTAATTTTTCTTTATCATCCTCAAGTTTACCTGAGCTTTGAATTGACTCAATTACTTCAGGTTTATCAGACTTACATTTTTCAATGATTTTGTTTTCAAACTCAGCAATATCTTTTAATTCAATATCATCCAAATATCCCTTTACTCCACAGAAGACCGAAATAACTTGTTCAGCTACTGTCATTGGTGAATATTGTTTTTGTTTAAGAAGTTCAGTTAATTTTGATCCTCTATTTAAAAGTTGCTGCGTTGATGCATCTAAATCAGAACCAAATTGAGCAAAAGCAGCCATCTCTCTGTACTGTGCTAATTCTAGTTTCATTGATCCAGAAACTTTTTTCATCGCTTTTGTTTGCGCTGAAGAACCAACTCTAGAAACAGACAATCCTACGTTAATAGCAGGTCTAATCCCTTGGTTAAAAAGTTCTGTTTCTAAGAAAATTTGACCATCTGTAATTGAAATTACGTTAGTTGGAATAAACGCTGACACGTCACCACCTTGTGTTTCAATAATTGGAAGTGCTGTTAAAGAACCTCCACCATGTTCATCACTTAATTTCGCCGCTCTTTCTAACAATCTACTATGTAGATAGAATACATCACCAGGGTAAGCTTCACGTCCTGGAGGTCTTCTTAAAAGTAGAGACATCTGTCTATAAGCTACGGCCTGCTTTGATAAATCATCATAAATAATTAATCCATGCATTCCATTATCTCTAAAATATTCTCCCATTGCACACCCTGTATAAGGTGCTAAAAACTGAAGGGGCGCAGAGTCAGATGCTGTTGCTGCAACAATTGTTGTGTACTCCATTGCTCCAGCTTCTTCTAATGTTTTTTGAATTTGTCTTACAGTTGATCTTTTTTGACCAATCGCAACATAAATACAATAAAGTTTTTGTTTTTCGTCACCAGACTCATTAATTTTCTTTTGGTTAATAATCGCATCGATTGCAACTGCAGTTTTACCTGTTTGTCTATCACCAATAATTAACTCACGCTGTCCTCTTCCAACTGGAACTAGGCTGTCAATAGATTTCAAGCCTGTTTGCATAGGCTCACTAACCGACTGTCTTGGAATAATTCCTGGAGCTTTAACTTCAACTCTGCTTTTTTTAACACTTTTATCTAAAGGTCCCTTACCATCAATTGGATTTCCTAATCCATCAACAACTCTACCTAACAATTCTTTTCCAACTGGAGTATCAACAATGTTTCCAGTTCTTTTAACTGTATCACCTTCTTTAATATTTCTGTCATCTCCAAAAATTACAACACCAACATTTTCGCTTTCTAGGTTTAGAGCCATACCTTTGGAACCATCAGCAAACTCTACCATTTCTCCAGCCTGAACATTATCAAGACCATAAATTCTAGCAATACCGTCTCCTACTGATAATACTTGCCCAACTTCGGTTACTTCTGCTTTATCACCAAAATTTTTAATTTGTTCTTTTAGTATCTTTGTTACTTCTGAAGGATTTATTTCCATTTATGCCTCTATCATTCTGTTTTCGATTTGTTGTAATTTATTTTTAATTGAGGTGTCCACCATAGTACTTCCAACTTGCACTACTAAGCCTCCTATTAAACTTTGATCATGTTTGTAGTTTAATTTTATTTTTGAGCTAAAGTTTTTCGTTAGCTCATCTGTGATTTTAGAAATTTCGTCACCAGATAATTCT
>JAOJEG010000030.1 GCA_028226535.1 Candidatus Pelagibacter sp. | reverse complement strand
TTTCAGTAAGGTAATGAATGGCGCCCTTTGTGCTTATTACATTGTGACCTTCTATTCCATCATGCTCTGGAGCAACAATAAAATCAAAATGATTTAAATCTACTTTTGGATCTTGAATGTGAATATTAAATGCTTTTTTGTTTGCTGTATTCTTTAAGTGAATTGAAGGAATAACACTTTTACGTCCACATGAGATGATCACATCAAAATCATCGTGATTAATTTTTTTAAAAACACGCTGTGAAACTGGGCTAAGATTTGGAGGAATTAATTTCCAAAAATGATTTAGTTCAACCTTGTGGTGTGTAAAATCTATATCCAAGGCTTTAGCCAAACCTTCTACTTGACTGATCATGCCATGCATACCTTCGGTCAATAATATCCCTTTTAATTTTGCCATTTATCCTTATATAACTTTTGTATGAGTGATAATCCAACAAAACACACAAAAGTGTTAATAATTGGATCCGGTCCAGCCGGATACACTGCTGCTGTCTATGCTGCTCGAGCAATGTTAAGTCCTGTTTTAGTTTATGGATCAGCTCCTGGTGGACAATTAACTACAACAACAGATGTAGAAAATTTTCCTGGTTTTGCTGATGTAATTCAAGGTCCTTGGTTAATGGATCAAATGAGAGATCAAGCTAAAGCTGTTGGAACTGAAATGATTGAAGATCATATTTCATCTGTAAATTTAAAATCTACACCGTTTGAAGCCATGGGTGATAGTGGTCAAAAATATACTGCAGATAGTATAATTATATCAACTGGCGCTCAAGCTAGATGGTTAAATTTAGAATCTGAACAAAAATTTAGAGGCTTTGGAGTTTCTGCGTGTGCTACATGTGATGGTTTTTTCTTTAAAGAAAAAGTTGTGGCAGTTGTTGGTGGTGGTAATGCTGCTGTTGAAGAAGCAATGTTTCTTACAAAATTTGCATCAAAGGTAAAACTAATCCATAGAAGAGATGAGTTAAGAGCTGAAAAGATGCTTCAAAAAAAATTAATGGAAAATAAAAAAATTGAAATCATTTGGGATAGTGCTGTCGATGAAGTAATTGGAGATGGTGAACCTAAAAACGTTACAGGTATCAAGGTTAAAAATCTAAAAACTAATGAAGTTCAAGAAATGAAAATTGATGGTTTATTTATTGCAATTGGCCATGATCCAGCAACAGCTTTATTTAAAGAACAGTTGGATATGGATAAAGAAGGTTATTTAGTAACTAAACCAGATTCTACTGAAACTAATATCCCTGGAGTTTATGCTGCAGGTGATGTTAAAGACAAAACTTTTAGACAAGCCGTTACAGCTGCGGGAATGGGCTGTATGGCAGCATTAGAAGCCGAAAAATTCCTATCTCACTAATTCGAGATTGATAACTAATTACAAACGAAAAGGGTAAATATAATGGCAAATAAAGTATTATTAACTGGAATAAGTGGATGGATAGCAAAACATACTACAATAGAATTATTAAATGCAGGATATGAAGTTTTAGGAACAGTTAGAAATAAGGAACTTATTAATCAAACTAAAGAAACTATTGGCAAATATGCATCAACTGAAAAATTGTCATTTGCTGAATTGGACCTTTTAAAAGATGATGGATGGAATGAAGCTGCTCAAGGGTGTAAATATATAATGCATATTGCTTCACCTTTTCCTTACAAAGTTTCAAATGATAGAGATAGTTTATTGGCACCTGCTGTAGATGGAACGTTAAGAGTTTTAAAGGCTGGTATTAATGCAAATGTAGAACAGATAATTAAAACTTCTTCGATTGTTGCAATGTTTAGAAAACCAAACAGAAGTAACCCTTATACATTTGGAGAAAATGATTGGACAGATGAAAATTGGAAAGAAGGGGTAACTGACTACTTTTTATCAAAAACAAAAGCTGAAAGACTTGCTTGGGAATTTATGAATAGCAAGGGATTAAAAAATAAGTTTACTACTATTTGTCCTGGGGGAGTTTTTGGTGATGCACTAGATAAAAAAGGAGGAACTTCAATTGAATATGTTAGACAGTTTCTAAAAGGCAAATTTCCTGCAGCACCTAAGTGGGGAGTTTTAATTTCTGATGTAAAGGATATAGCAAAAGCACACGTTGCTTGTATTGGCAATGATAATGTTGGTGGACGAAGATTAATTGTAGGTAAAGAAGTAAAAACACTAATTGAGCTATCTCAAATAATGGCTGAAGCAATGCCAGAATATGCAAAAAAACTTCCAAAAAAACATCTTCCAAATTTTATGGTTAAATTGTTTAGCTACTTGGACTCGAGTGCAAAAACAATGATTCCAGACCTTGAAATCACAATGCAAACTGACACAAGTTATGCTGAAGAATTATTGGGATTAAAATTTAATCCTGCAAAAGGATGTATATCTGAAACTGCTAAATCTGTTGTAAGATTAGGATTAGTTTAAAACTAATTCAGCTATTTCATTCGACTCGAAGATATTTTTTTCCAAGTTTTCATTTGCAGTCTTAATCATAGCTTTAGCGACAGTTGCTGAATGAATGGGTTTCATTTTCTTTAGAGGTCCTAAAAATAGAGGAGACAATAATTTAAATACAAAAATTCCTATTTTCTCGCCTACTCTCTTTTCTTTTCTATCACCCAATAGAAAAGAAGGCCTCATAATTCCAAGCTTTGGAAAATTAAGTCTTTTTAATTCTTCTTCTACTTCTCCCTTGAATTTTAAATAATCTCCTGAACTTTTTGGATCTGCATAACCAGATGAGACAAATACAAATGAATTTACTGAGTTTGATTTTGCTATTTGAGCAATTTGTTTTGGAACTTCAAGCTCTACTTTCTTATATTCATTTTTATCTGGTGAATTTTTCTTTGTAGTGCCAATACAAAAGAAACAATCATCCCCTTTAATATCTTCTTTATGATTTTCTAAATTATTAAAATCTGTTTGAATAATTTCGATCTTTGGATCGCTTATATCTATTGATGAACGAACAAATAACTTAATGTTAGAATAGTTATTATTGCTAATTAATTGATTTAAAAGATGATTTCCAACTAGCCCAGATGCTCCAAATAATAAGGCTGTTTTCACTTCTTAAGATAAACTTTCACAGAAAGTTTTTATTCTGTCCATTGCTTTTTTTAAATTTTGCATTGAAGTGGCATATGAAATTCTAAAATAACCATCTAATCCAAACGCTGATCCTTGTACTACTGCAACATTTGATTTTTCTAATAATTTTTGAACAAAATCTGTATCTGTTTTTAATTTTGTTTTTTTATTTAAAAGACCTTTGCAACTTGGAAATACGTAAAAAGCACCATTAGGTGTTAAACATTTAATGCCTTTAATATTATTTAAACTTTTAACAACAAAATCCCTTCTTTCTTTAAAACCCTTGGTTTCCATTTAACGCTTCAACTGCTGCTGCTTGACTTATTGAGGATGGGTTTGAAGTAGACTGTGACTGAATTTTACCAATCGCTTTTATGATGTCTTTTGGACCTGCTGCATAACCTATTCTCCAACCTGTCATTGCATAAGATTTACTAACACCATTCATAGTAAGAGTTCTATCTTTTAATTTTGAATTTTGTGCGATTGTATAAAAGTTAAAATTATCATATTTAATATGCTCATAAATATCATCACTCAAAATATGAACTTTTTTATTTTTAATCAAAACTTTTGCTAATTCTTCAATTTCTTTTTTAGTGTAACCTGCACCTGTTGGATTTGAGGGTGAGTTTAAAATTAACCATTTTGTTTTTTTTGTAATAGCTTTTCTTAATTTTGATGGTGTAAGTTTAAATCCTTCTTGCTCAGTACATTTAACTATTTTTGGCTTTCCTCCCGCTAACAAAACCATATCTGGGTAAGATACCCAAAAAGGCGCTGGAATTATAACTTCATCACCTTTGTTTAAAGTGGCCATGAATGCATTGTATAAAACTTGTTTTCCACCAGTTCCAACTGTGATCTGATCTGCGGAGTAACTTAATTTATTTTCTCTTTTAAACTTAGCAATAATCGCTTTTTTCAATGCTGGGGTTCCATCTACTGCTGTATATTTAGTGTCTCCATTTTTAATAGCTTTAATTGCTGCATTCTTTACGTTGTCTGGAGTATCAAAATCTGGTTCACCGGCACCTAAGCCAATTACATCTTTGCCTGCAGCTCTTAATTCTCTTGCTTTTTGAGTAACAGCAATAGTTGGTGATGGTTTAATTCTTTTTAAACTGTCTGATATTATGCTCATTGAAATATAATTTTAATCTACTAGTTTTATAAATAATGCAGAATACTTATCAAGATTTAATTACAGCTGTGCAGAATAAAAATCCTGCAATAAGCCCTAAGCTAGAGGGTGGAAGAAAATTTCAAATGAAAACTGATTTTAAGCCTGCAGGCGACCAACCTGAAGCAATTAAACAATTAGTTAATGGCGCAAATAAAGATCAATTAAGTCAGGTATTACTGGGTGTAACTGGATCTGGAAAAACGTTTACGATGGCAAAAGTAATTGAGAAAACTAATAGACCAGCATTAATTCTTGCACCCAACAAAACATTAGCAGCTCAACTGTATGGAGAAATGAAATCCTTTTTTCCAGATAATGCAGTTGAATATTTTGTATCTTACTATGATTACTATACGCCAGAAGCATATGTTCCACGATCAGATACTTATATTGAAAAGGAAGCATCAATAAATGAACAAATCGATCGAATGCGTCACTCAGCAACGAGATCCCTTCTTGAGCGTGATGATGTTATCATTGTATCAAGTGTCTCTTGTATTTATGGATTAGGTTCTGTTGAAGCTTACAGCAAAATGACTTTAAGCTTAAAGACTAATTATGACTATAACAGAGAAGAATTAATAAAATCTTTAGTAGCACTTCAATACAAAAGAAATGATCAAAATTTTTATCGAGGAACTTTTAGAGCTCGTGGTGAATATCTTGAAATTTTTCCATCTCACTTAGAAGACCGTGCCTGGAGATTAAGTTTATTTGGAGATAAGCTAGAAAAAATAGAAGAGTTTGATCCCTTAACAGGAGATTTGGTAAATGAACTTGATGTTATTAAAGTTTATGCAAATAGTCACTACATCACTCCAAAACCAACAATTGAGCAAGCTATAATTAAAATTAAAAGAGAATTAGAAGCAACATTAAAAAAATTCAAAGAACAAAATAAATTACTCGAGGCGCAAAGATTAGAGGAGAGAACTAAATTTGATTTAGAAATGATCGAAGCAACTGGTTCTTGTGCTGGAATTGAAAACTACTCAAGGTTTTTATCTGGTAGAAAACCAGGTGAACCCCCTCCTACTCTATTTGAATATTTCCCTGATAATACTTTAATTTTTGTTGATGAATGTCACGTAACAGTTCCTCAGTTAAATGGAATGTACAAAGGAGACAGATCTAGAAAAAGTAATCTTGCAGAATATGGGTTTAGATTACCTTCTTGTATGGATAATAGACCACTTAAATTTGAAGAATGGGATGCAATGCGAACTCAAACTGTTTTTGTATCAGCAACACCAGGTCCTTGGGAGTTAAAACAAACAAAAAATAAATATGTAGAACAAGTTATTAGACCCACAGGATTGATAGATCCTCCGGTAGAAATAAAGCCTGCTAAAAACCAAGTTGATGATTTGATGCATGAATGTGTAAAAGTAATCAATAACAACTACAGAGTACTGGTAACTACCTTAACAAAAAAAATGGCTGAAGACTTAACAGAATACCTTCATGAAAATGGTATTAAAGTAAGATATATGCACTCTGATATCGACACCTTGGAGCGTATAGAAATCATGAGAGATCTAAGACTAGGTGTGTTTGATGTTTTGGTTGGAATTAATCTTTTAAGAGAAGGACTTGATATACCTGAGTGTGCATTAGTTGGAATTTTAGATGCAGACAAGGAAGGTTTTTTAAGATCAGAAACTTCATTAATACAAACAATTGGAAGAGCTGCTAGAAATCTAGATGGTAGAGTTATTCTTTATGCAGATAAAGAGACAAAGAGTATCAAAAATGCAATTAAAGAAACAGATAGAAGAAGATCTATTCAGGTTGCTTATAACAAAAAACACAAAATTGATGCAACCAGCATTAAAAAAGAAATTGGCGATGTTTTAGAGAGTGTCTATGAAAAAGATTACGTCAAAGTTGGAACTGATGAAAATATAGGTGGAAATCTTAAAAAACACCTAAAGGCTCTTAATAAGAGAATGAAAGAATCTGCCACTAACCTTGAATTTGAAGAAGCTGCAAAAATTAGAGATGAAATTAGAAAACTAGAGGCTTCTGAACTAGAAATTACTTTAAATCCAAAGGTAAAAAAATATAGTTCTAAAAATAAAATTTATCCAAAAGGTAGATCCACAATGGGACTACCAGGTACAAGAGCACAAAAAGGTAAAAAAAAATGGAAGCAAATAAAATAATAATTACTGGAGGTGCTACT
>JAOJEG010000003.1 GCA_028226535.1 Candidatus Pelagibacter sp. | reverse complement strand
ATAAGTTTCAATTGAAGGAACAGCAGTTATTAAATTAATAGGAATATTTTCAAATGATGCTCTTGAAATAGCCATATCTCTTGCATTATAAGTAACACCTTCATCTTGTTTGTAAGATTGATCGTGTTCTTCATCAACAATAATTAAACCTAATTTTTTGAATGGTAAGAATAATGACGATCTAGCACCTATGACAACTTTAATTTCTCCATTTGCAATTCCACTCCAAATAATTTCTTTCTTTTTTTTTGTAATACCAGAATGCCAAACTGCAGGAGTAAAACCAAAAAACTCTATAAATTTTTTTTTAAACTGACCTGTTAAGCCAATCTCAGGTAATAAGATTAACCCCTGAAAACCTTTATTTATAATGTCATTAAGAGCTTCAAAGTATACCATGGTCTTACCTGAGCCAGTTGTTCCTTGTAGAACATGGACTCTAAATTTTTGATTAGAAACATTCATCTTTTTAAGAGATTTTTTTTGTTCATCAGAAAGCTCAATTGAATTTTTTTTAATATTTGTATCAAAAATTTTGTAAGCATCTTTTTGAATTTTTTCTACAGCGTTACTACTTAACAAAACTAGTTTTAAAGCCATTCCTTTTGGAATTATATTGTATTCAGAAAACCAATTAAGAAATTTTATAGTTGTTTTTTTTAAAGGTGTTACATCTAATTTTTTCAAAACACTCTTAATCTTAAAGTTTCTATTATTTTTTTTCTCAAATTCATCCCAAACTATTCCTGTAATTTTAGATTTGCCAAAGGGGACAACTACATAATCACCGACTTTTAAATTAATATCACTCTCATAAGTAAAAGGATGATTAAATATATTTGGTAAAAGAATCGGTACTTTCATATTTTAATAATATGAAAAATTATTAAGAGTGTATTGCTCTTTTATCTACTGATAATGCTGCTTCTTTAACAGCCTCTGAAAATGTTGGATGGGCATGGCAAGTTCTTGCAATATCCTCTGAACTTGCACCAAATTCCATTGCAACACCTATTTCTGCAATAAGTTCTCCTGCGTGTGGGCCTATTATATGTGCACCTAAAACTTTGTCTGTGGTTTCGTCTGCTAAAATTTTAACAAACCCTTCTGCATCATCTATAGCTTTTGCTCTAGAGTTTGCCATGAATGAAAACTTGCCAATTTTATATTTTGTATTTAATTCTTTTAATTGTTCTTCAGTCTTACCTATAGATGCAACTTCTGGTGTTGTATAAACAACTCCAGGAATTGTATCATAATTAACGTGCCCTGATTGACCTACAATATTTTCTGCAACTGCAATTCCTTCATCTTCTGCTTTATGAGCAAGCATTGGCCCACTTATAACATCACCTATCGCATAAATATTATCAATATTAGTTTTAAATGTATTGTCTGTTTTAACTCTTTTTCTTTCATCTAGTTCAACTCCAACAGATTCTAGATTTAAACCATTCGTATTTGCTTTTCGTCCAACTGAAATAAGTACAACATCACATTCAAATTTATTTTTATTTCCATCTTTATCAACTGTTGAAACTACAGCTCCTGATTTATTATTTTGAATAGCTTCAACTTTATTTTGCATGTTAAATTTGATACCTTGTTTTTTTAATATCTTCATAAATTCTGATGAAATTTCTTTATCCATACCAGGAGTAATATGATCTAGGAATTCTACCACTTGAACTTCAGCTCCTAATCTTGACCAAACTGATCCCATCTCTAATCCAATGTAACCACCTCCCACTACAACCATTTTATTTGGTACTTTATCTAATTTTAATGCACCTGTTGAAGATACAATAACTTTCTCATCAATTTCTATTCCAGGTAAAGACACTGGTACAGAACCAGTTGCTATCACTGTTTTTTCAGCCTCTATAGCTGTCTCTTTGTTTTGGTCATCTCTAATTATAATTTCATTTTGAGATTTGAAGCTTCCAGTTCCTTTGTAATAGGTCACCTTATTTTTTTTCAGCAAAAATTCGACACCTTTAGTAAGAATAGTCACTGCTTTATCTTTACTTTTCATCATTTTTTCAAGATTTAGCTTAACCTCACCAACTTCAATTCCTTTACTAGATAAGTTTTGAACTTTATGAAACTCCTCAGATAAATTTAACAAGCTTTTTGAAGGTATACATCCAACATTTAAACACGTTCCTCCAAGAGATCCTCTCGACTCAATACATGCTGTTTTTAATCCAAGCTGAGCAAGTCTAATAGCACAAACATATCCGCCAGGACCCCCTCCAATAACTACTGCTTGAAATTTTTCTGACATTTAAATATCCAAAAATAACCGTCTAGGGTCCTCTAAGTTTTCTTTAACCATTTTTAAAAATGAAACTGACTCTTTGCCATCAATTATTCTATGATCATATGACAAAGCTAAATACATAATAGGTCTAATTTTTATTTCTCCATCAACTACAACAGGTCTTTCAACAATATTATGCATTCCAAGTACCCCTGATTGAGGGAGGTTTAATATTGGTGTTGATAACATTGATCCATACACACCACCATTACTAATTGTAAATGTTCCACCTTGAAGATCTTCAATAGTTAATTTTCCATCTCTTGCTTTTTCTGAAATTTCTTTAATATTTTTTTCAATATCAGCAAATGATAATTCGTCAGCATTTCTTAACACAGGCACAACTAAACCTTTTTCAGTTCCTACAGCAAAACTAAGATTATAATAATTTTTATAAATTATTTCATCGCGATCAATTTCAGCATTTACTGCTGGGAAATTTTTTAATGCAACAACACACGCTTTAACAAAAAAAGACATAAAACCTAATTTTATTCCATAACGACTTTGAAAATCTTGCTGATTTTCTTTTCTCATTTCCATAATATTTGTCATATCAACTTCATTAAATGTAGTTAACAAAGCTGCATTTTCTTGTGCTTGTTTTAATCTCTTAGCTATCGTCTGTCTTAGTCTGGTCATTTTAATTCTTTCTTCTTGACCATACTTAACTTTTCTCTCAGAAGGCTGTGGATTTGCTCCCATTAAACTTATGAGATCACCCTTTAAAACTCTTCCACCTTTTCCTGAGCCTTGAACTGAATTAATATCTATTTTATTTTCTACAACAATTTTTCTAACTGCAGGTGAAAGTGTTTGGCTTTCAGCATTAGTTTTAGGTTCTGATTTTTCTATTTTAGTCTTTGGAGCTTCTTCTTCTATAACTTCATCAGTTAAAACTAATGGTTCTTGCAGATCATTTTTTTCTGTTGTTTCTTCAAAAATTTTTGGTTCTTTTTTAGATGGATCTAATTTAATTACATTGTCCTCTTTTTGAGTAGGTTCTTCTTTTTTAACCTTTTCTTTTTTGATTGAACTTGCTGATCCACTTTCTGATACCAAACCAAGTAATGCCCCTACTTCTACAACTGAACCAGCTTTTGAGTTTATTTCAGTTAAAATACCCTTTACCGGGGATGGTACTTCAAGATTAACTTTGTCTGTTTCAAGCTCTACAATTGGCTCATCTGCTTCTACAGCATCACCAGTATTTTTAAGCCATTTTGCTACTGTTGCCTCAGTAATACTTTCTCCAAGAACTGGAACTACAATTTTTTCACTCATTTATAATTATTCAAATACCTTATCAATTATTTCTTGTTGTTGCGAATTATGCCTCTTGGCATATCCGGTTGCTGGAGATGCATCAGGGCTTCTTCCTATATAAGAAATTTCGTTATTATTAGCCTTAATAGTGTCTAATGTCCATTGGATATAATCCCTTACTGAGAACCATGCACCCATATTTTTAGGCTCTTCTTGGCACCAAAAAAATTTAGCATTCTCAGCATATGGTTTTAACTCTTTAACAAGTGTTTTTGCTGGAAATGGATAAAGTTGTTCTATTCTAAACAAGACTACATCATCTTTTTTTAATTTTTCTCTAGCGTCTAATAAATCAAAATAAACTTTTCCTGAACACAAAATTACTTTTTTTATTTTAGAGCTTTCTTTTAATTTTATAAAACCTTGGGTTTGTGGATCTATTGCATGATCCCAAAGTATTCTGTGGAAAGTATTTGATTTACTAAAATCCTCTAAATTTGAAACACAATATTTATTTCTAAGTAAAGATTTTGGAGTCATCATAATTAAAGGTTTTCTAAAATCCCTGTGCATTTGTCTTCTTAAAGCATGAAAATAATTTGCAGGCGTTGTGCAATTCATAACTTGCATATTATCGTTTGAACACAGCTGTAAAAATCTCTCTAGTCGAGCTGATGAATGCTCTGGTCCTTGACCCTCATATCCATGAGGTAACAACATTACTAACCCAGAAGCTCTTCTCCATTTTCTTTCCCCCGATGCAATAAATTGATCTATCACAACCTGAGCACCATTTGCAAAATCTCCAAACTGTGCCTCCCATAAAGTAAGCGTGTTAGGTTCTACCAAACTATAACCATACTCAAATCCTAGGACAGCTAATTCTGATAAAAAGCTATCAACAACTTCAAATTGTTTTTGATTTTTAGAAATATTATTCAAAGGAACATATCTACTGTTATCTTTTTGATTTCTTAAAACCGAATGTCTTTGACTAAATGTTCCCCTTCCAGAGTCTTGACCAACTAATCTAACTGGATAACCTTCTTCTAATAGAGATCCAAAGGCTAAGGTTTCAGCTGTTGACCAGTCAATATTAGATCCACTTTTAACAGCTTCTTTTCTATTATTTAATATTTTGACTATTGTTTTATGTAAATTTAAATCATCTGATGATGAATTTATTTTTTCAGAAATTTCTAATAACTTTTTAGTATCTGCTCCTGTTACACCTCTTTTATCTTTTCCTTTTTCAGGCTTGTAAGCAGACCATGTTCCTTCAAACCAAGCAATTTTAGGCTTATAGTCTTTTGCATTTTTAAATTGATCATCAAGTAAGTTTTTAAAAGTCTTAATGGAATTATCTAAGCTTTCACTTGATATAATATTTTCTTCTACAAGTTTTTTTCCATAAACTTTTGTTGTTGAAGGATGCGATCTAATTTTTTCATACATTAAAGGTTGAGTAAAAGATGGTTCGTCTCCTTCGTTATGACCAAACCTTCTATAACAAATTAGATCTACAACTACATCTCTATTAAACTTTAATCTAAACTCTGTTGCTATTCTAGCCGCATAAACAACTGCTTCTGGATCATCTCCATTTGCATGAATTATTGGAGCATCAACCATCTTTGCTATATCAGAAGGATATGGAGAAGACCTAGCGAACCTTGGGCTAGTAGTAAATCCTATTTGATTATTCACTATTATATGAATTGTACCACCAGTATTATGTCCAGGTAGCCCCGACATTGCAAAACATTCAGCCACAACACCTTGGCCCGCAAATGCTGCATCGCCATGAATTAAAATTGGTATTACTTTATTTCTCTCCTTATCTTTATGAAAATATTGTTTTGCTCTAGTTTGACCAAGCACAACTGGATTAACTGCCTCTAAATGTGATGGATTATCAGTTAAACTTACATGAACTGAATTTCCATCAAACTCTCTATTAGATGAAGCACCTAAATGATATTTTACATCTCCCGCCCCTTCATCTGATGATGTTCCAAACTCTCCAGCAAACTCATTAAATATTCTTTTGTAAGACTTTTGTAGCACGTTAGCTAAAACATTTAGTCTTCCTCTGTGAGACATGCCAATCTTAACTTCTTTTACTTGAGACTGACCACTAATTTTAATTATTTGTTCTAAAGCAGGTATTAAACTCTCACCTCCATCTAATCCAAATCTTTTAGTTCCAACATATTTTGTATGTAAAAATTTTTCAAAACCCTCTGCTTGAATTAATTTATTTAAAATAGCTTCTTTACCATTTTTGGTAAAATTTAAATTATCATCTGATTTTTCAATTCTGTCCCTAAACCATTTTCTCTCTGTTGGATTAGAAATGTGCATATATTCATAACCAACTGGTCCACAATAAGTTTTTTTTAGAAAACTCAATATTTCTTTAATATTTGAATTTTGTCTGTTGATTACTCCACCAAGATAAATGTTTTTTTGATAATCTGTTTTTTTAAAACCAAAAGACTCTGGGTGAAGCTCATCTAAATAATCTGATTTCATCAATTCAAGTGGATCTAGTTTAGCTATAAGATGTCCTCGTTGTCTATATGATCTGATCATTGAAACTGCTTTAATAGAGTCTTCATTAGATCTTGATGAGCTTGGACTTATACCATTATTATTTACAGTAATACCATTGGAATTTTTTTCTTCTTGGTCAATTTTTTTTTGAAGTTCATCAATATCTACTATATTTTTTTTAGGACCCCATGATGGACCATTAATTTCTTTTGCAATAATATTTAATTCATCACCAATACCTTCAAAATAATCTTTCCAACTATCTGGTAAATCTGCGTCCTTGTTCACAAATTTAAGATACATTCGTTCAATAAACGCACTATTAGATTTATTTAAAAATGAGGTTTTTTCGTATTCAAGATTTTTTGATGCTGACATCTATTTATTTAATATAGTCCTCTGATATTATTTTTCAATTTGACAATTTATTAAATAGTGTTTTTCCGATTATTGATGGCGATTTTGCGACTGTAATACCAGATTCTTCCATTATCTTAATCTTATCTTCAGCCCCACCTTTTCCTCCTGAAATAATAGCTCCTGCGTGCCCCATCCTTCTTCCTGGGGGAGCTGTAATTCCTGCAATAAACCCAACTATTGGTTTTTTGATTTTGTGATTTTTAACGAATTCAGCAGCTTCCTCTTCTGCTGTACCCCCAATTTCTCCTATCATTAAAATAGATTCTGTTTCTTCATCATTTAAAAATAAATCTAAGCAATCAATAAAGTTTGTTCCATTAATCGGATCACCTCCAATACCAATGCAAGTTGATTGACCTAATCCGTTTTCAGTTGTTTGTGCAACTGCCTCGTAAGTAAGTGTTCCTGATCTTGATACAATTCCAACCGATCCTCTTTTGTGAATATTTCCTGGCATAATTCCAATTTTGCACTCATCTGGTGTAATTATTCCTGGGCAATTTGGTCCAATCAATCTGCTCTTTGAGCCATTTAATTTTTGTCTTACTTTAAGCATATCCTGAACTGGAATACCTTCAGTAATACAAACTATTAATTCTACAGATGCATCTATCGCTTCTATAATTGCAGCAGCAGCAAATTTAGCAGGAACATAAATCATTGACGCGTCTGCACCAACGCTATTCTTTGCTTCGATAACACTATTAAAAACAGGTCTATCTAAATGTTTTTGACCACCTTTTTTAGGAGTTACTCCACCAACTAAATTAGTTCCATATTTAATGGCTTGTTCAGAGTGAAAAGTGCCATGAGCACCTGTAAAACCTTGACAGATTACTTTTGTGTTTTTGTTTACTAAAACAGACATTTTACTTAATTGCCTCTACAATCTTTTTTGCTGCATCATCTAAATTTTCAGCAGATATTAATTTTAAGCCTGAGTTATCCAATATTTCTTTTCCTTCTTTAAAATTTGTCCCAGCAAGTCTAACAACTAATGGAACACTAATATTTATTTCTTTGGCTGCATCTACAACACCCTGAGCAAGAACATCACATCTCATTATGCCTCCAAAAATATTAACTAAAATTCCCTTAACATTTTTGTCCGATAGAATGATCTTTAAGGCTGCTGAAACTTTTTCTTTTGAAGCACCACCACCAACATCTAAAAAATTAGCTGGCTTTTTTCCATATAATTTAATTATGTCCATTGTTGCCATAGCTAAACCTGCACCGTTAACCATACAGCCAATACTTCCGTCCAATTTTATGTAAGCTAGATCATGTTTGCTTGCTTCTATTTCAGTTGGATCTTCTTCATTTAAATCTCTTAATTCAACGATTTCAGGATGTCTAAATAAAGCATTGGAATCGAAATTTACTTTTGCATCTAAACAGATAATTTTTTCTTCTTTGGTTAAAATTAGCGGATTAACTTCAACCATGTTTGCATCCGTACTTATAAACATTTGATAAATTGATTTTATTAGTGATATTGCTTGAGTTTTTGTGCTATCACTTAAGTTAAAGATTTTAACTATCTTTTCACAATCTTTGTCTGAAATTTCACTATTTATATCAACTTTAGTTGTGATAATTTTTTCAGGTGTACTGCTTGCTACTTCTTCAATATCCATACCACCTTGATCACTAGATATGAAAGCTATTTTAGAACTAGCTCTATCTACTAAACAAGATAAATAAAACTCTTTGTCTATGTTTGACGACTCTTCAACATATAATCTCTTTACTTCTCTTCCTTCAGGACCCGTTTGATGAGTAACTAAAGTTTTTCCCATCATCTCTTTTGCTGCCTTACTCAACTCTTCAATAGTATCTAATATTTTTACCCCTCCAGCTTTACCTCTTCCTCCTGCATGGATTTGGGCTTTTAAAACATATTTTTTGGTATTTAATGATTTTGCTTTTTCTACTAATTCATCAACTGATAAAGCAAACGCACCCTCTGGAACAATTGCACCATATTTCTTTAAAATTTGCTTAGCTTGATGTTCGTGAATATTCATTATTACTTAGAAAGATCAGGATCTATTTTAGATGCTGCTTCCCAAAGAGCTTTAACTGCATCAATAGAATGCATAAATTCTTTTTTCTCTTTATCATCTAAATCAATTTGCTCTATTTTTTCCACTCCATCTTTTCCAATAACAACTGGAACACCTGCATAGACACTATCTACACCATACTCTCCATTTAATTGAACGGCACATGGTAGTAATTTTTTTTCATCTTTTAAGTAAGCTTCAGCCATCTGAACTCCTGATGCAGCAGGTGCATAAAATGCAGATCCTTTTTCAAGGTATTTAACTATCTCTGCTCCACCGTCTCTTGTTCTTTGATTTATTTCTTCTAATCTTTCTTGAGAAATTTTTCCCTCTTCTACTAAATCAAGTAAAGGTGTTCCTGAAACTTTGGTAAATCTAGGCATTGGAACCATAGTATCTCCATGTCCGCCCATCACCATTGCATCTATTTCTTTTACTGGAACATTTAATTCTAATGATAGAAATAATTTAAATCTTGAGCTATCTAAAATTCCAGCCATTCCAACAACTTTATTAGTTTGTAAACCTGAAAATTTTTGAAATGCCATAACCATGACATCTAAAGGGTTAGTAATACATATAACAAATGCATTAGGAGCATTCTGCTTAATACCCTCTGCTACTTGTTTAATAATTTTTAAGTTAATTCCTAACAAATCATCTCTACTCATGCCTGGCTTTCTTGGTACACCAGCAGTAATAATAATTACATCTGAGTCTTTGATATCTTTATAATCATCTGTACCTGAAAATTTTACGTTAAAACCATCTACTGATGATGATTGCGCTATATCAAGTGCTTTCCCTTTTGCTATTCCACTTGCGACATCAAACAAAACTACTTCATCTACCAACTCTTTTGTTCCAATTAAGTGTGCTAAAGTTCCGCCTATTTGGCCTGCGCCAATCAAAGATATTTTGCTCATTTTTTTCCTTATTTCATTGTTGGCATTACAAATTCCGCATTTGAACGGACACCCGAAGGCCATCTAGATGTTACTGTTTTAAGTTTCGTATAAAATTTTATTCCTTCCATGCCATGCATTCCACTATCTCCAAATAAAGATCTTTTCCATCCACCAAAACTATGAAATGCCATAGGAACAGGAATTGGTACATTTATCCCTACCATTCCTATTTGGATTTTACTTGCAAAAGTTCTACCTGCATCTCCGTCTCTTGTGTAAATGCTCACACCATTTCCATATTCATGATCATTAATTAATTTTGCTGCTTCCTCAAAAGTTTTAACTCTAACTACAGATAAAACTGGACCAAATATTTCTTCTTTATAAATTCTCATATCTTTGTTTACATGATCAAATAAACAACCACCTATATAAAATCCGTTTTCATATCCTTGAAGTTTTAAATTTCTTCCATCAACCAATAACTTAGCGCCTTCTTCAACACCTAGATCAACATAACTTTTAACTTTTTCTAAATGTTCTTTTGTAACCAAAGGACCCATCTCAGATGTTTTATCCATGCCTGGACCAACTTTTAGAGCTTCTGCTTTTTTTGATAATCTAGATACAAGCTCATCTCCAATATCTCCTACAGCAACTGCAACGGATTGGGCCATACACCTTTCTCCAGCAGAACCATAAGCTGCACCCATTAAACCATTTACTGCACCATCTAAATCACAATCAGGCATAACAACTAAATGATTTTTTGCTCCACCTAGTGCTTGAACTCTTTTTTCATTTTTTGCTGAATTTTCATAAATATATTTTGCAATTGGTGTTGATCCAACAAAACTTACAGCTTTAATATCTTTATTTTCTAGGATTGCATCAACCGCTTCTTTATCTCCATTTACTACATTAAATACTCCATCTGGAAGACCAGCTTCAGAAAGTAATTCGGCTAATCTTAAAGGACAAGATGGATCTTTTTCTGAAGGCTTAAGTATAAATGTATTTCCACAAGCTATGGCTATAGGAAACATCCACATTGGAACCATAGCGGGAAAATTAAATGGAGTAATTCCAGCAACCACTCCTAGTGGCTGCCTCATAGAATAGCTATCAACATCTGTACCCACATTTTCGGAGTATTCACCTTTTAACAAATGTGGAATTCCACAAGCAAATTCTACCACTTCAAGACCTCGTGTTAAAGAGCCTCTAGCGTCCTCATAAACTTTTCCATGTTCTGAAACAATTAATTTTGTAAGTTCTTCAGAATTTTTTTCAATTAATTCTTTAAATTTAAATATCACTCTTGCTCTTTGAAGAGCTGGTTTTAACGACCAAGTTTCAAAAGCTTTTTTGGCAACTTCAACTGCTTGATCTAAGTCAGATTTCGAGGCAAGTTTTACTTCAGACTCTTGTTCTCCAGTTGCAGGATTATAGATTTTACTCTTTTTATCTGATAAACCAGGGATAATCTTTCCCCCAACGAAGTGCTCTATTAATTTCATGAATACGGTCTTTTAAATCAAAAAAGCTTGTTAGTCTATTTAAACATTAGCTGTAGCAATCATTTTTTTTAATTCAGCAATTGCTTTTGCTGGATTTAAGCCTTTTGGACAAGCATTAGTGCAATTTAGGATAGTATGGCATCTGTAAAGTTTAAGTTCATCTGCAACTTTTTTTAATCTTGCTTCTCTTTCTTCATCTCTACTATCAATGATCCATCTATAAGCTTGAAGTAGAACTGCAGGGCCTAAGTATTTATCTCCATTCCACCAATAACTTGGGCATGATGTGGAGCAGCATGCACACATAATACATTCATAGGCACCATCAAGTTTAGCTCTTTCTTCTTTTGATTGTGATATTTCAGTTGTTTCTATTTTTGAATTATTTTTTAACCAAGGTTCAATAGATTGATATTGTTTGTAAAGTCCATCTAAATCACCAATTAAATCTCTCTTAACTTTTAAATGGGGCAAAGGGTAAATGTCTATATCACCATCAATTTCTGCATGAGGTGTTGTACATGCAAGACCGTTTTTACCCCCCATATTCATTGCACAAGATCCACAAACTCCATGCGCACAAGATCGTCGGTAAGCTAATGTTGGATCAATTTCATTCTTAATTTTATTTAGTATATCTAAAACTTTTGATGGACAATTATCCATATCCACTTCGTAGGTGTCTAACCTTGGATTCTCCTCTGTAGAAGGATCCCATCTATATACGTTAACTTTTCTTATATTTTTTGAACCAGTTTTATCTTGATAATATTTACCTTTAGTAACCTCAGAATTCTTAGGTAAATTGATTTGAACCATTAGTACACTCTTTCTTGTGGTGGAAAGTATTGTACTTCATTGGTTAATGTCGATTTGTGTACTTCTCTATAACTTATTTTTGTATTTTTACCATCACACCAAGCTAGTGTATGTTGCATGAATTTTTCATCATCTCTTTTTGGATAATCGTCTCTTGCATGAGCGCCTCTACTTTCTTTTCTATGATATGCGGAGTCCACTGTTGTTATGGCTTGTCTAATAAGATTATCAAATTCTAGAGTTTCGACTAAATCAGTATTAAATACTAAAGACCTATCTTTAACAGAAATAGAGTCCATTCCATCATATGTTTTTCTAATTTCATCAACTCCTTCTTTAAGAGTTTTTTCCGTTCTAAAAACTGCACATTTAGATTGCATAGTTTTTTGCATAGAAAGTCTCAGATCTGCTGTATTATTTTCACCATTTGCATTTCTAAGTTTATCAAACCTATTCAAACATTTTTGAGTTTCAGATTCTCCAATCTCTTCATGAGGTGTTCCTGGTGTAACTAACTCAGAAGCTCTTTTTGCTGCTGCTCTTCCAAAAACAACTAAATCTATTAAAGAATTTGATCCTAATCTATTAGCTCCATGAACTGAAACACAAGCTGCTTCTCCAATTGCCATTAACCCAGGGACAGTTTTTTCAGAACCATTCACTGTCAAAACTTCTCCTTTATAATTGGTTGGAATTCCTCCCATATTATAGTGAACAGTGGGTACAACTGGAATTGGCTCTTTAGTAACATCAACATTTGCAAATAATCTTGCAGCATCTGTAATTCCTGGCAATCTACTCTCGATGATTTCTTTATCTAAGTGGCTTAAGTTTAGATGAACATGATCTTGTTCTTTGCCAACTCCTCTTCCTTCATTAATCTCAATTGACATTGATCTACTCACCACGTCTCTTGAAGCTAGATCTTTAGCATTAGGCGCATATCTTTCCATAAACCTTTCACCTTTTGAGTTTGTAAGATAGCCGCCTTCTCCTCTAGCACCTTCCGTAATTAAAGTTCCATGACCATATATTCCTGTTGGGTGGAATTGTACAAATTCCATATCTTGCAAAGGTAGTCCAGCTCTAAGCACCATTGCATTACCATCTCCTGTACATGTGTGAGCAGATGTTGCTGAATAATACACTTTTCCATACCCACCTGTTGCTATGATTACGGTGTGTGCTCTAAATCTATGGATTGTTCCATCATTTAAATTCCATGCTATCAATCCTTTACACTCACCATCTTTCATTAATAAATCTAAAGCAAAATATTCTATAAAAAATTCTGTATTATGTTTTAAAGCTTGTCCATAAAGCGTGTGAAGTATTGCATGACCTGTTCTATCTGCTGCTGCACAAGTTCTTTGAACTATGCCATTACCATAATTTTTAGTCATTCCGCCAAAAGGTCTTTGATAAATCTTTCCTTCTTCAGTTCTACTAAATGGTACACCATACTTTTCTAATTCAATTACTGCTTTTGGAGCTTCTTTGCATAAATATTCAATGCTATCTTGATCACCTAACCAATCGGCACCTTTAACTGTATCATACATGTGCCATCTCCAATCATCTTCACCCATATTTCCAAGAGCTGCTGAAATACCACCTTGAGCAGCAGAAGTATGACTTCTTGTTGGAAAAACTTTTGAAATACAGGCTGTTTTTAATCCAGCTTCACTTAAACCAACAGCAGCTCTTAAACCAGAACCACCTGCTCCAAGAACAACAACATCATATTCGTGATCAATAATTTTATAAGAACTCATTAATTAAGATTAAATAAAAAAATAATTGTTAATAATGGAATGATTATAGCAGAAATAAATAATAGTCTGTTTGCGACATATTTGATTTTACCATCAGCTATATAGTCTTCAAAAACCTCACTAATAGTTAATGAAGAAAAAAAATAAGCAAAAATAATAAAAAAACTAAATAAAAACTTAGAGGTGGGATCAGTAAAAAATTTTACAACCTCAAAATAATCATCATTATAAATTGCTACAAAATTAACAATAAACCAAAACATTAACGGTAACAAAATTACTGAAGATATCTTCAAAAATACCCATTTTTTTGTAGCTAAATTCATACTAAATAAAATTTTTACCTATTAAATAAATCAAAATTGTTAATAAAAAAGAACCAAAAATAACCATAAGACCTGTGATACGAGTTGTTTGTAATTCAAAGCCATAACCCATATCCATTATCAGATGTCTAATTTCACTCAACATTTGAAAACTAAAAGACCAAACTAAGCCTATCGCAAAAAATTTTCCTAATACTGAATTTAAAAATTGATTTATAAAATTATAGTTAGCATCACCTAAAATTAACAAAGATACCCAAATACAGATCAATGTTGTCCCAATAATATTAATAATTCCTGTTATTCGGTGTGAGATAGATACTAATGATGAAATATGCCATCTATAAATTTGTATATGTGGAGATAATGGTCTTTTATTTTCCATAAAAATTATTTTTAATCAATGTTTCTGCAATCTCAACTGCGTTTAAAGCTGCTCCTCGCAAAAGATTATCTGATACAATCCACATATTTAAACCATTGGTTATAGTTTTATCCTCCCTAATTCTTGAAATAAATGTTTCATCTTTTCCTTCAGCCTCTAAAGGGGTTGAATAGCCTCCATTAACTCGTTCATCAATTACTTTACAGCCTTCAAAATTATCTAAAGCCTCTCTTACTTTTTCTAATGTAAAAGGTTTTTCAAATTCTATATTGGCCGACTCTGAATGTGAAACTAATACAGGTAACCTTACACATGTAGCTGTTAGATCTATATCGTTATCTAAAATCTTTTTTGTTTCATTGGTCATTTTAAGTTCCTCTTTTGTATAACCGTCATCTGCAAATACATCTATGTGAGGAATTACATTAAATGCAATTTGTTTTGTAAAGTTTTTAGACTCCACCTTGTTATTTTGTAAAACTTGTTTTGTTTGTTCTATCAATTCATCCATAGGAGCCTTTCCACCTCCTGAAACTGATTGATAAGTTGAAACAACTATTCTTTTAATTTTAAATAAATCATGCAACGGCTTTAAAGCTATAACAAGTTGAGCGGTTGAGCAGTTTGGATTTGCGATAATATTTTTTTTTATATTATTTAGATGTTCCGAATTTACTTGGGGCACTATTAAAGGAACATCAGGATCCATTCTATAAAAACTTGAGTTATCAATTACCAAAGAATGCTTGGCTGCAATTTCAGCAAAATTTTCTGAAATTTTTCCTCCAGCTGCAAAAAAGGTTATTTTTACTTTTGAAAAATCAAAAGTTTCAAGATCAATCACCTCATACTCTTTTCCATTAAAATTGATTTTAGATCCAGCACTTCTAGATGAGGCTAGTAAATATAAATTATCTATAGACAGTTCTTTCTTTTCCAGAACTTCCAATATTTTTCTACCAACATTACCAGTGGCTCCAACAATAGCTATATTCATGATTTTGTTGAAGTTTATACTAAATGAAAGGCAAATCGCAAACGTTTCCGGTACAGACATTACCGTTTATCTCAGCTTTTACGCTTTGAGATACTTCCCAATGAGGTTTTTTCATCATAGCTATTCCTATAACTTTTCCAAAATGTGGGGAATAACACGCTGATCTCAATTCTCCGATAATTTTACCATTATCATCTTTCAGATCTAATGATCCTGACATGCTAATTTCTTTAGCATCTAATTTAACACCCATTAGTTTTTTTAAAATTCCATCTAATTTAATTTTTTTAAGTTTTTCTTTTCCTAGGAAATTAATTTCACTATCCAACGAAACATATTGATCAAAACCACACTCTAGAGGATTGTCATTATTATCAAAATCATTTCCATACGAAAGTAACCCGCTTTCAATTCTTTCAATTAAATTCGGACAACCTGGTTTTACATTGAATTCTTTTCCTACTTCAAATAAGTAATCATACAATTTCTGTCCTGATTGCGTATCTTGAACATACACTTCGTACCCTCCTTGTTTAGACCATCCTGATCTAGCAATTAGATGTTGTGCGCCTTCAAATTCAAAATAACTAAAGCCAAAAAATTTTAATTCTTTGATTATTTTTCCAAATACTTTTTCCATTAAATCAAAAGACTTAGGACCTTGAACTGCAATAATATCAACGATTGGTTCAACAATCTTGACATCAAATTTATATCCAGAAGCTAAACCTTTTGCAAAAAAGATCACATCTGAGTCAGCAATCGATATCCACCATTTATCCTCTGCTAACTTTAAAACTACGGGATCATTTACCAAATTTCCCTCATCATCAATGATTGGGCAATAATAACATCTGCCAATTTTTGATTTTGATAAATCTCTACAAGTCATCAATTGAACAAGTTTTGCAGAATCTTTTCCTTGAATTTCAACTTGTCGTTCGGCTGCAACATCCCAAACTTGAACATCTTTTTTTAGATGTTCATAAGATTCCTCGATAGATCCAAACGCAGCTGGTAGAAGCATGTGATTATAAACTGTGTAAGCCGTTACACCCTGTTTTTCTATTCTGGAAGTGTAAGGTGTACTTCTGAGTCTTCTAGATTTTGCTATTGAAAAATTTTTCATTTTTGTAAAAATTCCAAGACTTTCTCTCTCATTTCAAAGGCTTTTTCAATCATAATCATGTGACCACACCCATCAATTACATGAGTGCTTGAATTATCAACCAAGTTTGCAAATTTTTTTCCAACCTCAATGTTAACCATTTTGTCTAGAGCGCCAAACACAAACATTGTTGGACAATCAATTGTATTCACAGCGCTCGAACCATTTACATAATTATTACAAGCGACAAGATCTACTGCTAATATCTGACTAATATCTCTCGGGGATTGGATTATTCTTTTTATAGGATTTCCACCTATGAATTTTTTTGACCCTTCATAACCCCACTTCATCATTAGTTTAACAGCATCTGAATCTCCATTTTCTGCTAAATCTATTAAGTCTTGATTTACAGGCATTTTATAAGATCCACCTATAAAAACTAACTTTTTTAACCTATTCTTGTATTTATTTGAGTACTCAAGCATCTCCAAACATCCTTGGGAGTGACCAATTAAAATTACTTTCTCTAATTTCAAATTAACAAATACTTTTTCCAACCAATCAGCAATTTCTTCAATTGTTTTAAGACAAGGGCCCTCTGAATTACCATGTCCAGGTAGATCAATTGACAATACATTAAAGTTTTTGTTTGAAAAAAATTGTTCAACTAAAGACCAAACAATATGTGAAAGACCACTACCATGAAGAAAAATAATAGTTTCTTTTTTATAATCTAATTCTTTTCCAGCGTCTGATGCGTGAACACTTTTATTTTCTAGCTCGAATATCAAATATTTTCCTAAAACTGTTTTCTTAATTCAAATTTTTGAATTTTTCCTGTTGATGTTTTTGGTAACTCACAGAAAATAACTTTTTTAGGTACTTTAAAACCTGCTAGAGTTTCCTTACAAAAATCTATTAATTCTTTTTCTGTAACTGGTTTATCTTGAACCATTTCTATAAATGCACAAGGAACTTCGCCCCATTTTTCATCAGGTTTTGCAACTACTGCTGCGATAGATACTGATGGATGTTTTGCAAGTGTATTTTCAATTTCAATAGATGAAATATTTTCACCTCCAGAAATAATAATATCTTTAGATCTATCCTGTATCTTAACATAACCATCTGGGTGCATAACTGCTAAATCACCAGTATGAAACCACCCACCAGACATTGCTTTATCTGTTGAAGTTTTATCTTTAAAATATCCTTTCATTACTACATTTCCTCTAATCATAATTTCACCAATAGTTTTTCCATCATGAGGGACTTGTTTCATTGTTTCTGGATCCATTACTGTAACCCCTTCAGTATTTGGATACCTAACACCTTGTCTAGCTTTAATTTCATTCTGTTTATCTTCATTAAAATCATTCCATTCATCATTCCAAGCACACTGGGTAACATGACCATAAGTTTCTGTTAGTCCATAAACATGCATCACTTCAAAACCGAGTTCTTTCATCTTCTTAAAAATTATACTAGGTGGAGGGGCGCCTGCTGTTAATACATAAACTTTATTTTTAAGTTTTTTTCGATCAGATTCTGGCGCTCCTGTAATCATATTTAATATGATTGGTGCACCACCAAAATGAGTCACATTATATTTATCTATTAGTTCAAATATCTTTTTAACATCTATATTCCTTAGGCAAATAGTTCTTCCATTTAACATTGGGACAGTCCAAGGATAACACCAGCCATTACAATGAAACATTGGAACAATTGTTAAAAAATTCAATCTATTTGGCATATTCCAGGCAACTGTACTTCCAGTAGACATCAAGTATGCACCTCTATGATGGTAAACAACTCCCTTAGGATTGCCTGTTGTTCCTGAAGTATAGCTTAATGATATAGCTTGCCACTCATCCTCTGGCATTTTCCAGTCATAATTTTCATCACCCGTGTTTAAAAAATCCTCGTACTCTAGATCACCAATTTTTTCTAACTTTGATTGGTCTGCATGTTTATCATTTATATCAATGATAGTAATTTTTTTACTTATCTTATCTAATGCTTTTTTGACCTCGACATGCAGTTGTCTATCGACGACTAATACTTTAGCTTCACTATGATCTAAAATATAAGCAATAGTATTTGCATCTAACCTAACATTGATAGTGTTTAATACTCCACCTGTCATTGGAACTGAATAATGTGCCTCAAAAATTTCAGGAGTGTTAAATGCTAAAAATGAAACTGTATCTCCTTTACCAATTCCAATTTTTGAAAGAGCGCTCGCAAATTTTACAGCTCTTTTATAAACTTCCGTCCATGTGTATTTTCTATCTTCATAAACTATTGCTTCATAATTAGGGTAAACATCTTTTGCTCTTTGTAAAAATGATAATGGAGTAAGAGGGATATGATTAGCTTTATTTTTATCTAAATTTGTATCGTAACTACTCATGATTAATTAAATTTAAAATTCATTATATTTGAACTACCTGATAGTGCAGATTTGTAATGAAACTCTGCTCGAGGTAAGACCTTATCAAAATAAAATTTTGCAGTATTTATTTTATCTTCATAAAATTCTTTATTAGACTCATAATCATTAAAGCTTACTTCTAAAACTTTAATCCATGAATATGCTATTGATACATAGCCAAGTGTTTTTAAATAATCATTTGCAGCTGCACTAACATCATCTTTTTCAATTTTGGTTTTGTCCTCTATCCAGCCAGTAAATTTGTACAAAATATCTAAGTAATAACTTAATTCTTTAGAATATGACTTAACTTTTTCATTCTTACTATTGGTCTCATCTTTAACCATGTCTAAAAATTTTTGAATGATATTTCCATTTTTATTTGAAAGTTTTCTAAAAACTAAATCAGCTGCTTGAACTGAATTTGTTCCTTCGTAAATTGGGGTAATTCGATTATCTCTATATAACTGCTCAATTCCTTGGTCTTTTGTATATCCATATCCCCCATGAATTTGCATAGCATCATTGGTTATTTCCATTGCTAAATCAGTGAATAATGATTTTACAACAGGGGTCATTAGTGAAACATAATCAGAAGCTTCCTTTTTAATTTTATCATCTGGATGATAAAGACTAACTTCTGTTTGTTGAGAAAGCCAAAAACATAGAGCTCTTTCTCCCTCAATTATAGATTTCATATTTAATAAAGACTTTCTTATATCTGCATGTCCAATTATAAAATCTGCACCATTTGTAGATTTTGTATTGTTAGTTTTACCTTGTTTTCTCTCTTTAGCGTAAGCCAATGAGTTTTGATAAGCAATTTCTGAAATACCCAAACCTTGAATGCCAACAACAATTCTTTCCAAATTCATCATAGTAAACATTGCATTTAAACCTTTGTCCTTTGATCCAATCATATAACCTGTTGCCTCATCAAAATTTAAAACACACGTAGCCGATCCTTTAATGCCCATTTTACTTTCAATTGATCCTGTCGATATTCCATTTCTCTGTCCTACTGTTCCATCATCATTAACAATGAATTTTGGAACTAAAAATAAACTTATACCTTTCGTCCCTGCTGGCGAGTCTGTTGATCTTGCTAAAACTAAATGAATAATATTTTCAGTTAAATCATGATCTCCTGATGTAATAAATATTTTTTGACCGCTAATTTTGTAAGTACCATCACTTTGTTGTGCAGCTTTTGTTTTTAACAGACCTAAATCAGTTCCACAAACTGGCTCCGTTAAACACATAGTGCCACTCCATTTTCCCTCAACTATTTTTGGTAAATATTTTTCTTTAATCTCCTCAGGGGCATGATGATTAATACAATTATAAGCGCCAATACTTAATTCACTATATAATTTAAAAGATAAGCTTGCTGACGAAAGCATTTCATCAAAGAACGCACTAACTGTTTTTGGCATACCCTGACCACCAAATTTTGGATCACAAGATAATGATGTCCAGCCATCTTCAATGTACTTTTGGTAAGCTTCTTTATAACCTGGAGGTGTTCTAACTACCCCATTTTCTAAAACAGCAGGATTTTCATCTCCTATCTTTGCAAGAGGTAAAATTAAATTTTGGTTTATTTTTGCTGCTTCATCTAGGATATCTTTAACTAAATCTGTAGTAACCTCATCGTATTTTTTTAATTCATTATAATTTTTATTATTTCTCAACTTCTCAAAAAGAAATAACATATCTTCTATTGGAGCGGTGTAACTTGGCATATTTAAAGCTTAGAATAATTCTAAGATTATTGCAATTTTGAAATTATAGCATCACCCATTTCAGATGTTGACGCCACTTTCATACCTTCTGATAGAATATCTTTTGTTCTTAAACCATCATTTAGTACGTCTTGAACTGCCTTTTCTAAAGCATCAGCTTCTTTATCTAGATCTAATGAGTATCTTAATGACATTGCAAAACTTAATATTGATGCAATCGGATTTGCTAATCCTTTACCAGCAATATCTGGTGCAGATCCGTGAATAGGTTCATACATAGCTCTCATTTCACCATCTTTATTTTTTGCTCCTAATGATGCAGATGGCAGAAGACCTAGGGAGCCTGTTAACATTGAAGCTTGATCTGAAAGCATATCACCAAATAAATTATCAGTTACTATTACATCAAATTGTTTTGGATTTCTCAAAAGCTGCATTGCACAATTATCAGCAAGCATATGACTTAATTCTACATCTTTATATTCTTTATCATGAAGCTCTTGAACCTCTTCCTTCCAAAGTTGCCCTGCTTCCATTACGTTTGATTTTTCACATGAAGTTACTTTATTTGATCTCTTTTTAGCTAAATCAAAAGCAACTCTTGCTACTCTTGTAATTTCGCTAGTTGTATATGTATGGGTGTTAATCCCTTTTCTTTCGCCATTATCAATCGGTTTAATACCTCTTGGCTCACCAAAATATATTCCACCTGTTAATTCTCTTACTATCATTATGTCTAAGCCTGAAACAATTTCAGGTTTTAATGTTGATGCATCAACTAATTGTTCAAAACAAATAGCAGGTCTTAAATTGGCGAATAATTTTAATTCTTTTCTAAGTTTTAATAAGGCTCTTTCAGGTTTCTTTGAAAATTCTAAATTATCCCATTTAGGACCTCCAACTGCACCAAGCATAACTACTTCACTCTCTAAAGCTTTGTAAAATACTTCGTCAGTAATAGGTGTTCCATGTTTGTCATAAGAGCATCCGCCTGCAAGATCTTCATCTATCTCAAAATCTAAAGATTTATTATCATTGAACCAATTAATAATTTTTTTTACTTCTCCAATTACCTCAGGTCCAATACCATCGCCTGGTAATAAAAGTATTTTTCTTTTTTTAACTTTAATCATTAAAAATCCATGGTTTTTTATCTTTTAGATTTGTTTCAAAGTTTTCAATTTTATCTGACTTTTTTAAAGATAAAGCAATATCATCTAGACCTTCTAGTAAGCACTTCTTCTTAAATGGATCTACATCAAACTTGATTTCGTTATTTCCATAAACTATTTTTTCATCATTTAAATCGACTGAAATTTCTTCTTTTCTGTTTGCGTATTCTGATAATTCTTTAATTTTTTCCTCTTCTAGAATTATAGGTAAAATTCCATTTTTAAAACAATTACTATAAAATATATCTGCATAACTAGAACTAATTACACAAGTTATCCCAAAATCTAATAGTGCCCAAGGAGCATGTTCTCTAGAAGATCCACATCCAAAATTTTTACCAGCTATTAAAATTTTTGAACCATTATATGGATTTTGATTTAGAATAAAGTCACTTATTTCTTTACCCTGATCATCATATCTCATTTCGAAAAATAAATTTTTTCCAAGTCCAGTTCTTTTTATTGTTTTTAAGAATTGTTTTGGAATTATCATATCTGTATCAATATTTACTATTGGTAAATATGCAGGTACACTTTTTAATGTATTAAATTTTTGCATTAGTTTTGATACTTTCTCACATCGTCTAAACTTCCAGATATTGCTGCAGCAGCTGCCATACCAGGACTTACTAAATGAGTTCTTCCACCTCTTCCTTGTCTACCCTCAAAATTTCTGTTTGAAGTAGAAGCACATCTTTCTTCAGGTTTTAGTTTATCAGCATTCATCGCTAAACACATTGAGCATCCAGGTTCTCTCCATTCAAAACCAGAATTAACAAATATTTTATCTAATCCTTCTTGTTCAGCTTGTTCTTTTACCAAACCAGATCCTGGAACAACCATCGCATTTACATGTGATGATATTTTTTTATCTTTTAGAATTTTAGCTGCCTCTCTTAAATCCTCTATTCTGCCATTAGTACAACTTCCAATAAATACCTTGTCTATCTTAATATCTTTTGCTGCCATATCTGGTTTTAAACCCATATATTTTAAAGCTCTTTCAATAGAATTCTTTTTGTCTTGATCACTTTCACTTTGAGGATTTGGAACCTTATCATCAATCGTAATTACATCTTGAGGGGATGTGCCCCAAGTAATCATTGGTAAAATTTCATTTGCATTTAAATTAAGTTCTTGATCAAAATTTGCATCCTCATCTGTCTTAAGAGTATTCCAATAATTTAAAGCTTTCTCCCAATTATCTCCTTGTGGAGACATCGGTTTTCCTTTTAGATAATTAAATATTTTTTCATCTGGAGCTATTAAACCTGCTCTTGCTCCACCTTCTATTGTCATGTTGCAAATAGTCATTCTCTGTTCAACACTTAAAGATCTAATTAAATCACCTGCATATTCTATGACTGAACCTGTTCCTCCTGCTGTTCCAATTTTTCCGATTATTTGAAGTATTACATCTTTTGATGTTACTCCTAGAGGTAATTGACCATTAACGTTTATTCTAAAATTTTTCGCTTTTTTTTGAACTAATGTTTGTGTTGCTAAAACATGTTCAACTTCTGAGGTTCCAATACCAAACGCCAAAGAACCAAAGGCACCATGTGTTGCTGTGTGACTGTCACCACAAACTATTACTGTTCCTGGTTGAGTAAAACCTTGCTCGGGTCCAATTATATGGACTATACCTTGTCGTTTATCATCCATTCCAAAAAGTTGAACACCAAATTCTTTGCAGTTAGCTTCTAGAGTATCAACTTGTATTTTTGACTCTGCATCTGAAATTCCTTTTGTTCTATCCGTTGTAGGGACATTATGATCAGCTACAGCTAAAGTTAAGTTGGGATGTCTAACTTTTCTATTTGAATTTCTTAAACCTTCAAACGCTTGGGGGCTTGTTACTTCATGAACTAAATGTCTGTCAACAAACAACAAAGCTGTTCCATCATCTTGTTGATCAACCAGGTGATCATTCCAAATTTTATCGTAAAGAGTAGTGGACATTGAAAAAAAAATTATTTTTTTTCTGAAGGGCTTTCTGATTTTGGTTTTTCTTTTGAAGCCTCTGCTGCTGGAGCTTCTGCTGTTGGTGCTGCTTCTACTGCTGGAGCCTCTTCTTTAGGAGCCTCTGCTGCTGGTGCAACATTTTCTTCTGTTACAGTTTCAGGCTTGACATCAACATTGATCCCAATTTTCTTTCTAATTTTTTCTGCAATTCTCGCTGATTTACCAGTTCTATCTCTTAAGTAGTAAAGTTTAGCTCTTCTTACTTTACCTGATCTAATTACTTTAATTGAATCAATTAACGTTCCATATAATGGGAAAGTTCTCTCCACACCTTCTCCAAAAGAAATTTTTCTAACTGTAAAAGAAGAATTTAAGTCTCTATTTTTTTTAGCAATACAAACACCCTCAAAGTATTGGATTCTTTCTTTTTTACCTTCTGTAATTCTAACACCAACTTTAACAACATCTCCAGGATAAAAATCTGGAATTTTTTTCTCTGAAAGTATTTGTTTAACGTTGTGTTGGTTTATTTCTTCAATTGTTTTCATATCAGTATTTATCAAGTTAATTCTTCTTATATTTTTGCCATAAATCTGGTCTTCGGACGCGTGTTATAGCCTCAGATTGAGATAAACGCCAGTCTTTAATTTTACTGTGATCACCCGATAAAAGCACCTCTGGAACTGATTTTTCCTCCCAAATTTGAGGTTTTGTGTATTGTGGATACTCTAATAACCCATTTTCAAAACTCTCATCTACTCTAGAATTCTCATTGCCTAAGACTCCAGGCAAAAGTCTAAGTATGCTATCTATTACAACAAAAGCTGCTGTTTCACCTCCTGACAAAATATAATCTCCAATACTTATTTCCTCTATATTTCGAGTAGTTAATACTCTCTCATCTACACCTTCGAAATGTCCACAAATGAAAGATACTGATTTTTCATTTGATAATTGTTTTGCATAAGTTTGATCAAATTTTTTACCTTTAGGTGATAAATAAATTACTTTCTCACCTTCAATTATATTTTGATCTAAAGACTTTGCTAGGACATCTGCTTTTAAAAGCATTCCAGAGCCACCTCCATAAGGAGTATCATCAACTGTTTTGTGTTTATCTTCAGCTGCATCTCTAATGTTTACAATATTTAGGTTCCATAATTTTTTAGATAAAGCTTTTCCATATAGGCCTTTTGATAAAGGCCCAGGAAAAACTTCTGGATAAAGCGTAAACACTTGAGCTTGCCACATAAATAATTGTTAAATTATTTTTGTTCCTCTTTAGGAGCTTCTGCTGCTGGTGCTGCCTCTGCTGCTGGAGCTTCTTCTTTAGGAGCTTCTGCTGCTGGTGCTGCCTCTGCTGCTGGAGCTTCTTCTTTGGGAGCTTCTGCTGCTGGAGCTTTAGGAGCTGCTGGAGCCTCTTCACCTTCTTTATTTCTCTCTTTTTTTGGAACAGCCTTTTTAGGATTATTACCATTTGCAGGCATTGGTATTAATTCATTTTCACCTAAAATTCTTGCAACTCTAGTAGTTGGTTGAGCCCCTTGACCTAACCAATACTTAATTCTCTCAGCTTCAAGACCAACTCTCTCTTTTTTATCTTTAGGAAGAAGAGGATTAAAAAATCCAACTTTTTCAATAAATCTTCCATCTCTTGCAAATCGACTATCTGCTACAACGACTTTGTAAACAGGTCTTTTCTTTGTTCCACCTCTTGATAATCTTAGTTTTAACATTCTTTCTCCTTTTATTATTTTAATTGATTAAATAGCTCTGGCGGTATTCCTTTATCAGACATACCTTTCAGATTTCCTTTTGACATCTTTTTCATCATTTCAGACATCATTTTAAATTGCTTTAGCAATTTATTGATAGTGGCTGGATCTGTGCCAGAGCCATTAGCAATTCTTTTTTTTCTAGAACCATCAATAAGTTTTGGGTTCTCTCTTTCTTTTTTGGTCATCGACAAAATAATAGCTTCATTTTTAGTAATAATGCTTTCATCAATTCCTGCTGAATCCATTTGAGATTTCATTTTTGAAACACCTGGCATAAAAGACATTATTCCTTCGATACCACCCATTTTTTTCATTTGTCTCAACTGAGTTAAATAATCTTGCATAGAAAATTGTCCCTTTTTTAAATTTTCTTCTGCTTTTTTTATATTCTCTTCACCTAAATCTTGTGCAGCTTTTTCTACAAGAGATACAATATCTCCCATTCCAAGAATTCTGTTTGCTATTCTGTCAGGATGGAATACTTCAAGATTGTCAATTTTTTCACCAATTCCTAAAAATTTAATCGGCACATCAGAAACATACTTCATACTGACAGCTGCACCACCTCTTGCATCACCATCTGCTCTAGTTAAAATTATTCCTGATAGATTAACCGTATTTTTAAACTCTTTTGCCACAGATGCTGCAACTTGTCCTGTTAACGAGTCTGCAACTAAAAATGTCTCTGTAGGGTTTATCACACTTTCAATTTGTTTAACTTCACTCATCATTTGTAAATCAATTTGAGTTCTTCCAGCAGTATCAAATAATATAATTTCTGCTCCATTTAGATTAGCTGCACTAATAGCTCTTTGACAAATATCAGTTGGTTGTTGGCCTTCAATAATAGGTAGTGTTAAGATATTATTTTGTTCTCCAAGAGATCTAAGTTGCTCTTGAGCTGCTGGTCTATAAATATCAAGACTAACCATCATCACCTTTTTTTTCTTATTGGTCTCTAAATATTTAGCTAATTTTGCAGTAGTAGTTGTTTTTCCTGAACCTTGTAGTCCAACCAACATCATTGGAACTGGCGGAACAGCATTAAGGTTTATTTCATTATTTGATCCACCTAATAAATTAACTAATTCATCATAAACAATTTTTACAACCATATCCCCAGGGGAAGTTGATCTGATAATTTCTTGACCTAAAACTTTGGGTTTTACATTTTCGATAAAATCTTTAGCTACATCTAAGGTAACATCTGCCTCTAAAAGAGCCTGTCTAATACCTCTTAATCCTTCATCAACTTGAGCTTCATCAAGTGAAGGAGCTTTTTTTAAAGAAGAAAAGATTTCTTCGAATTTACTTGTTAAATTTTCAAACATATTTATTACGCACAGCAGTAATCGCACTAGTGGGCGAAGCCTCGCTGACTAGTGTCGATCTCTTTGTTTCCAAAGACACCGCAAAGTTAATGTTTTTGCGGAAACGGCAACAACCTATAATAGAGGTTCAAAAAGTCAATAAATAAGTTAAATATCTATATATGGATATTAAAGCTTTTAAAATGGATGGTTTAGGCAATGATTTTGTAATTATTGATCAGCGATATCAAAATTATAATCTAACCAAAGATCAGATTATAAAAATATGTGATCGAAAATTTATTGGATGTGATCAACTAATATTCATTAAAAAAAGTGATGAGAAAGATGCTGGATTAGAGTTCTATAATTCAGATGGGAGCGTTTCTGGTGCATGTGGAAATGGCACTAGATGTGTAGCTGATCTTTTATCAAAAGAAAATAATGATAAAGAAATTATTCTTTGGACTTCTTCAGGGGCATTAAAATCTCAAATTTTAGGTGATAATTTAATAGAAACTGAAATTGGGGTTCCAAAAATTAATTGGAATGAAATTCCATTAAATCAAAATTTAGATACCAAAAATTTAAAAATCAAAATTGTTAACAAAAATAATATTGAGCATATAGGTGGCACATCTGTTAATGTAGGAAATCCACATGTTGTTTTTTTTGTAGATAATATTAAAGACTATGATTTAAAAAAAATTGGACCTGAGATAGAAAATCATAAATATTTTCCTGAGAAATGTAATGTCACCCTTGCACAAGTTATTAATAAAAAATTAATTAAAGTTAAGGTTTGGGAGCGAGGAGCTGGTCTTACAAAGGCATGTGGAACTGCTGCATGTGCTACAGCTATAGCAGCAAATATTAATGAACTAACCGATAAAAAAACTGATATTGAGTTTGCACTTGGTAGATTATCAATATCAATTGATAAGAATAATAGTATTCATATGAAAGGACCTGTCTCAGATATTGAAAATATTGAGATTAATATTTAATGGGAATTTTTGATAAGTTTAAATCTGGTTTTAAGAAAAGTGCATCTGCTTTTACATCTGGTTTAAGAGATATAGTTGTAAAAAAAGAGATAGATGACAAAACATTAGATAGAATTGAAGAATATTTAATTCAATCAGATGTTGGGGTTGTTGCTGCTTCAGAAATAAAGGAAATAATCTCAGATAGTAAAATTGATCCAAAAAAAGACATTGCTGAGGAAATAAGTACTATCTTGAAAGAGTATATTATTTCTTTAATGAAACCTCTTGAAAATAATTCTTTTTTTAAAAAAAAAGAAAAAATTAACGCAACATTAGTTTCGGGTGTTAATGGGGTTGGTAAAACAACAACCATTGGAAAAATTAGTAAAATTTTAAAGGCTAATGGAAATAAAGTTATGCTTGCCGCATCAGATACTTTTAGGGCTGCAGCTATTGAGCAATTAGAAAACTGGGCAAATAAAGTAGAGGTTGATATAACCAAATCCTCACAAGGTGCAGACCCAGCATCTGTTGCATTTAAAGCAATAGAAGAAGCAATTGCAAATAACTTTAACCAAGTTTTAATTGATACTGCTGGAAGATTACAAAATAAAAAAAATTTGATGGAGGAGTATAAAAAAATTGCAAATGTAACAAAAAAAATAGATCCTGAGGCTCCTCATGATGTAATTTTAATTTTAGATGCTACTTCAGGTCAAAATGTAATTAATCAAGTTGAAGAATTTAATAAAATTATTCCAATAACAGGTTTAATAATGACAAAGTTAGATGGTACAGCTAAGGGAGGAATTCTTTTGGCTGTTGCAAAAAAATATAAGCTTCCAATTATTGCTCTAGGATTAGGAGAAAAAGAGGATGATCTACAAATTTTTGAAGCAGAAAAATTTGCTGATGCTTTTACCCAAATTAATTGATTAAAGTGCTTGATATTAAAGGTTTATAGAAGCTGCACTTATAATTTTCCTGAAAATTATCATGCCCACAATTTTTAGCTATAGATGAAATAATAAAGTCAAATTTTCCATTATTTGGATAAAGTTCTAATTTTTTTTCACTAATATCAAATTTAAAATTGGCATTTAAACTTTTAACAGCACTTATCATTACTAATGTTTTATTATCTTTTAAAAGATAATAAGCAAAATCATCAGGAAAAACTGGGAAGTCATATTCTTCAAGAAAATATTTTGCTCTTTTAGGAAACCACTCATAAGAAATCAATGGATATGAAATTTTTTTTTCATAATCATACAGATAAAGATCTTTAGGGTAGTCATTTATATAATTACTGTTTTCTCCTCTTGCTAATATTGCCTTCTCTCTGGTTTTAAAATATAGAGCAAAATTTTCATTATGTGAATTCATCTGATCTATATGAAACAAATTCTCAATCATTAACTTATTTTCTTCTGCTAAAACAAAATTTTTAAAAGATAGAAAAATAATAAATATTAATAGCGTCTTTCTCACATATAAAATTTAAAAAAAGAATTTGTACTATGTTTGTTTAGAATGTGGCTTAATTTAAACTTTTTATAAAGGATTTTAACGCAAATAACAGATTTTCATCATATTCCATCATGTGATCGTCAAATTTTGTAAAATGAGAATATTTTGGCTGGTTGGCAATTTCATAAATTTTTTTACCCATCCAAAAAGGAACTATTTTATCAACTTCACCATGCATGATTAGAACTGGTATATTTATATTTTTGATTTTGTTTTGATTGTCATACTTATCCTTTAACAAAATAGACACTGGAATATATGGATAAAAGTTTTTTGCAGCTTCGATCATAGATGTAAAAGGTGTCTCGAGTATTAAACCAGCATAATCCTTATTTTGAGCTATCTCAGTTGCAACTCCAGTTCCAAGGGACTCTCCATAAATGACTATGTCTTTTTCTGTTAAACCTAATTTTTTAAGCCATAGAATTGTGCTATTTGCATCTATATAAAGTCCTTCTTCAGAGGGTTTTCCTTTGTTTCCACTAAAACCTCGCCAAGCTATTATTAAAAAATTAACATCCATATCTTTAAAGTGGTTTAATTTATGAATTCTATTTTCAAGTGTCCCAGCATTACCGTGAAAATAAACAATTGTTTTGAATTTTTTGAGATCTTTTTTATGAAACCAACCTAATAGATTTATTTTATCTGAGGTTATAATCTTTACTTTTTCTACCTCAACTTCCATTCTGTCTTCAGAATAGTTATTTTCTAAAGGATGATACATTAAACTTCTTTGAAAAATAAATAGTAAAATTAAGACCGAAACATAAATAGCAATAATTCCAATAATAAATTCCAAATAAAAATTCCTACGTTTTAGTTTCATAATTTTTTTTAGCTAAATAAACGCCGATGAATACTAAAACTGTACCTAAATAATGAAAGGACTCAAGTTTTTCATCAAAAAATATGAATCCATAAATTGCGGCATAAATTGTAAAAATATAAAGTGTAAAACCAGTGAAGGAAGCTCCCAAACTTTTTTGAGCCTGAGTATAAAGAGTAAAAGCAATTATTCCTGGTGATATTGCAGCAAATAAAACCCATATTAAAAATTGTGAATTAAATACAGTTCTTTGAACAGCCACTTCCTCTATTATGTAAAATGGTAATAAGCTTAATGCTCCAAAAAATGCAACTAGAGTAAATCTTTGAAAAATAGGCAATTGGGACTTCCAATAAAAAAGGTAAATAGAATAAAGTGCCCAACCAATTGCTGCAGCTAACATCCATAAATCACCAATTGTAAAATTTAGATCTAATAAAAGATTTAAATCACCTTTAATGATAATTGCAAAAACCCCGATTAAGCAAGAGGCTAAGCCAATAATTTTAGTAAGATTGATTTTTTCATTAAAGAAAATTGCTGATATCATAATTATAAATATAGGTGATGAAGTGTAAATAATTCCCATATTTGTAACAGTTGTTGTTTCACCTGCCAAAAAAGGGAATGCTCCACAAACACCACATCCCATTGCACCTAAAAAGAAAAGTTTTTTAAATTCTTTTTTTATTATTTTCGAATTTTTGATTAATAATGAATAAGTAAAAGGTAAAAGTAACAAAACAACTACAGCCCATCTCCAGAATGCTAGCGAGATCGGAGGTACATACTCAACTCCACCTCTTGCAACTATTAAATTTGAAGCCATAAAAACTGGCTGAATAAAAAGTAATAAAAAAGGTAAATAACTATTTTTAAAATTTTTCATTTTAAAAAATTAAGATTTTTTATTAATAATTAAAAAAAATATATAAGAAATTAAACTTAAAAATAAGAAAAATGAAAAAGCTGCTTTAAATCCTATTATTTCAGTATAGCCAAAAGTTTTAACTAAATCGATTACGAGACCCATAACCCACTGCATTATAAAAGTTCCCAGAAAAATTAATAAATTAAATGATGTTAGAGCTTTACCTGCAAGATGACTAGCAAAAGACAAGCCTACAGCTGGCTGAGTTACAGATAAGAAAATTGAACTTAGGATAAATAATGTAATATAAAATGCACCTGCTTTTGATCCTAAAATTATAATCATTAACATAATCAAAAAGCTTACTGGTAAACCGAGTTTTAATATTCTTAATGCACTAAATCCTAAGTTTGTAATCTTAGGTAAAAAATAACCCCACAAAAAAAATGAGATAAGCATTGTAATATTTATCCAGAATAATCCCGTAGCACTTTCTATTGGAGTATAGCCAGCAACTCTAACCATCCATGGTCCAGCCCAAAGTGTTTGTATTGCCATTAATCCTCCATAATTAAATAAACCCATTGGAATAACACTGATAAAGAATTTATTTTTCCATACGTCGGCTAACGAACCTTTGCTAGTTTGATAATCTAATGACTCATTTTTTTGATGATCCCACTTTGGTATAAAAGCTAACATTAAAAATATGCTAATTAATATTAATGCTGCAATCCCACCAAATATCCATCTCCAACCAAAAGCTGGTAACAAAAGTTGAATAGGTAATGTTGAAGATAGAAACCCTAATGATGCTATCATTAACATCCAAGAGTTTGCTCTTTGTTGTTGGTTTTCTGCAAACCAAATTCTATAACCTGTTAATGGCGCCATTAAACAAGCGCTTACTCCAACTCCAATTAATATTCTAGAAACTAGTAATCCTGAAAAGTTTTGCGCAAGTGCAAAAGATACTGTTCCAATAAATGCTATCAATAAAAATGATGAAACAATTTTTTTTGGTCCAAACTTATCTAACAAATATCCAAGAGGAATTTGCATAGATGCAAAACCTAAAAAATAACCTCCAGCAAGTAACCCAAGGTCTGCAGCCATTAATTCAAACTCTAAAGTTAAAACTGGAGAAAGAGTGGCTGTGATTGCTCTTAACAAACAAGATAAAAAATATCCAAAAGCAAATACAAAAAAAACAGTAATAGCCTGTCTTTTAGGTAAAATATAATTTTCCATTAATTAAAAATTTAACGATACATCTCGATGTACAGAGTTACATCTTGCAACAAATTTTGCTTGTTCCTTGGTTAATTTAGATTGTCGTCTTAAACCAATATTATTTTTAATTACCTCGTTGTATTTCATTAACTCAGGTAATAAATTTTTATTAGCATCTTCTCTCCAAGAGACTTCTTTATTAAATAAGTTAAATGTTTCTAAACTAGAAGATATTAATTTTTCTTCTTCAACTTCATCGTTATCTATAATTGTAATAAGATCATCTAATTTATTCGCAAATTCTTCAGCACCTGAAATTTCACTAAGTTTCTCAAAAAGGTTATCAATTATTGTAATTGATGCCTCATAATTTTTATTATCAATATTATATTTAAGTTCTTTAATTTCTGGAGAAAGTTTTTTTAATTTTTCATGATCCTGTATAAAAGTTACTATTTGATCTAAATTGTCATACGCCTCATCAACATTTTTTCTATATCTTTTGGTTTTAGTATTTTTTGATTTTTGAATAATTTTAAACTCTTCATTTCTAGATTTCCAAATCTCTGGTATTCCTTTGCTTAACTCATCAATTTCTAATTGATAATTTTCTATTTTAAGTTCTAATTTATTTTTATCTGAAGCTTCGTCTTTATCTAAGTTTCTAATTTCAGACTCTAGTTTTGAAATTTTCTTATTTAATTTTCTGATTTTTTTCTCTTTCTTTCTTACTTTAAAGTGTAGATCTCTATAATCTTCTGCAAACAAGTTGTACTCTTTTTCAGATTTTTGAAGTTTGTCTACTAGAGCAAAAGTTCCTAACGCATTATCAAAATGCTCTTCAAAAATATCTAATTTGTCATTAGGAAGATTTGAAGGCACAAGTTTTTGAAAATTATTTATTGCAGCTACAATCTTCTGCTCATCATTTTTATAAATATCAAATTTGTATTCCTGCAAACAGTGTTGAAGTTTTGGGTTAATTGGTGGTGGAGCTACTTTAGAAGTTAAATATGTTCTTGCTGGCAGATAATTTACTAGTGTTGGATAAAAACCAACGATACCAAGGCCTATAAGCTGGAGAGCTATAAAAGGCACAACACCTTTCCAGATGTTTAAAGTTGAAACCAACTTAGATGCAACTCCTCTTAAATAAAATAAAGCAAACCCAAATGGTGGTGTTAAAAATGAAGTTTGTAAATTAACACCGATCATGACTCCCAACCATATTGCACTTACGTTAGCTCCTGGTTCAGCTAATAATATTGGTGCAATTATAGGAACAACTACTACTGCAATTTCAATAAAGTCTAAAAAGAAACCCAATACAAAGATTACAGCCATTACAACAATAAATTGAGTCCAAAATCCTCCTGGCAAATCTTGTAAAAAATCTCTTACTAGCTCTTCACCTCCAAACGCCCTAAATCCTGAAGTTAACATCGCTGCACCAAGAAGAATTATAAAAACCATTGATGTGGTTACACAAGTTTCTGTAACAACTTCTTTTAAAACATTGTTAATTTTATAAGTCCTCCAAAAACTCCAAGAAATTCCAACTAAGAATATGATAGTAAAAAATGCAGTAACTAGTATTGCAGTCAAATCTCTAGTTTCAATAGCTTTAATATTTAAATTGTAATTTTTCGAAAGAATGTAAATTGGTATGATTGATACAATGGCAACTATAATTGGATAGTAAGCATCTTTTTTGCCTTTATGAAGGCGATAGCCTGCCATCATAGTAGCACCTATCGCACCAATTGAGCCAGCCTGATTTACTGTAGCTATTCCCATTAATATTGATCCTAGAACCGCAAAGATTAATGCAAGTGGAGGAATGATCACCATCACAACTCTAGTCCAAAATTTAGTATCAAATTTACCCTTAAATGGCACTGGTGGAGCTGCCTTAGGATTTAATCTTGCATACACCAAGACATAAATCATATATAAACCAACTAGAACTAGACCAGGTAACAACGCCCCGAGAAACATATCTCCAGCACTAGTAGAACCAACTCTAAGTTCACCAGGCATATTAAATTCACCCGTGACTATTTTGTAATCTGTCTGTCTAATTGTATTAGCAACATCTGCGGCACTTGCTAATTGGTCTGCTATGATTATTAAAACAATTGATGGCGGTATTATTTGACCCAAGGTTCCTGAAGAACAAACGATTCCACTAGCGAGACTTTTATCATATTTATTATTTAACATAGTTGGAAGAGAAATTAATCCCATAGCTATTACAGTTGCTCCAACTATGCCTGTTGTTGCAGCAAGCAATGCTCCAACAAAAATCACTGAAATACCTAATCCGCCTGGAATGGGACCAAATAATTGACCCATAGTAACAAGTAGATCTTCTGCAATTTTAGATTTTTGCAACATAATTCCCATAAAGATAAAAAGAGGAATTGCAATTAAGGTATCAGTTTCTACATCCCAATAATTACTCCTAAAATTAGTAATTCCAGCTGTTAGCCATTCTTTTGGCCCATCTACAGCAAAATATGCACTTGAATCTCCCTCAAATAAGTAACCAGTTAATGCCGCTAGACCAATTGAAATTATTGCAGAGCCCGGAAGAGCAAAAGCAACTGGAAAGCCTGAGCCCAGAGCTGAAATCATTATAATTACAAGTAAAGCTAAAAATAAATGTTCCATTTTTTAATTTTTTAAAAGTTTGTGACTGCTATCCATAAAGTAACTTGTAAATTGAATTAACATAGTGACAGCAAACACTGCTAAATATACAGCCATTAAATAAAGTAAATATAATCCGTTTGAACCTTGTTGAGTAATTTCGAAGGAAATAACTGGGCCGTTAATAATGCTTGCTTTACCTCCCATTCCTAAAAATAGAATTATAAGACAAAGCGGAATCCCAAATACAAATGACCCTATTGCATTAGTCCATGCCTTTTTTTTCTCACTAAATCCAGTATAAAGAACATCAACTCTTACATGCCCTTCATGAATCAAAGCATAAGCACTTGCAAAAAGATAGAGAGCAGCATACCAAAAACGAACTAAATCTCCCTGGAAAGCTTGTTCATACTCAAATATAAATCTAGATAAAACAATTAAAAATTCGCTACCAACTACTAAAACAGCCAACCAAATAAAGCCTACTGATCTTGTAAAATATCCAATTACAAATGAAATTAATATTAATGGAAAATGAATAAATGTTATTCTAAAGGTTGGAATAACTAAATTTACTTTTATATCTTCATTAAAAATTGGCTCTACTAATTTTTCAACAACTAAAAATGAAATCAAAAAGTCTGCGATCCCGACAATTAATACCGCCCAAAAAGATGATCTAACAATGTAAGCTGTTATATCGGTAAGTATTTTTGCATCAGTTTCTAGTGTCTGGTTAATTGATTTTAAAACGTAATAGATAACAGCAATAAATGAAATAAAATAAAATGATAATTGAATAAAAGATAAATTTATTACATCACCTTCTAAAGGTGTGTTTAATTTTTTAAATCCAAATATCCCATAATGGGCAAATAATTGCTTTAGTCCAGGCCATTCAAACCACACTGTTAAAACGTTGTTGGCTAAGAAAATAAAAGTAAAGGCTAATATTGAATAACTCAATACTCTTAAAAAAATCGGTAAATTTTTTTTATTAACCATAAAAATAAAGGTTTTTTTTTATAATTTTGCTAAAAAGGGCCCCTATGGGGGCCCTCTTAAAATTTATAGAATTAGATTATATTCCTAATGCTCTGTTTCTTTGAGAAATATAAGGTGAGTCAGACAAGTTAGTCCAAGCACCAATTTCTTTACGACCTTTAATAAAGGCACCATGTACTTTTTTAGCAAGAGCACTATGTTGCTGTACTTCGTCGTATACTTCAGCAGCACCTTTAGCAAATGCGTCGTAAACTTTGTCGCTAAACTTCTCAAGTTTAACTCCATTCTCGTTTACTAGACGATTTAATGCAGCACCGTTCTTAGCATTGTATTCCGACATTGTAGTCGTATCAGCCCAATCACAAGCAGTTTTGATTATAATTTGATCTGATTTTGTTAGGCTTGTAAACCAAGATTTGTTAACACCACATGCTAATGTAGATCCTGGCTCATGCATACCTGGATAATAGTAGTACTTAGCAGCTTCATGAAACTTCATAGCTTCATCATTCCAAGGTCCTACCCACTCAGTTGCATCAATCGCACCTGACACAAGGTTTTCATAAATTTGTCCACCAGGTAGTGAAATTGGAGAACCACCAAGTTTTCCAAGTACTTGTCCACCTAATCCAGGCATACGCATTTTTAAACCTTTTAAGTCATTAGCTGATCTAATTTTTTTATTAAACCAACCACCCATTTGTACACCTGTGTTACCAGCTGCAAAACTTTGAGTTCCGAAATCATCAGTTAACTCATCCCAAAGTTCTTGTCCACCAGCATACTTTAGCCAAGCATTCATTTCAGCATATGTGAAACCAAATGGACTTGCAGTAAAGTATCCAAATGCAGGGTGTTTTTTAACCCAGTAGTAATCAGCACCGTGATACATTTGTGAGTTACCAGAAGCAACTTCATCAAATGAGTCAAATGCTTTAACTCTCTCATTTGCAGCGTAATAAGTAACTTGTATTCTTCCATCACTCATATCGCTTAATCTCTGTGCTAGTCTTTGAGCACCAGTTCCTAGACCAGGAAAATCTCTTGGCCAAGTAGCTACCATAGAAGCTTCAACTCTTTCTTTGGCAACGGCTGGAGCAGATAAAGATGTTGCAGCTACAGCAGCAACACCAGTTGCAGCAGCAGTCTTAAAGAACTTACGTCTTGAAGGCGCATTACTAACCTTCAATGATTTTTTTTCTTTAATCATTTTCTCTCCTCTTTTAGTATTAGTTAATTAACTTTTTTAAGTTAATTATAATTGACGTTTGAAGTCCATAGTCAAAATGAGCAAGTATTACATTTAATACAATCTGGAGTAGAACTTTAAAGCTTAAACAAGTTTTTCATCTTCATAAACACAACATTTTTCTGCTGGAATATGGAGCTTAACATTGCTGGAAGGAACCTCTGTTTCTCTATTAATTTTAGATTTAATTGTAAGGCTTCCCATTTTTGCAGTTAATAATTTATAATTTCCTAAATCTTCTACCTTATCAACATCAACGTTTAAAAGATTTTCGCTTTGATTTTCTGCAATCTTTATAAATTCAGACCTAATGCCTAATTTGATCTTTTTATCCTTTAAATTAGATAAATTTGTACTTGTTTTTATAATTGTGTCGTTAATTTTTACACTATCATTTGAAGATGCTTCAGTTTCAAACAAATTCATAGCTGGGGAACCAATAAAATATCCAACAAAAGTAGTATTTGGTCTTTCAAATAATTCTTTGGGGGTACCTGCTTGAACAACTTCACCTTCACTCATTACAATAATATTGTCTGCAAAAGTCATAGCCTCATTTTGATCATGTGTTACATAAACAAGAGTTGTTTTGAATTCTTCATTTATTTCTTTAAGTTTTCTTCTTAATCTAAACTTTAAATCAGGATCAATAACTGTCAAAGGTTCATCCATTAAAACTGCCGCAACATCTTCTCTAACCAAACCTCTTCCCAGAGATATTAATTGTTTTTGATCAGCAGTTAATTTTCTTGCAGGTGAATTTAAAAATGATTGTAAGCTTAATGTATCTGCAACAGATTTTACTCTTTCATCAATTTTAGTCTTAGAAAAATCTCTACATTTTAATGGAAAAGCTAAATTTTCATAAACTGTCATTGTATTATAAATCACTGGAAACTGAAAAACTTGAGCTATATTTCTGCTTTCAGTTTTTAAATTAGTTACATCTTTATCGTCAAATAATATACTTCCTTTGGAAGGCCTAACTAAACCTGAAACAATATTTAACATCGTGGTTTTCCCACACCCTGAAGGTCCTAAGATTGCATATCTTTTTCCATTTTCCCAAGTCATGGAAAAAGGATTTAAAGCATAAATGGGATTAGGATCATTTGGATTGTATGAGTGTGAAATATTATTTAAATCAATTTTAGACATATGAGCCTCCAAAAGGTGATGAAGCTAAAATACCATTTTCATCAAAGGCATAAACTTTATCTATATCAAAATTAATTTTTACCTTATCATTAATATTAAAGTTCATAACTTCCTCTATAGATGTAATAATTTTTGCGTTTCCTCTTTTGAGGTGTAGCAATGTTTCTGAGCCGCTTATTTCTGCTAATTCTACTTCAAACTCAAAACCATTATCACTTAGTTCGATATTAGACGCTCTAATACCTAAATTAAAATTTTTATCTTTAACATTATTTAAATGATTGGGAACTTCAACTTCTATCCCTTCAAACTTAATTTTATTAGAATCTATATTTGCCTGCAAAATATTCATCGGTGGATCATTGGAAATTTCTGCAACCTTTAATGTCTTAGGGTTTTCAAAAATTTCTCTTGCAGGTCCAACTTGTAAAACTTTTCCTTCATCAAGCACAATAACCTCACCATTCAACTCCATAGCTTCTCTAGGATCTGTTGTTGAAAAAATAACAATGCTCTCTTCAGAAAGACCTTGTGAAAAAATATTTTTAAATTCTTCTCTTAATTGTTCTCTTAATTTATAATCTAAATTCACCAAAGGCTCATCTAATAATAATATCTTTGCATTCTTTACTAAAGATCTTGCAAGAGAAACTCTTTGCTGTTGCCCGCCAGATAATTCTTGAATTTTTCTATTTTCATAGCCCTCTAGACCTACTGATTTTAGAGATTTTAAAACCACGTCATTAATTTCTTGATCGTCTACTTTCCTTTGTTTAAGCGGGAAAGCAACGTTCTCAAAAACATTTAGGTGAGGATAATTAATAAATTGTTGATAAACCATTGCAATATTTCTTTCCCAAACTGGAACTTTTAGAAAATCTTTATCTTCGAACTGCATGTCTCCTGAATCAGGTGTTAATAGTCCTGCTATAGTTTTTAGTAAGGTTGTTTTGCCTGATAAAGTTCTTCCAAGAATTGTATAAATATTTCCTTTCTTAAAATTAAAAGACACTTCATTTAGATGAAACTGCTCATCTGGTTTATAGGATAAATTTTCACCAACTAAATTCATTATTTAATAGCTCCTGACAAATTTCCTTTTGATAAATATCTTTCTACGATAAATGCAACGATGATTAGTGGCGCAACTGATATCAAAGCAGAAGCCGATAAACTCCACCAAGGTGTAATAGATGAATTTAAGGCTACAATTTTAACTGGAAGTAATTGTACTTCTGTGAAAGTTAAAATAAATGCAAAGAAAAAGTCAATCCATCCAAATATAATACAAAACATTCCAGCTACAATTAGACCTGGTATAGAATTTGGTAATACAACTTTAAAAAATGCTTGATAAGGATTGCATCCATCTATCAATGCAGTTTCATCAATCTCTCTGGGAACCTTGTTAAAGAAATCAACCATGATCCAAACTGCTATAGGCATTAAAAGAACAATATAAACAACTATTAATCCAATCAAACTATCTAATAAATTGATTGCACCTAAAAATAAAAAAAATGGAATTGAAAGAACAATTGGTGGCATAATTCTCTGTGAAATAAAAAAGAATGTAATGTCATTATTTTTTACAAATCCAGCTTTAAAGGTAAACCTTGATAGAGCATAAGCAGATAGAGTTCCAAGAACTATACTTATCAGGCTTGCTGTACATGTTACAAACAAACTATTAAAATAAGGCTCAACTATATCTACTCCACCATTTGCGGGAGATTTAATTAATACTTTCCATCCCTCTAATTTTGGTTCAAAATCAACCCAAGGAATATATGTTGCTCCTCCATTAACTGAGTTAAAGTCTTTAAATGAGGTTGAAATAGCCCATAAAAAAGGAGCTACAACAAACACAGCCCAGAATGTAATAAAAAAGTATTTTAAAAATTTATATAATTTTCCCATCTTAATCTTTCAATAATACCTTGGTTAATACTTTTGCAATTACAGTTAAACTGATGATCATTATTATTAAATATGTAAAAGACATTGACGCTGCATATCCCATTTGAAACTCTCTCAGCCCTTTAATAAATATATAAAAGCTAGAAGTTTCAGTTGCCGTACCTGGACCACCAGAAGTTAAAACATAAACTGTATCCATTATTTTAGATGCTTCGATCAACCTGATAATAATTGCACCAATAGAAATAGGGGCCATCAAAGGAAATGTAACATAAATAAATTTTCTAACTGGACTGGCTCCATCAATTGCCGCTGCTAAAAAAGGTTCTTTAGGTAATGATAAAAGACCAGCTAATAAAAGTAAAAACATGAATGGTGTCCATTGCCATACTTCAACTACAATTACCGTAAATTTAGCAAGAACTGGATCTGTTAACCATTTAGGTGACATTCCAAAATTAGATAAAATATCATTCACTGGTCCAAGAGACTCATGAAAGAAAGTTCTCCATATAACTGTCATGATAACTGGTGTTGTCATCATTGGTATTAAAAATAAAACTCTAAAAAATCTTTGAAACTTAATATCTTTCCAAACCATATGTGCTAATGCAAATCCAATAACATATTGAAGGATAACTGTTGTGACCGATAAAAAGCTTAGTCTTAAAAATGATTGCCAAAATCTAGGGTCATCCGTGAATAATCTTACGTAATTTTCAAGACCTATAAAATTAAGACCATTGTAACTATTCCATCCAGATAAACTTAGACGAACCACAAAGATAATTGGAAATATTAAAATACCTATAAGAACAAATAAACCTGGAAATAAAAAAACGTATTTATGTTTAAAGTTCATGAATTTTTAAAATGATTATACTATATGTGGCCACTGATAAAAGTGGCCACATGATTAAAGTTAAAATTATAACTTGTTGTCTTCCATTTTTACACCAACAGCGTAGGCATCTTGTACTGCTTTTTTACCTACTCTTTTAACAATTGCTTCCCACTCTTTAGCAACTTCATCTAAAGCTTCTTGCGGTGACAATTGTCCAGCTAGCGCTTTTGAAGTACCAGTCGCAACTGCACTAGTGAATTCAAATACACCTGGAACTCTTAGAGGGAAAACTCTATTTTTACTTTTTTCCATATCTAAAAGAGTTTTAGTGTAACTGTTAGCAATTTCAGGATCCCAACCCATAGTATCTATATAAATATTTGGATCAAAATCTGAGTTTTTGAATGGGTTAACACCAAAGTTACCAATCGCTAAGTCAGCTTGGTGATTTGCTCCGTTTGAAAAGAAACATAGGTAATCAAACGCCATGTCTTTAACTTTACTTTTCTTGGCAACACCTACTGCCCAACCCCAAACAATGTAAGGAGCTTGGTTAAATCTGTTTTCCCAGCCATTAGTATTTCTGTTCCAAACTTTATCTGCGCCTGGAAGAGGAGCAGCACCTACTTTATTTTTAATAGGGCTATCATCTTGCATCGCTGCGATGAAAGCATCATCCCATGAAAAACTAAATAGTGTTTGACCACCACCAAATGATCCAATTTCATCACCTAGTCCAAAGTTAATTCCTCCTGGAGGAACATACTTAGTAGCCTCTACCCAATCAGTTAAAGCTTCAACAAATCCTGGATTGTTAATATTTGGTTTCATAGTTTCTAAATCAAAAAAGAAACCACCTGGAGTACTTAGATTTTTAGCATACGCTACTGATCTACTGAAAAAAGCTGCGAACATTAAGTCGTCTTTTTTCATAACTTCAGCTGAACCGTATTCTTTTTCTCCATCTCCATCCCAGTCCCAACCATTAAAGTATTTAGCCATTTCGCCATACTCTTTCCATGTTCTTGGAACTCTTAACTCTTTACCAGTATCTGCTTTGTATTTTTTTTGCATTTCAGGATTATCTATTACGTCTTTTCTATATTTTAGATAATGTCTGTCGCCATCAACTGGATATTGGTACATAGTTCCGTCCCAAGAAGAAACTCCAATGTGAGATTTAGTTACATCTTTCATCTCAGGTGAGTTTATGTATTTTTTTGGAACTGGAGCTAAATATTGTTTCCAGTCATTAATAAAGTTAGAAAAGCCAAATACGATATCGTATGGAGCTTGACCTGCTTTAAATGGAACCATAGCTTTTGCATACAAATCACCCGCTGGTGTATGTGTAACATCAACTTTTGCTCCTGTTAACTTAGCAAACTGTTCAGCATGAAGAGCTGTAGGCTGTCCGATTACTGGTACAGCATGCGTATTTATTTTAAGAGTTTTACCTTTGTAATTTTTCTTAGACATTTTTTCATAAGAACAATCACCCGGAATATCTCCTGTTGCTTTGATATGCGGAAATTGATCACTCCACTTATCAGCATATGCCATAGGACTAAATATCAAGACACTTGATATTGCAGCACTTAGGCAAGTTTTTATTATTTTCATTTTCTCTCCCCTTTATGTTGTTACGGAACTAAAACAGCTCGTCCCTTAACTTTACCTTCGTTAAGTTCATGAAGTGCTCTATTAGCATCGCCTAGTTTATACTCTTGCATAGATAACTTAACTAATCCTTTGTTAGCTAGCTCCATAAGTTCATATAACTCAGACCACGTTCCCACTAAATTTCCTATTATGTTTTTTTCTGAAATGATTACATCAACAGCTAAGATTTTGATTTCCTCACCATAGCCAACGATATAATAAAATCCACCACCTGAAGTCATGTCAAGACCCATCTTTGTAGAGCCATGTTCACCAACAAAATCGATAACAGCTTCAGCACCTTTGCCTTTGGTAAGTTCCATAATTCTTTCAACTTCATTACCATCAATCAATACACCTTCGTCTCCTCCTAAAGGCATTGCATGATCAAGAGCTGCTTTTGATTTTTCAACAATAATAATATTTGCTGCACACATTGCTCTTAAACACTGAATCGCAATATGGCCTAATCCACCTGCACCTATAATTACACAGTTTTGGCCTGGCAATAAATGTCTAGTTGCTTTTTTAACAACTCTATAAGCAGTTAATCCAGCATCTGAAAATGGTGCTACATCTTTTGGAGCTAAAACTGTTGGAAGCTTAATTAAGTTTCTAACACTTGTTTTAAGCAATTCAGCGTAACCACCTTCTTTAATATTTAGTCCTGGAAATGCAACATCATCAGCATGCTGATCCAAACCTCTTCTGCAGTTTAAACAAGTTCCGTCTGTTCCAGAAATAATTGGGTGTAAAATTACTGGGTCACCTTTTTTAAATCCAGTTACATCTTTTCCAACTTCCTCAACCCAGCCTGCATTTTCATGCCCCATAACCATAGGTAATAAATCTCCGTTAGGGTCTTGAATATGTTTCCATACTCCTTCAACAATATGTAAATCAGTTCTGCAAACTCCTGCAGCACCTATTTTTACAATCACATCAGATGATTTTTCTAACTTTGGATCTGGCATTTCTTGTTCTGTTACCCATACTTTTTCTTTCATTTCTGGGTCATACTTGTGTAAAACTTGTGCTTTCATTAAATTCTCCCTTAATAATTATTCTGAACGTTATTAAAATTTAGTATAGTAAAGGAGTCAATTTCACTTTTAATTGTCCAATTAATTAACAAATACAACCTTGGGTTGGTTGTTATGTCATATAAAAAAACTTAATGTTAAAAATATGAACAATTTAGCTGTCATAGATAAAGAATTTAGATCAATCTTAAAAAAAAGAGGAATGCTATCAAATGAAATGGGTTCTGAAATTTCGGATAGCTGGGCAAGATGTATTTCAAATGGACTTGATCCTTTTAAAGGTCCAAAAAAAAGTGTTATTTCAAGCCAAGAGCTTGACCAGATTAGAGAAGAAAAAGAAGATTTAAGAAAAATAGTCATTCCGGAGTTAGAACTTTTGTATTCTCAAGTTGCTGGAACAAATTTTATGGTAGCCTTTTCTGATAACGAAGGATTAGTTCTAGATACCATTTATGACAAAACATGTCTTCAAACAGATGTTGGAAAATCAGTTATACCCGGATCTATTTGGGCTGAAAAAATTTGTGGAACTAATGGTTTGGGATTAGCAGTTGAGATACAAAAACCAACTATAGTTTCAGGTAAAGAACATTTTTTTACTGATCATGAAAAATTATCTTGTTTTGCAAGTCCAATTACCAACTATGATGGTAAAATTATAGGAATTATTGATGCATCTACAGATGCAAGGTCAAGAGAACAACACACTTTAGCATTAGTAAATCTTGCAACAAGAAGTATAGAAACGAAACTTTTTATAAATAAATTTTCTAATGAGCTTATTTTATCATTCCATCCTAGACAAGAATATCTTTCAACAACAAGTGTTGGGTTGCTTGCAATTAATGGGGATGGTTTGATTATTGGATCTAATACAAATGCAAAAATAATGCTACATGGTCTTGTTGATTTGAAAAATCAAAATTTTAATAATATTTTTACAAGTTCATTTTCATCAATAGCTTCAGATCTTCTAAATAATAAAGTTTTAAAAATAGCTGATTATTTAGGTTCATCAGTTTTTGTAATTAAAAACCAAAATTTAAAACCTAATCAGACACATGAATTAATAGCCAAAAATAAAACATATGCTTGTGAAAACTGTAAAGATACAAAAATAAAAAGAGAGAAATGTGTTTTGATTAGATCTACTTTTGCAGAGACTAATAATATCTCAGTTGCTTCTAGAAAGCTTGGTGTATCTAGAACTACAATATACAAACATTTAGGATAAAAATTTATTCTATTGGGTAATCCCAGGCATCACCGCCTATTACTTTTGAAATAGCAGAGAAATCTTTGTCATTGTTACCATCTTTACAAAATTTTTCATATATTTCTAATGCCGCTTTACCAAGAGGTGTGTCTGCACTAACACTTTTTGCACATTCATAAGCAAGTTTAAGATCTTTATTCATCATACCTGCAGAAAATCCTGGTCGATAATTGTTATTAGAAGGTGTGCCCTCAATTAAATCTGGGAGAGGTGGATAAACAGAGATTGGCCAACTATTCCCTGATGCATTTTTCATAATTTCATGAACTTTTTTAATATCTATGTTTAATCTTTTTGCCAGCATAAGAGACTCTGAGGCCGCAATCATTGTAATTCCTAATGACATGTTATTACAAATCTTTGCTCCATTTCCACTTCCTAATTCTCCTGCATGAAAAATATTTTTCCCCATAATTTTTAGAAGAGGTAAAGCAAGATCAAATGCTTCTTTAGTTCCACCTACCATTATATTTAATGTTGCTTTTTGTGCACCCATAACACCTCCACTCACTGGGGCATCAATCATTTTAATTCCGTTTTCAGTTGCTTTTTTTCCAATCTCTTTCGAAGTTTGAATATCAATTGTAGAGCAGTCAATTAATAGACAATCTTTTGATACTTTGTTGATAATTCCATTTTCTCCTAAAAAAACTTCTTTAGAATGTTTTCCTTCAGGAAGCATAGTTATTACGGTTGTTACATCTCTCGTAACTAAGTCGCTTAAATTTTTAACAACATCTAAATTTTTTTTTTGAGCAATTTCAATTGTATTTTTAGAAACATCAAAAACTCTAATCTTTTTTCCAGATTTCATTAAATTTTCAGCCATAGGCAAACCCATGTTTCCAACACCAATAAATGCTATTAACTCAGACATACTTTTTCTTTTCGGTTAGTTTACTTTATTTTTACAATTACCTGTATTGAAAAACTCATCAATATTATCAATTGCAAGATTAGCCATCGCAGTTCTTGTATCTTTAGTTGCGCTTCCAAGATGAGGCAGAATAAAAGCACTTTTAATTTTTAAATATCCTGGATTTAAATTTGGTTCGCCTTTATAAACATCTAACCCAGCTGCATAAATTTTTCTTCTATTCAAAGCATCTATTAAAGCATCATCATCAACTATATCTCCTCGGGCAACATTTGTAATTACCGCCCCTTTTGGGAAATATTCAACCGTTTCTTTATTAATTAAATTCACTGTCTCTTTTGTTGCTGGACAACAAATTGACAAAACATCTGAAACTGAAAATAAACTTTTAAGGCTATCGTGATAGATAGCTCCTTGTTCTTTTTCGTCACTTAATTTTGAACGATTATGATAATGAATAATCATTCCAAGTGACTTTGCAATTTTTGCAATTTTTTGTCCAATTCTTCCCATGCCCAAGATACCTAATCTAGAGCCAGTTAATTGCTTTCCGATTAAATAATCTGCTGACCATTTCCAATTACTTTCTTTAGCAGCTTCAATTCCTTCAGCTGCTCTTCTACAAGCCCCCAAAATTAAAAGAATTCCAATTTCAGCTGTAGCATCTGATAAAACCTCAGGAGTATTAGTTACAGCAATACCTCTTTTTTTTGCTGCTTCTAAGTCAATGTTTCCAAATCCAACTGCAAAATTTGATATTACTTTTACAGTCTCAGGTAATTTATTAATTGTTTCTTCATCCATTTTATCAGTTAAAGAAGTTAAAACTGCATCACACCCTTGACTTAATTCAATTAGTTTTGATTGAGAATAAAGTTCATCATTAGTATTTAATTTAGCCTCAAAAACTTTGATTGCTTTATCCTCACAGTCTTTAAGCAACTTTCTTGTAACCAATATTTTTTTCATAATCATATTCTTTCTAAAATTTTAGGCTTAGGACCACCAGTGTACCAATCTAATAATTCTATTGTGTGTAAAATTGGAATATTGGTACCATTAGATATTTGGGTAATGCAACCAATATTTCCTGTTGAAATAATTTCAGGATTAGTGCTTTCTATGTTTTTAACTTTATCTTTAAGCAGTTTTGTTGCTATCTCAGATTGTAAGATATTATAGGTTCCAGCAGATCCACAACATAAATGTCCTTGGGGTATTTCCATTATATCGTTTTCAGTTTTTGACAATAATTCTAAAGGTTGTGAATGAATATTTTGACCATGTTGCATTGAACAGGCTGAATGATAAGCAATTTTATATTTTTTATTTTTTTTCTTAATATTTAATTTTAAGCTTTCAGACAAATATTCAGTTACATCTTTTGTTAATTTAGAAATTATTTTTGCTTTATCTTTATAATCTTTATCGTCTCTAAAAATAAAGCCATAATCTTTCAAGGTAGTTCCACAACCAGATGTATTGGATAATATTGCATCTAAATTTCCTTTTTTATGTTCTTCATACCAAATGTTAATATTGTTAGTAAAATCAGTATGTGCGTCTTCACTTTTTCCAAGATGATGATTTAGAGACCCACAACATCTAATTTTTTTGGGAACAACAACTTCAACCCCATGTCTATTTAATAACCTTATTGTAGACTCATTTATTTGAGGAGAAATTTCTTTTTGAACACAGCCAGTTAACAAGGCAACTCTTGCTATTTTTTTTCCTTTAGCTCGATAAATTTCTTGGTTCTTAAGAAGTTTTTTTGGAAAAGACGTTGGCATTAATCCAATCATATTTTTTATTTTTTTTGGAAATAAAAAACTAAAAGGTTTCCCAATTTTTACAAAAAAACTTGCAACTTTAAAATATCTAACATTTGGAAGAGTTATTGATAAAAAATTCCTTAATAATTTATCAAAAAAAGGTCTCTCATAATTTTTCTCTATGTATTTTCTTCCATGATCTATTACATGCATATAATTTACTCCAGCAGGGCAAGTGGTCATACAACTGTAACATGAAAGACATCTATCAATATGTTTTACTACTTTTTCAGATGGCTTCTTATTATTTTCTAGCATGTCCTGAATTAAATATATTCTTCCTCTTGGACCATCTAATTCATCACCAAGAATTCCATACGTTGGACAGGTGGCATTACACATTCCACAATGAACACACTTTTTAAAAATTTTTTCAGTAGATTGATTATCTTTATCTTTTAGTTGTGTGTCAGAAAAATTTGTTTGCATTAAATATCTCGATACATTCTTCCTGGGTTGAACAGGCTCTTAGGGTCAAAACTTTCTTTAATTTTTTTTGATATCATTAACTTTGCTTTATCAGTTGAAAATACTTTTTCTTTAAAATCAAAATTTTCTGATTTCATAATGATGGTCATATATCCTTCATTATTACCTATAAACTCTCTAATTTGTCCAATTTTATCATCTTCGTTATCAGGGACCTCTATCCAAAACAAAGATCCAGACCAATCAATAAAATACTTAAATTTATTACCTATAAATTTCATTAACTTTTCAGAATTAGATGGGGGAATTACTGCTCTTATTAAATTATTTTTTGTGCTTGTGAATAATTCCAAATTATTTACTTTTGTCCAAAAGGGAACTGATTGATGATTGTCTAAAATAGATGTTTTATATTTTTTAAGTTCTAATTCTTTGCTTATATCTTTCAATCTTTCTTGAACAGATACTCGATCTCCCTCTAATCTTATTGCTAAAAAAGGACCATCTTTATTAAGATCATTAAATTTAAAAACTCTACTTTTATTTAAGTCAAACTTTTTACTTTTTGGTTCATCTGGAATATAGGTTGCTCCTGAGATTTCATTACTTGAACCTAAAATTTTATGAAAAAGAGAAGAAATAATTTTTACGTCATCTAAATATACAACAATAGTATTTTGAAATGTTTTTTTTGGTGAAACTTTTAATGTCAATTCTGTAAGTGCAACTAAAGTTCCAAAAGAACCTGATACTACTTTAGATAAATCATACCCAGTTACATTCTTCACTACTGTTCCTCCTGATTTTATAATATCTCCCTTACCGTTGACTCCTCTAAAACCTAATACAAAATCTCTTACACTTCCTACTTTAAATCTACGTGATCCTGCATAATTGGTAGCAACACATCCTGCTGCAGACCCTTTATTAGACTTACCATCATTAATATAACCAAAATCCAAAGGTTCAAATGCCAACTGCTGATTATGTTTTTCTAATAAATCTTCAATAATTTTAATTGGTGTTCCTGCTAATACCTTAATGTAAAGTTCTTCTGGTAAATATTCTATTACTCCATTTAAATTCGATAGATCTAATGTTTTTGCAGCTTGAACATTATAACCAATATATTTTTTACTATTTATTCCATGTAAGTTTATTGGTAATTTTTTTTTATAAAAATCTTTAACTAAGTTTGAAACTACGATTTCTGTATCAGGTTTGAGATGATTAGAATCTTGGTAGATCTGGGAATTTTTCTTCTCCTCTGTGAACATGAACTCTCCCCTCCTCTGCACATTTTCTTAATATAGGATAAACTTTTCCTGGATTTAAAAGATTTTTCGTATCTAATGATTTTTTTATATCTAATTGTTGTTGAATATCATCGTCATTAAAAGCTTCGCACATCAATTCACGCTTTTCAATACCTACTCCATGTTCTCCAGTTAATGCACCTCCCATTTTCACACATGCTTTTAATATTTCTGCTCCAAATTCCTCTGTCTTTTTCAATTCCTCTTTTTTACTTCCATCAAATAAAATAAGGGGATGCAAATTACCATCACCTGCGTGAAAACCATTTGCTACAGCTAAGTTATACTTTTTTGAAAGTCTGGTAATTTCTTTTAATATTTCTGATAATTTTCCTCTTGGGATTGATCCATCCATACAATAATAGTCTGGCGCCATAGCTCCGCATGCAGGAAAAGCAGCTTTTCGTCCTGACCAAAAAGCCATCCTTTCTTTTTCATTTTTACTAAGTTTGAAACTATTTGAATTATTTTTTTTTGAAATTATTTCTATTTCTTTAAGCATACCATCAACTTCAGAGTTAGTTCCATCAAGCTCTACTATCATTAAAACTTCTGCATCCATTGGATATCCTGCTTTAGCAAATTTTTCAGTTGCATCAATTAAAGCTTTATCCATAATTTCCATTCCAGCAGGAACAATCCCACTAGAGATAATTTCAGTTACACAGTTTCCACCGTCTTCAATTGTTGGAAAACCAACTAATGCTGCTTTGACCGTTTGAGGGTTTTTTAAAATTTTAACAGTTACTTCAGTAATAACCCCAAGCAATCCTTCTGAACCACAGATTAGTCCCATTAAATCATAACCTTCTTGATCCAATGTTTTTCCACCTAATCTACATATAGTTCCATCCATCAAAACCATCTCTGCACCTAGAATGTTATTTGTTGTAGTGCCATATTTTAAGGAGTGAACACCCCCTGAGTTTTCTGCTACGTTTCCACCAATTGAACAAGCTAATTGACTTGATGGATCAGGTGCATAATAATATCCCTTGTGTTTTACGGCATGAGTTATTGATAAGTTGGTAACACCCGGTTGTGTAACAACACAATTGTTATTAAAATCAACATCAAGAATTTTATTAAACTTTCCAAGTCCTAAAAGAATTGCATCATTTAAAGGTAGTGCCCCACCTGACAATCCAGTTCCTGCTCCTCTTGGAATAACTTTTATATTTTCATTATTACAATATTTTAAAATTTCACTAACCTCTTGTGTATTTTCAGGCAACACAACAGCTAGAGGTGTATTTTTGTAAGCTGCTAAAGCATCTGTTTCATATGGTTTAATTTCATCTGCATCACTTAAAACATTATCTTTATTAATAATTTTTTTAAGATCAGATACAATTAAAGGCTTCTTTGATAATATATTTTTATCAACTTTGGGTAGCGCTAGCTCTGTCATGATCTTAACCTAGCATTTTTTTAATATTTTCTAATGCATTAGAAATGTTATCTTGAGAAGCCGCAAAACTAAATCTTACATAATCTTTAGAGGTTTTACCAAAAGCAGTTCCTGGTACTATCGCAACACCAGCTTCATGCATTGCTCTTTTACAAAATTCTGAGCCATCCATTCCAGTACCTATAACTTTAGGGAAAGCATAGAATGCTCCACCAGGTAAACTACATTCAATGCCTGGCAAACTATTTAGGCCTTCATGAATTAATTTTCTTCTTTGAGTAAATTTTTCCATCATTTGATTAATAGAGTCATCTGATCCATCTAAAGCAGCTATACCCGCAAATTGAGCAGCTGCATTAACACAAGAGACACTATTAATTAATAATTTATTTACATGTTCAATTAAATTTTCTGGCCAAAAGCTCCAACCTAATCTCCAGCCAGTCATGGAATAAGCCTTACTCCAGCCTTCAAGAACAATTAATCTATCTCTTAGTTCTGGATAATTGAAGAATGTTGGCATTTCTTTACCATCAAAAATTTGTCTACTATAAATTTCATCACTTAAAATAGTAACGTGTGGATGTTTTTTTAATCCTTCAGCCAATTTATCGATTTCAGATTTTTCAACAAAACTTCCTGTTGGGTTATTTGGATTAATCAAAATTAACAATCTAGTTTTATCAGTTATTAAAGATAAAATTTTATCTGCACTAAATTTTAAATCTTTATCCTCTGTTAAATCATAAGGGACTGCAGTTGACCCAGTATAGTTAATCATAGACTCATAAATTGGGAATGCAGGTGTTGGATGAATAATTTCAGCTCCCGGTTCTCCAAAGCATTGTATAGCATAGTGCATGGTAGGTTTACCCCCTGGCATAATTGTAATTCTTTCAGGGTCTACTTCTGTATTGTAACGTTTTTTTATCCATCTTGTAACAGCTTGCCTACACTCTAGTATCCCATTAGATAAAACGTATCCGTGATGACCATCGTCTAAAGCTTTTTTAGCAGCCTCAACTACATGTTTTGGAGTTTTGAAATCAGGTTGACCAAGTCCCAAGTGTATCATTGGATTTCCGGCAGCTTCTAATTTTTTGGCTTCTGCTAAAACACTAAATGCTGACTCGGTTCCTAAACGATCTAAACTTGATGCTAATTTCATATTTTATTTCTCCTAACTAATTATTTTCTATAAATTAATTTTGATCTATTTAATTCTTTAATATTCTTACAGCCCATTAATACCATATTTCGATTAATTTCATCATGCATATTCTGCAACAGACGTTCAACACCTGGTTGGCCTCCTGCAGCTAATGAAAATAAGAACATTTTTCCAAAGCTACATGCAGTCGCACCAGCGGCTAAAGCTTTTAAAACATGTGTTCCTCTTCTAATTCCACCATCTAAAATAATTTCAAGCTTATCACCTACCGCGTCCGAAAGTTCTTTAACTTGATCGAATGGAGATCTTGAGCCATCTAGCTGTCTACCACCATGATTTGAAACCATTATAGCAGTACAACCAATATCAATTGCTCTTTTTGCATCTTCAACCGACATCACACCTTTCAATGCAAATGGTTTATTCCATTTTTTGACACAATACTCTGCATCCTTCCAGTTCATAGCAGGATCATATTGTTCATTAATATATTCAATTACTGACTTTGCAATATTAGTTCCTTTATCTGTTTTCTTTGCAACATTAGATAGTTCAAATTTTTTATGAGTAAAATAATTAAAAACCCATTCAGGTCTCATTGCAAAACTCATTAAGCTTTGAAGTGTAAGTTTTGGAGGAGTTGTAAAACCAGTTCTGTGATCTCTTTCTCTGTTTCCAGCAACTAGTGTATCTACTGTTAAACACATACCATCATAGCCAGATGTTCTACATCTCTCAATTAAATCGTCTGTAATTGATTGATCTTTATGAACATAAAGTTGAAATAATTTTGGACCTTTAGAAATTTCAGCAATTTCCTCAATGGTATTGTTTGCCATGGTGGACATACTGTAAAAGGTTCCAAACTTTTCTGCGGCTCGAGCTGAAGCTTTATCTCCATCATGGTGATAAAGTCTTTGCATGGCTGTTGGTGATAAAAATAATGGCATATCAATTTTTTTACCAAAAACAGTAGTTGATAAATCAGGTTTGCCTACACTTGCCAAAACATTAGGAATTAAATCACAGTCATTAAATGCGTTGGTATTTCTTTTAAGAGTAGCTTCATCATCTGCTCCACCATCAATATAATGAAAGATAGGCGATGGTAATCTTTTTTTTGCTAATTTTCTAAAGTCATTAAAATTATAACAATCTTTTATATTCATAATTGTTATTAGAAGTTTTTGAAGAAATTAAACATATAACTATTTGCCCCAGGATTTTTATCTCCTAAGCTGGCATTAGATATATGGTTATAAGAAAAACCTAATTTTGAGCTTTTTGAAAAATCAACAGACAATTGAACTTCACTTTTAAATTCAAGCATGTGTCCAAGATCTTTGCCATCACCCTCGTGATATAATCCCGGTGTAAAACTTGGTGTAATATTTAATGCTCCAATTTTGTATTGAGCTTGAATACCAGTATAGATGTACCCAGCGTTATCAGCTGTAATCATTGCACCTGTTATCGGTGAAATATTGCCTAAAAAAGTATCTCGATTAAGGTTTTCATTTTGATGTTGAAAACCTATTAATGTTGATTTTTTTCCATCATCACTAAAATCAAACATACCTGAATAAACACTAAATTTAGTGTCCAAATTATTATCTTTTATTTCTTCAGCACTAGCTGAAAAAGTTAAAAGAACAAATATAACACTTATTAAAAAATTTTTTAAAATCATAATGGCTAATTATTTTTTTTAATTATAAAAGTTTTTGCAATAATTGCACCTCCAATTAAAAATATAAATATTGGTAATAACCATAATATATAGGTGTTTTTATTTAGCTCTGGATCATACAAAATCCAATCTCCATATTTTTCTTTAAAGAAATCATAAATTTGATTTTCGGAAAAACCTTCTTCTAATTTTTTATCTACTAGTGCTTTAATACTAATCGCAAATTCAGAGTCTGAATCATAAACAGATTGCCCTTGACAAATTAAACATCGAAGATTTTTTGTAATTTTAATATTTATACCTTCATTGTTTGCCTTCAAGTTATTGAAAGAAAAAATAAGTAAAAAAATTAAAGATAATTTTAATATTTTCATTTTGCTAAAAAATTAATTTCATTAAACAATTTTATATTTAAAGGTCCAATATATTTTTTTATTATTATTCCATCTTTAATTAAATATGATTCGGGAACCCCATATGCACCCCATTCAATTGCAATAATACCTTTATCATCAAAAATTATTTCTTTATAAGGGTTGCCAAGTTCAGTTAAAAAATTTTTAGCATTAATTTTTGTATCTTTGTAATTAATACCAACTAATTCTATATTTTTGTTTTTACTTAAATTCATAAGCAAAGGATGTTCTTGCCTACATGGAACACACCATGAAGACCATATATTTAACAAGTAATATTTGTCTACTTGAAATAGTTCTGAAGAGTTAATTAATTTTTTTTCATGAAACAACTCTGCATCAAATGATGGAACTTTAATATTAATTTTTGTTTCAGGAGTATAAATATTTGAATTCTGAAGACCTTTGTAGAAAAATATAAAAATAATTATAAAAATAAAAGTGATAGAAAATGGTAATAATTTATTTTTCATATTCTTTTTTTAAAAAACTCATTAGCCCACCAACACTAATTAAAATTACTGATATCCAAATCCACAACATAAATGGTTTGACTTGATACCTAACATTAAACAATTCTTGGTTTGGTACCAAATTAATAACAATAAATTTATCTGATAATAGAGTTGTTTTAATGTCAGCTTCACTAGTAACAGTATTTGGTTGATTATATATTCTTAGTTCTGGTGATAAATTCTCTATTTTACCTTTTGAGTCTTGAATAATAAATTTAGCTATTATTGATTTATAGTTTTTTTCTTCCTTTTGACTAATGTTCTCAAAAATTATCTTTGTTTTTGTATTCTCAAAAGTTTCTCCTACTTTTAAGTTTGTAATTGTCTCTGTAGAAAACAAATTATTAAATAAAATACTTAAAATTAATAAACTAAAGCCAAAATGAGCTGTATTTTGTGCTAAATTTTTAAAGCCTTTATTAAAGAAATCTCTCAAAGTAATAAAAAATAGATAAAAAGCACTCGAAATTAAAATTGTATTAATCAAAAACTTAGAGCTAAAATTTTTAACAATTAAAATTGATAATAAAATTGAAACTACTAGCAATGCAATTAAGGAAATTTTATCTTCTAGATTTGATTTAATCCATTTCAACTTTGGCCCAATCGCCATAATCAACAAAAAAGGAATTAAAAAAGGTATAATCAGTTTGTGATAAAAAGGAGGTCCTACAGATATTTTTTGGGACGACAAAACATCAAGAAAAATTGGATAAATAGTGCCAATTAAAACAACAGACAAGAAATACATCATAAACCAATTATTAATTATTATTGATGTCTCTTTGCTTAATAAAGAAAAACTACTCAAATTATTTTTGCTAGGATTATGAAAAAAGAAAAAAATAAATAATGAAAGAAAAATTAAAGAAAATAAAAAAATTAAAATAAATAAACCTCTTTCTGGGTCATTTGCAAAGGTATGCACAGAATTTAAAATTCCAGATCTAACTAAAAATGTACCACTCATACTAAGAGCAAATGTTGATATCGATAAAATTATTACCCAAGAAGTTAAGATTGATTTTTTTTCTAAAACCAAAATACAATGTAAAAGTGTTGTTAATGCTAACCACGGCATTAAAGAAACATTCTCAACTGGGTCCCAAAACCAAAAGCCGCCCCATCCTAGTTCATAGTACGCCCAAATTGATCCTAATAAAATTCCAAGTGTTAAAAAAACCCATGAACTTAAAACCCATTTCTTTATGTGTGATGCCCATTTTTTAGATACTAGATTTAAACTTGTAGCAGCTAAAGCTGAAGAAAAAATTATGGAAGATCCAACATATCCTAAATATAAAATTGGTGGATGAATCACTAAAGCTGGATCTTGTAGTATTGGATTAAGACCCAATCCTTCTGTTGGCACTGGATAAATGTGATTAAATGGATTTGATGTTTTTATCAAAAAAACAAAAAAACCTACAATTATGATCTGCTGAAATACTAAAGTTAATATTCTATATTTAATAGGTTGATTTTTAGTCTTCACTAAAAAAATGAGGATGAACAATGTTAAAACAAGCAACCACAATAATAAGCTTCCTTCATGATTTCCCCAGGTTCCAGCAATTTTATAAAAAATGGGTTTCGTTGTGTGCGAATTATTAAAAACAGTTTCGTTACTAAAATCAGATACAACAAATGATAACACTAGACATAAAAAACTAATCACAACTAAAAAAAATTGTAAAAATGTAAATGATAAAATTTTAGTATCTAATAATTTTGAATTATTAAAATTTTTTGCTGAAAAGTAAAAAAGAACTAGTCCAAAAAAAAGTCCCAAAAGCAAAGAATAGTTTCCAATAACACTATAAAGCATTTTACTTTTCACCAAGTGCTTGTTTTACCTCAGGAGGCATATAATTTTCATCATGTTTTGCTAGAATTTTTGAAGCAGAAAAGAAATTTCTGCCATTTAAAACTCCTTCTGCAACTACTCCTTTTCCCTCTTCAAAAAGATTTGGGATTGCTCCTGTATAGCTAACATTTATTTCATTTTTAAAATCTGTAATTACAAACTTAAGTTCACTGGAATTTATTGAAATAGAATTTTTTTTTACCATTCCACCCACTCTAATTTTTTTTTTATCTAATTCTGATAAAGCTTTAATTTCTGATGGTGACTGAAAGTATACTACGTTTTCTTCAAGAGATTTTAAAACAAGGAATGTTGTTAATATTAAAGTAATTAAAATAAGTACTACAAACAAAAATCTTAATTTAACTTTACGACCATACATGGTTCAAAAGTTAATTGTTTGTGGCGTTAGCTAAAATTTCTTTATTTATTCTTTGTGATTTTGCAGATTTAGCTTTCTCGGAGTTTAGAGATCCAAATTTAGCTACAAATTTATTTTGTTCCTTAATAAATTGAACTTTTGTAACCAAATATAGTGCTGAAAAACTTAAAAGCGTGAAACCGAAAGCAGACAATACGTAAGCTCCGTATCCGTTCATAAAAAGTAATTCATTTATCATAATCTATCTAAGCCTTTATTTTTAATTTTTATCAGTTCTGTATTATATTTCATTAAGAAAATTAGCAATGAAAAAAGAGCAAATGCCGCAGTCATTATTAGTAAAGGGAAAAGCATTGATGAATGAATTGAGCTTTTTGATAACACATTGATTGATGCTGGTTGATGAAGTGTGTTCCACCAATCTACGGAGTATTTAATGATAGGAACATTAACTATACCTAGTACAGTAATAAAAGTTGTGATCTTAAAAACCTTTTCTTCACTTTCATAAATCCTCCATGAAATTAAATACATTGCGTAAAAGAGTGCCAATATTAACATTGAGGTTATCCTTGCGTCCCAAGCCCACCAAGTTCCCCATGTTGGCTTTCCCCAGATAGCACCGGTAACCAGTGCAATAATATTAAAAACAAATCCTGAAGGTGCTAGACTTTTTGCAATTAAAAAAAAATTCTTATTTTTAAAAATGAATCCACTAATGGATAAAAAAGTTATGCTTGAAAAAATACCCAAAGAAATCCAAGCAGCTGGAACATGAACATACATAATTCTAACAGCATCACTTTGCTTATAATCTTCAGGTGACAAAATTAGCGCTTCAGTTAATCCAACTGAAAGCACCATTACAAATAAAATCAGAACATATTTAGGAGCTTTAGAAGTTATCTGGAAAATCTTGTTTGGATGAAATAGTTTAAACATATTTAATTAGTGATGTTTAGTATGAAAAGGATTTCCGATCAAGAATGCAGAGGGAGACAATGATTTGAAATTAACGTTTAACACTCTTGATCAGAATATGAGATTAATTTAATTAATTTATATGGCTTAGATTTGAGCTAAATGTGTTTGAAAAATGATAGGTTTAGTTAGACATTTTAAAATAACTAGAGCCTTTTTTTCCTGAAAAAATCTCTTCAATTAAAGGATGTTTTATTGGCTCATCAGAGTCATCCATAAGAAGATTTTGTTCTGAAACATAAGCTTCATAAGTTATTTCGTCATTTTCAGCTAATAGATGATAAAAAGGCTGATCTTTTCTTGGTCTCACATTTTTTGGAATGGATTGGTACCATTCTTCTGAATTATTAAATTCAAAATCTACATCATATATCACACCTCTAAATTCGAAGTGTTTATGTTTAACAATATCTCCAATTGAGAATTTAGCTTTTTGAATTGGCATATCAATTAGTATGGGTATTTAAAAATAAAAATCAATGTTAAAAAGAATAATGTTTTGTGATGTGGCAAATATGTTAATATCTTTTTAGTGAATAAATCTTTTTTAAAATTTGTTACTGATTTTGGGCCATTAGCAATATTTTTTTTCTACTACTATAATAGTGATAAAAATTTATCAGTTGCTATTCCTCCACTTATAGTTGCAACTTTAATTGCATTAGCTGTTGTTTGGTTTTTTGAAAAAAAAATTCCAATGATGCCACTAGTAAGTGGAATATTAATTACATTTTTTGGAGGTCTAACTATCTATTTTAATGATCCTATTTTTATCTATAGAAAGCCAACAATTATAAACATTCTATTTGCTCTAGCTTTACTTTTTGGAAAATATTTTACTAAAGAACCTGTCCTTAAAAAAATTATGGGTAAATCAATTCCACTTTCAGATACGGGATGGGAATTATTAAACAGAAGATGGATGTATTTTTTTTTCTTTCTTGCAATATTAAATGAAATTGTCTGGCAAACACAAACTGAGGAGTTTTGGGTAAATTTTAAAGTATGGGGGATGTTACCAATAACGATAGTTTTTACAGGTTTCCAGATACCATTAATCAACAAACATAAAATGGATGCCTAGTAACTTAAAGCTAGTAATCAATAATCCCCACAAACAGATAGAAGAAAAACAATTTTTTGAAAAAGAGGAACTAAAAATTATCTTAGATTTGTATGCCAAAATGGTCTCTGAAGGATCATGGAAAGATTACGGTTTAAGTATCTCAAGTAAACAAGTGAGCTTTAGCGTCTTTAGAAATTCAGCAGAGAATGCTTTATATAAAATTTGTAAAAACTTTAAGCCTAAAAATAAAAATCTTAAATATTTAATAACAGACACTACAGGTAAAATTCTAAAAAACTCATTCGATCTTAGAATTTTATTAAAAAATACTAATTGGAAAAAGCTACAAAAATAAGATTATCTTCTTTGTCCAAATAATCTTAACAACATTATAAATAAATTTATAAAGTCTAGGTAAAGTGTAAGAGCGCCCATCACAGCTTTTTTGCCCATGACTTCGCCTGTATCACTCACAGCATACATATTTTTAATTTTTTGAGTGTCATAAGCTGTTAAGCCCACAAAAATTAAAACACCTAAGATTGATATTACAAAATACATCATTGATGATTGCATGAAGATATTAACAATTGATGCAATAATAATTCCGATTAAACCCATCATTAAAAATGAGCCAAGTTTTGTTAAATCTCTTTTAGTTGTGTAGCCATAAATGCTCATTGCTCCAAAAGTCGCTGAACATATAAAGAAAACTCTTGTTACACTCATGCCAGTATAAACTAATAAAATTGAAGACAATGATAAGCCCATTAATCCTGCAAAAACCCAAAAAGTAGTTTGTGCTTTTGAAGCGCTCATCTTATTTATTCCAAAACTCATATAAAAAACTATTCCTAAAGGCGCCAACATCACAAGCCATTTTAACCCAGACATATAAATTGCATTACCAACTGATGTTAGGTCCACAATAGATCCCGCATCATTTGTAACTACTGACATTTTAAATGTTAGAAGTGCAACTATTCCTGTTAATAAAATTCCAGTTGCCATGTAATTATAAACTTTTAACATGTAGGCTCTTAAGCCTTCATCCATTACAACTGCTGTTTGTTGTGCTGCTTTAGCTCTGTTTAATATTCCGTTTTTATCAAATTCCATAATGAGTAATATATAATAGTCTTTTACTAATTATTCAAGATACCTTAAAAGATTTAAAATATCCAAATTAAACAAAAAACATAATGAATTATAAAAAACTAGGTAATACTGATCTTGATGTAAGCACAATTTGTCTCGGTACCATGACTTGGGGTGAACAAAACACTCAAGAAGAAGGTTTTGAGCAAATGGATTACGCTTTGGACCAAGGTGTAAATTTTTGGGATACCGCTGAACTATACGCAGTTCCACCAAGAGCAGAAACTTATGGTCATACTGAAATCATAATTGGAAATTGGTTTAAAAAATCCAAAAAAAGAGACAAGGTTATTTTAGCATCAAAAGTTGCTGGTCCTATGAGAGCATACTTAAGAGGTGGCGGAAATAATTATGGGTTAGACAAAATGACAGAGGCTGTAAACGATAGCTTAAAAAGATTACAAACGGATTACATTGATCTTTACCAACTTCATTGGCCTGAAAGAAATACAAATATGTTTGGTCGCCTTGGATATGAACATAAGGAAAATGGTGAATGGAATAAATTTGAAGATGTTCTTGGTAACCTAAAAAGATTTGTGGATGCAGGAAAAATTAGAGAAGTTGGTCTATCAAATGAAACACCATGGGGTGTTTCTAAATATTTAGAGTTATCAAAAGAAAAAGACTTGCCAAGAATGATGTCTATTCAAAATCCTTATAGCTTACTAAATAGAACTTACGAGGTTGGTTTAGCTGAAATATCAATTAGAGATGAAATAGGTCTTTTGGCATATTCACCGTTAGCTAGTGGCTACTTGTCTGGAAAATATAGAAACAATCAATTGCCAAAAAATTCTAGAATTGAGAGAGATCCAGATTTTTGGACAAGATACGCAAAACCAAATACAGAAAAAGCCGTTGATGCTTATTATGAAATAGCTAACAAACATGGTCTCGACTTAGCTCAAATGTCGTTAAAATTTTTAGAAATTCAACCTTTTGTCACCTCCGTTATTATTGGTGCAACAACTATGGAGCAGTTGAAAACAAACATAGAAAGTGTAAACATAAATTTATCTGATGATGTCATTAAAGAAATTAATAATATTCAAACAATTTATCCAAATCCATGTCCATAATTAAAAAAATTTTGCTAATTTTACCAATAATTTTTATTGGTACTTACAGCCAACTATCTGCACAAGAGGTGAAAAAAATTGGTAAATATAAAGATTGGGAGTCAATGGTTGTGATAGAAACTACAGGTAAAGTTTGCTTTGCACAATCTTCACCTATTTTACAAGGTCCAAAATCAAATAACAAAAGAGATGCTAAATTGTTTATTGCCTTTAGACCTGCTGAAAAAATTATAGATGAAGTAAGTGTGACTGCAGGCTATGAATTTAATAGCAACACAGTAACAGCACAATCAGGTAAAAATAAATTCAAATTTGACATCAAAGAACAAGGTTTTGCTTGGATCGCAGATACTAAGATTGAATTTAGAATGATTAAGAGAATGAAAAAGGGATCTAGAATTATGATCACTGGTCACAATCAACAAGGCTCTCAAACAATCGACCATTATTCTCTGCTAGGCTTTACCAAAGCTTATAATGCTACAAAAAAAGCTTGTAGTTAATTTAATGAAATCAAAAAAGAAAATTGTTCTAGCCTACTCTGGAGGCCTTGATACCTCGATAATTTTAAAATGGTTACAGCAAAACTATGATGCAGAAGTAATTTGTTACACTGCTGATGTGGGTCAAGAAATTGATAGAAAAAAAATTATAACAAATGCAAAAAAGTTTGGAGTTAAAAATATTATAATTAAAGATTTAAAAGATATATTTGTCAAAGATTATGTGTATCCAATGATCAGAGGTCATGCAATTTATGAAGGCGTTTATTTATTGGGTACATCAATAGCAAGACCACTTATTGCTAAAGATCAAATAAGAGTAGCTAAAAAATTTAAAGCTTATGCGGTTTCGCATGGTGCAACCGGTAAAGGAAATGACCAAGTTAGATTTGAATTGGGATATCATTATTTTGGCCCTAAAATAAAAATAATTGCTCCATGGAGAATTTGGAAACTAAAATCTCGAACTGATTTAATTAATTATGCAAAAAAACATGGAATAAATATTCCAAAAGATAAAAAAGGAGCCCCTCCTTTTTCAGTAGATGATAACTTATTTCATACATCAACTGAGGGAAAAGTTTTAGAAAACCCGAAAAATTCTGCTCCTGAATTTATTTTCCAAAGAACTACTTCGCCAGAAAAAGCACCAAATAAACCAAGCTTTGTAACAATCAATTTTAAAAACAGCGATCCAATTGGAATTAACGGAAAAAAATTATCTCCATCAAAACTATTGGAAAAACTTAACCAACTTGCAGGTAAAAATGGAATTGGAAGAGTGGACTTGGTAGAGAATAGATTTATTGGGATAAAATCTAGAGGAGTATACGAAACACCAGGTGGAACATTATTAATCCAAGCGCATAGAGCTATCGAGTCTGTAACTTTAGATAAAGAAACTATGCACAAAAAAGATCAAATAATGCCTAGGTATGCAGAATTAATTTATAATGGTTATTGGGACTCTAAAGAAAGATTTAAACTTCAAAAAATTATTGATCTTAAAAAGAATAAAGTAAATGGTTCAGTTAAGCTAAAACTTTATAAAGGAAACGTAATTATAGAATCTAGGCAAACTAAAAGCTCTGCTTATTCTATGAAAAAAGTTTCTTTTGAGGAAAACAAAACATTTAATAAATCAAATGTAGAGAGATTTATTAATTATCACAAAAAAAAACTTCGTTCTTAAATTAATGAAAATAAATGTTTTTGCAGACACTATTTGTGGATGGTGTTTTATTGGACATGCAAATTTAAATAACGCATTAAAAAAATTTTCTAATATAAAATTTGATATTCGACACATCCCTTTTCAATTAAATCCT
>JAOJEG010000029.1 GCA_028226535.1 Candidatus Pelagibacter sp. | reverse complement strand
AAACTTGCAAAAAAAGCTCAAGAGAAAAAAATTACTAAGATTTATTTTGATAGAGGTATCTATAGATATCACGGCAGAGTAAAAGTATTTGCTGAAACCTTACGTGAAAATGGAATGGAATTTTAATTATGGAAAATTTTAAAGATAAAAAATCAGACGATATTTTAGAAAAATTAGTCCACATAAACCGTATTACAAAAGTAGTAAAAGGTGGACGTAGATTTGGTTTTTCAGCACTAGTTGTTGTTGGAAATCAAGCTGGTAAAATTGGAATAGCGCACGCAAAAGCTAAACAAGTGCCTGATGCAATTAAAAAAGCCAATGAAGTAGCCAGAAGAAAATTGATACATATACCTTTAAGAGAAGGCAGAACAATTCATCATGATGTTAAAGCAAAAGATGGTTCAGGCAGAATTATTTTAAGAGCTGCTTCTAAAGGAACAGGAATTATTGCAGGCGGTCCCGTTAGAGCTGTTTGTGAGGTATTAGGAGTAAAAGATATTGTTGCTAAATCAATGGGAACATCGAATGCTCATAATGTTATTAGAGCTACTATGAAAGCTTTACTTAAACAAAATTCACCAAAACAAATTTCAGCAATCAGAAATAAAAAAATTTCTGAAATAGTAGAGAAAAGAGGATAATGATTACTTTAAACACTAAAGATAAAATCAATAAATCAAAAATGCGTGTGGGTAGAGGCATTGGTTCAGGAAAAGGTAAAACCTCTGGAAGAGGTGTTAAGGGTCAAAAATCAAGATCAGGTGTTGCAATAAAAGCTTTTGAAGGTGGTCAAATGCCATTATACAGAAGACTACCTAAAAGAGGTTTTAATCCTATCTCGAGAACTAATATAGCAATAATGAATCTTGAAAAAATTCAGTCATTTATCAATGAAAAAACAATTAACCCTAGCGATACTATAAATATGGAGTTGCTTAAAAAACTTAAACTGATTAATAAAAACTCTCAGAAGTTAAAGATACTTGGAACTGGAGAGATCAAGGATAAAGTTAATATAGAAGCAGATTTAGCATCTAAATCAGCAATAGAGAAACTAGAGAAAATTAGTGGATCTATTCAATTGAAAAAATAATATATTTCAATGAGTGCGTCTTCATCATCAAACGATTTAAGAAATAGAATACTTTTTACTATCTTCATTCTAGCTGTTTATAGATTTGGAACTTTTGTGCCATTACCCGGCATAGATCCAGAACAGCTTAAAATTATGATGGATGGTAATCAAAAAGGTTTACTTGGAATGTTTAATGTGTTTGCTGGTGGTGCCGTAAGTAGAATGGCTATATTTGCACTTGGTATAATGCCATATATATCTTCTGCAATTATTGTGCAGTTATTAACAGGTGTTTCAGAATATTTTAAAAATTTAAAAGCTCAAGGCGAAACTGGAAGAGCAAAAATTACTCAAATTACAAGATATGGAACTGTATTATTAGCAACAGTCCAAGGTTATGGATTGTCTGTTGGTTTAGAGTCTTCAGCAGATCTCGTAATAAATCCGGGTGCTTTTTTTAAAATTACAACCGTCACAACTATAGTGGCTGGAACAATGTTTCTAATGTGGTTAGGTGAACAAATCACCCAGAGAGGAATAGGTAATGGTATTTCTCTAATAATTTTTGCAGGTATAGTTGCAGAAATTCCTAGAGCTCTCGTCACAACTTTTGAACTTGGTAGAACAGGGGCAGTTTCAACATTTATGATTTTAGCTATTTTTGTACTGCTAGTAGCTACAATTTTATTTGTAGTATTTATGGAAAGAGCATTAAGAAAAATTTTAATCAACTACCCAAAAAGACAAATGGGAAATAAAATGTATGGTGGTGAATCATCTCATTTACCACTTAAAATCAATCAGGCTGGTGTAATCCCTGCTATCTTTGCTTCAGCTTTACTTTTATTACCTGTTACTTTTTCAAATTTTTCATTTTCAAGTAATGATACTTTTTTAAACTTAAGTTCATACTTTACTCAAGGACAGCCCCTTTACATGCTGTTATATGCATCTGGAATAATATTTTTTACTTTTTTTTATACCTCAATAACTTTCAATCCAACAGAAACTGCTGACAACTTAAGAAAATATGGAGGTTTTGTTCCAGGAATAAGACCAGGTGAGAGTACTGCATTATATATTCAAAATATTTCAACTAAATTGACTACAATAGGGGCATTATATTTAACTTTAGTTTGTTTAATGCCAGAATTTTTAATTGCTAATTATCCAATACCTTTTTATTTAGGTGGTGCTTCAATTTTAATTGTTGTAGTTGTTGCCATTGATACGGTAACTCAAATACAAACAAGATTAATGAGTTCCCAGTACGAACAATTAATCAAGAAAACAAAATTTGGTAAATAAGTGAACATTATTTTATTTGGGCCTCCAGGCGCAGGTAAAGGCACTCAAGCTCAATTAATTGTTAAAAAACATAACTACTTTCAACTCTCAACTGGCGACTTATTAAGAAGTGAGACAAAGAAAAATACTGATTTGGGTAATGAAATAGAGTCCATTATTTCAAAAGGTAATTTCGTTTCAGATGAAATTGTCAATAAACTTCTAAAAAATACTATTTTAAATTATATTTGATGGATATCCTAGAAGTATTGACCAAGCAAAAAATCTTGATTTAATTTTAGGTGAATTTGATCAAAAAATTGATCTTATCATCTCACTTGTTGTATCGCGTGAAATCATTGAAAAAAGAATAATTGGCAGAGTAACGTGTGATAAATGTAATTTAACACTAAATGAGTTTTTTAATAATGAAGAAATAGATTTGCATCCATGTGGTAAAGAACATTTTGTTAAAAGAAAAGATGATAATCTTGAAACAATTATGTCCAGATACGACATTTATACAAAAACGACTGAACCAGTTCTCAATTTTTTTTCAAAAAATTCAAATTTCCACGAGATTGATGGAACTCTTGAAATTGATCAAATAACCTCTAAAATTGACACTTTTATCAATGTTTAATGCGTTGACTTTAGAGAATCTTATTATATAAAAGGCTCAAATTATCACAAATATTATGGCTCGTATCGCAGGTATCAACATCCCACAAAATAAACTTGTTCATATAGGTTTAACTTATATTTATGGAATAGGGGATAAATTTTCTAATCAAATTTGCACATCACTTGAAATTCCAAGAGCAAAAAGAATTAATGAACTAACAGATGATGAAATTTTAAAAATCAGAGAATATATTGATGCTAATTTTAAAGTTGAAGGTGATTTAAGAAGAGATTATTCGCTTACAATTAAAAGATTGATTGATCTGGCTTGTTACAGAGGAACAAGACATAGAAAAAAATTACCTGTAAGAGGTCAAAGAACAAGATGTAATGCAAGAACAAGAAAAGGAAAAGCAATTGCTATTGCTGGTAAAAAATTAACTCCAACTAAAAAATAATTATGGCTAAAGCTGATAAAGTTGAAAATAAAGATCAGAAGGTAGAGAAGTCTTCAAAAAAAAGTAATAAAAGCTCATATTCAAAAAAGAAAAAAATTAAAAAAAATATTCTTAATGGAATTGCATACGTGCAATCAACTTTTAATAATACAATTATTTCAATTGCAGATACTAATGGAAATGTTATTTCTTGGGCTTCTGCAGGGCAAAAAGGATTTAAAGGATCTAGAAAATCAACTCCTTATGCCGCACAAATTGCTGCTGATGCCGCTGCCTCTAAAGCATTAGAATATGGAATGAAAACTTTATCTGTTGAAGTGAAAGGCCCTGGGTCTGGACGTGAAACAGCTTTAAGAGCATTACAAGCAAGAGGTTTTAAAATTTTATCAATTAAAGATACTACACCCATGCCTCATAATGGAACTAGACCACCAAAGAAAAGGAGAGTTTAATGGAAGTCGAAAATGTAAATGTAAAAAATTGGAAATCATTAATTAAGCCATCTAAATTAGATGTTCAAATTAGTGATGACTTAACTCATGCTAAAATTATAGCAGAGCCTTTAGAAAAAGGTTATGGATTAACATTAGGTAATTCTCTAAGAAGAATTTTACTTTCATCAATAAGAGGTGCCGCTGTTACCTCTATTCAAATTGATGGTGTTTTGCACGAATTCACATCTATCAAAGGTGTAAGAGAAGATGTTACTGACATTGTGTTAAACGTAAAATCTTTAGCATTAAAATGTAATTCAGAAGGTACAAAAAAGCTTATCTTGGATGCAAAAGGTCCAGGTGAGATTAAAGCTTCTGATATCACACAAGTTGCTGATGTAGAAATATTAAATCCCGAACTTGTAATATGTAACCTAGATGAAAATACAAATTTTCACATGGAAATGAATGTAAGCACTGGAAAAGGTTATGTTCCTGCTGATTTAAACAAACCAGAAGAGCCACCACTAGGTTTAATTGCAATAGACTCGCTTTATAGTCCAGTAAAAAAAGTATCTTATTCAATAAGCACAGCAAGAGAAGGTAAAGCTCTTGATTATGATAAACTCACTATGGAAGTTGAGACTAATGGGTCAATTTCTGCAGAAGATGCTGTTGCTTACTCAGCAAGAATTTTTCAAGATCAGTTAAAAATGTTCGTTAATTTCGACGAACCAGTTGAAGCTCCTGTAAAAGAAGTTTCTACAGAGCCAGAATTTAACAAGAATTTATTAAGAAAAGTTGATGAACTTGAACTATCAGTTAGATCAATGAATTGTCTTAAAAATGATAATATAATTTATATAGGTGATCTTGTTCAAAAATCTGAAGGAGAAATGCTTAGAACACCAAATTTTGGAAGAAAATCTTTAAATGAAATTAAAGAAGTTTTAACTGGAATGTCTTTATATTTAGGTATGGAAATTCCAAATTGGCCGCCTGATAATATTGCTGAGATGTCAAAAAAACTAGAGGAAGCTATCTAATGAGACACGGAATGGCAAATAAGAAGTTGAACAGAACTTCTGAACATAGAAAGGCTCTGTTAAAGAATATGTTAAATTCTTTAATAAAGTATGAGCAGATTAAAACTACTTTACCAAAAGCTAAATTTTTAAAACCTCAAGCGGATAAAATTATTACATTAGGTAAAAAAGAAACATTACAGACTACAAAAATGTTAGTTTCTCAACTTCAAGATGTTAAATCGGCAAACAAAGTTAAAAAAACGCTTTCAAAAAGATATGAAAAAAGAAATGGTGGATATACAAGAATTATAAAAGCTGGATTTAGATATGGTGATAACGCACCTATGGCTATCATTGAATTTGTGGATAGAGATGTTGAAGCTAAAAGAATTGATAAGCCAAAAAAAGACGTTAATAAAGAAACACCAAAAGCTGAAGAAAAGAAACAAGCAACAGCATAAACTTTAAAGCATGAACAAGTCATATACCGTTGATTCAACGTGTAATGATATGCGTATAGATCGTTGGACCAGACTTAAAATAGGTAAAATTCCACAAGGACTAATTGAAAAATACCTAAGATCAGGCAAAATCAAAATAAATAAAAAAAAAATCAAAAGTTCAACCAAAGTTAAAACAAACGATATTGTAAATTTTTTTAACTTAGATTTTAAAGAAACGATTATTCAAAAAAAAATAAAGTTCGAACCATCAAAAGAAATTATAAAATCTAATGAAGATCAAATTATTGATAATAATGAAAATTTTGTCGTATTAAATAAAAGTTCAGGTATCTCTGTACAAGGCGGCACTAAATCAAAAAAAAATTTAGTAGATATTTTTTCTAAAAGTGAAATTTTTCAAGGTACAAAACCTTATTCAGTACACAGATTAGATAAAGACACTTCTGGTGTTTTTATTATGGCTAAAACGAGAGAGTCTGCTCAATTACTAACCTCTTTGTTTAGATTAAGAAAGGTTCATAAAACATATTTGGCTATTTGCCACGGCGAATTAAATGTAGACGCAGGTGAATGGAATGATGATCTTATCCGGTATGATGGGGATAAAAAAATTATAGAAAAAGCAAAAACAATTTTTAAAGTTTTAGATAAGAATTCCGAAGCAAGTTTAGTTGAGTTAAAACCCATTACTGGTCGTAAACATCAGCTTAGAAAGCAATTATATGCTTTAGGACAACCAATCTTTGGTGACATCAAGTATAAATTTTCCAACTCTTCAAGGGGGTTAAACAAGAATTTAATGCTTCATTCATATCAGATTAAATTTATTATTGATGATGTAAAGCATACATATACCGCATTACTACCAGACTATTTTAGAAAATTATTAAAGACAAAAAGACTTAGATTTTCAGGTTTGAAATAAATTTTTCTATTAATAATTTATCTAAGTCTGAATAATCATTATTATTAATATTAATCAAATTTGTAACTCCTTTGTCAGTAATTCCACAAGGTATAATTTTTTTATATTGCTCTAGATTATTATTTACATTTATTGCGAACCCATGATATGCAATCCATTTTTTAACCCTTACTCCAATCGCCGCAACTTTGTTAATTGAGTTATTTTTTTTGTACCATATTCCAATATTATCTTTGTCTGAAAATGTTTCTATTTTGTATTCTTTTAAAGTTTCAATGATTGTTTTTTCAATACAAGAAATAAACTTTCTAATATCTTTTTTTTTTCTTAGGTCTAAAACAAAATAACAAATCAATTGACCTGGCGCATGGCAAGTTATTTTACCACCTCGATTAGTTTTTATTAATTCTATAGAGTTGTCTAAAATTTCACTTTCTTTATAGCTTGTTCCTGCTGTAAATATTTCATTATGCTCTAATGTCCAAATTAGTTCTTTATCAATATTGTTATGTAAATTCTCCAACCTATTCTCTAATAGGTTTATAGCATCAAAATAATTTATTGGTTTTATTGACTTTTTGATCTC
>JAOJEG010000028.1 GCA_028226535.1 Candidatus Pelagibacter sp. | reverse complement strand
TGAAAAGGTATCTCCTCTAAGAGAAAAAAATATTGAGAACTTGTCCAGAATTCAAAGGCTTAATCTTGAACTACAAAGTTTAGATGAAGAAAACACTAGAATACAAGATGAAATAGAATCTATCAGTAAATCAATAAAAACTCTTGATGAAGATATAAATAGAGAAAGAGGAATTATCATAGATGCTAATTCAAACGAAAAAAGACTTAAAGAGGAAAAAGCAGATCTAATAGAGGTAGATTCTAAATATTTTGAAACTGAAAAACTATCTAATGAAGACTTAGAAAATGCCAAGAAAGAACTTAAAAAAGAACAGGAAGCTGTAGACGAAGTTGTAAATAATATTGCGGAAGGAAGCATAAATACGAGTTTAGGACCCATAAAAAATGTTAAAAACTCTATAAATAGAGTTAAGGAACTGATTGATATCAATGAAATCAATCAAGCAGTTACATTGCTAGACAGATGCAACATTGAACTTGATAATTTTTTAAATGATTTAAAAAATGAAAAAAGCAGACAAGAACTATTAAGTGTAAATGAAAAGTCACAAAATATAAAACAACTTCAAGAAAAATATGCTGATGCATATAGTAAAAATCAATCAATCAAAAATGAGTCAATTAAACGTAATGAAAGAATTAAAACAATTGAAACTGAAATTGAAAGTTGGAAAAACTTATTATCAAATTCAGAAAAAATGGTTGCTGAATTAACTGAACGAAAAAATAAACTTTCTGCTCAATTAAAAGAACTAGACAATCAACCTAGAGTTCAAGCAGAAAGAAAAGGTCAAATTTCTGAAAATCTAAGAATTTCTGATAAAGAAAAAATTGATAATGATGCAATTATTGAAGAGACAGATAATAAAATAGAAACATTAAGAAATGAGTTAAATGAAATTCAAGAACAATCTATTCAAATTAGAGAAAGAAAAGCAAGTTCGGGAGCAACAATAGAAGGTCTCCAAAAAAGAAAAAGTGATTTATTAGATAGAATAAATTCTGAGTTAAATTTGTCTGAAGATAATATTTTAGAAAATTCTAATCTTTTTGGTGCTGAAGAATTACCAGATGCTATTAATCAAGAAGATGCTTTAGATAAAAAAAAACAAGAAAGAGAAAGTTTAGGATCTGTTAATTTAAAAGCTGATGAAGAAACTAGCAAATATGAAGATGAAATTAAAAAAATGGAACAAGATCGTTCTGACTTAGTGACAGCAATAGTAAAATTAAAAGATAGTATTAACGAGCTAAATCAAAAAGGAAGAGAAAGATTAATTGAGGCTTTTGAGAAAGTTAATAGAAAATTTAACGAAGTTTATACAAAACTTTTCAATGGTGGAAATGCTAAATTAGAATTAGTCGATTCAGATGACCCGTTAGAAGCAGGATTGGAAATGCTAGTTAGCCCTCCAGGTAAAAGGCTTCAATCAATAACGTTACTTTCGGGTGGTGAACAAGCGCTAACTGCTTTATCATTAATTTTTGCAGTTTTTTTAACTAACCCATCTCCTATCTGCGTATTAGATGAGGTTGATGCCCCTCTTGATGATGCTAACGTCACAAGATTTTGTAATTTACTTGAGGAACTAATTAAAATTACTAATACAAAATTTATTATTGTAACTCACCACGCTCTAACAATGTCTAAAATGAATAGACTTTATGGAGTAACTATGCCAGAAAAAGGTATAAGTCAGTTAGTAGCTGTTGATTTACAAAAAGCAGAGAGTATGGTTGCCTAAACTATATAAATGCCAAAAGATCAGTTCAAAACTCGCTTAGAGATTGCAAAAAGTAAAATTTCAAAGAAAAATCTCTATAATAAAAAGGATAATCCATCATCTATTGGAACTGCCTTCAAATTAAGCACAGAATTAGTATCAGCTGTGGCTGTAGGGACAATTATTGGGTTTATTTTTGACAAGACCTTTGGTACTAAACCCTGGTTTATATTAATATTTTTTTTTGTGGGTGTGGTTGCTGGAATTACCAACGTAATTAGATCTGCAAAAAATATGCAAAAATAGATAAAATTTATGGCATCAAATCCAATGACTCAATTCAATGTGCACAGAATTGGGCCAGAAATTAAAATAGGCACATTTGATATTTCATTTACAAATGCAAGTTTGTTTATGATTATTAGTTCAGTTGCAATTCTATTAATTTTTAATCTTGGGTCAAAAAAAAATTCATTAATACCAAATAAAATCCAACTGCTAGCAGAACTTAGTTATACATTTGTTTCAAAAATGATTAGCGATACAGCTGGCCTTAAAGCAAAACCATATTTTTCATTTATATTTTCACTTTTTATGTTTGTGCTCTTTTGCAACATGTTTGGAATGATACCGTATACTTTCACTGTTACTAGTCATATCATTGTAACATTTGTTTTAGCTGCATTTATTTTTATAGGTGTAACAATTATTGGATTTATGAAACATGGTTTTGGATATTTAAAACTATTTGTACCAAGTGGGGTTCCTGCAGTACTGCTTCCACTGATTGTAGTTATAGAAATAATTTCTTACTTAAGTAGACCAATAAGTTTATCAGTTAGATTGTTTGCTAACATGATGGCAGGTCATACAATGATGAAAGTTTTCGGAGGCTTTGTAATAAGTCTTGGAATAGTTGGTGGATGGCTTCCACTGAGTTTTTCGGTTGCATTAACAGGTTTGGAGATCTTAGTTGCTTTTCTTCAAGCTTATGTTTTTGCAATTTTAACCTGCATCTATTTAAATGATGCATTAAATTTACACCATTAATTAACATAGGAGGATATAATGGAATTAGAAGCAGCAAAAATGATCGGAGCAGGTCTAGCAGCAATAGCTTTGGCTGGTGCGGGTGTTGGTATCGGAATAATTTTTGGAAATTATTTATCAGGTGCGATGAGAAATCCATCTGCAGCACAAAAACAATTTCCTAATTTGCTTTTAGGTTTTGCACTTGCAGAAGCAACAGGATTATTTGGATTAGTAGTTGCGTTAATCATTCTATTTGCGTTTTAGATTTAATGATTAAAAAAATATATTTTCAGTCAATATTTTTTAGCTTCCTTTTTTCATTGGAAGCTTTTGCAGCTGAAAGCGGAGGTATGCCTCAATTAAATCCAGAATTTTGGATTTCACAAATCTTTTGGTTAACTCTAACTTTTGGAATTTTGTATATAGTTTTATCAAAATTAATACTTCCAAAAATTAGTGACAACCTAGAGTCAAGAAAATCACAAATTTTAGAAAATATTGAGGCTGCAGAGAAACAAAGACAAAATAGTGAAGAAAAGCTTAAAGAATATGAAGAAATTGTTTCTAAAAGTAAAATGGAAGCAAAAAATATTTTTAATCAAGCAAGAGAAAAAGCATTAAAAGACATTAGTGCTAAAAAAGACGTTCTGAATAAGCAAATTGATGATGAAATTGGCAAGGCAGAACAAGAAATAAAAGAACTACAAAAAGGTGCGGCTGATAAAATTAATAAGATAGCAATTGAGACTTCATCAGAATTAATCCAAAAACTTATTGGTGCTGAGGTAAATAACAGTAGTATTTCAGCGATTGTCGATGATTTATCAAGAAGAAGTGGAGATAAATATTATGGCAATTGATGCAACTTTTTGGGTAGCAGTTTCATTTGTAATTTTTTTTGGAGCTTTAATTTATCTTAAAATTCCTCAGAAGGTCACTGAGATGTTAGATAAAATGATTTCTGATATCAAAAATGAAATTGATGAAAGTGAAAAACTAAGAACTGAGGCAAAAACATTGCTAGATAATGCACAAAATAAATTAGATACAGCACAAACAGTAAGTAATGAAATTTTAGATGAAGCAAAAAAAGATTCTGACAAATTAATAATTGAGCTAAATGATAAATTTCATAAATCATCTGAAATTAAAAAGAATTTAGCTGAAAATAAAATAAGCCAAATGAAAGAAGCAGCAATTAAAGAAATTAAAGATGCGTCAATTAAAATTGCGGTAGACTCAGTTAAAAAAATTATTATAACTTCTGTTGATAAATCAAAACTTGACGTGGTATTTCAAAAAAACTTAGATGAAACTAAGGAAGAGTTAAAAAAGATTAACTCATAATATTCTTACAATTATTTTAAAAAACTATAAATTGTTAAAATGAATTCTATAGTTATTGGTTCAGGATTTGGTGGAATTGCAGCTGCGCTTAGGCTTAGAGCTAAAGGTCATCAGGTGACAATAATAGAAAAACATCCAGACTTAGGTGGAAGAGCAAGAGTATTTAAAAAAAATGGTTTTACGTTTGACGGTGGACCAACTGTAATAACAGCCCCATATTTAATTAACGAATTATTTGACTTATTTAAAAAAGATCCCAAGAATTATATTAAACTTACTCCTCTTAAAATTTGGTACCAATTTATTTTTGAAGATAAAACAAAATTTGATTACTCAGGAAATGAGTCAGAAATGAAAAATCAAATTCAAAATATTAATAAAGAAGATGTAAAAGGTTATGAAAGGTTAGTAAATTTTACAAAAAAAATTTTTGATAAAGGTTTTACGGAGCTTGCAGATGTTCCTTTTGATAAACCGTTTGTAATGATGCAACAATTACCTGCACTTTTAAAACTTAAAAGTTATAAATCTGTATATTCACTAGTTTCCACATATATAAAAAGTGAAAAATTAAGAAGAATGCTAAGCATGCACCCTCTTCTAGTTGGTGGAAACCCTTTTTCAACAACCTCTATTTACGGACTAATTCTATACTTAGAAAAAAAATGGGGGATACATTATTCAATGGGTGGAACTGGAAATATTATAAAAGGTTACGAAAAATTAATGAATGAGGTTGGAATAAAGATATTGAAAGAAAGTGAAGTTACCAAAATAATTTCAAAAAATAACAAAATTTCTGGTGTTCAAATAAATAATGAAAATATTATAGAAGCTGATAACGTGATATGCAATGCAGATCCTCCTGCTGTTTACGAAAAATTATTGAGTAGAAATAATAATTCATTTTTATTTAATTGGAAAAAAAATCGTATGGAATACTCTATGGGATTGTTTGTGTATTATTTTGGAACAAAAAAAGTTTATGAGAACGTTGAGCATCACACAATTAAGTTTGGTAATAAATATAAAGAACATCTAGAGGATATATTTAACAAAAAAAAATTAAATGAAGATATTAGTTATTACCTTCATAGACCATCAGCAACTGATAAATCAATGGCTCCCGAAGGTAATGATTGTTTTTATGTGCTAGTCCCAGTCCCCAACAATCAATCAAAAATTGATTGGAATATTGAAGGCGAAAAGATGAAAAAATTAGTTATAGATAAGATGGAAAAAGATTTAATGCCTAATCTTAAAGAAAATATTGTAGAAGATTTTTATCTTACGCCAGATTACTTTGAAAAAGACTTAAATACTAAATATGGTTCTGGTTTTTCTATCCAGCCAAAATTTACCCAATCAGCTTACTTTAGATTTCACAATAAATCAGAGATATATGATGGTCTTTACTTTGTTGGAGCAGGAACCCATCCTGGAGCAGGAGTTCCAGGTGTGTTGTCTTCTGCGAAGGTATTAGATAAAATCATATAATGGCAGATCAGAGTTATTTATCGGTATACGCAAAATCATTTAATTGGGCAGGTTTTTTCTTGCCAAAACAAACTTATTTAAAATGTTCAGCTTTATACGATTTTTGTAGGGTTGCAGACAATATTGCAGATAGCAATGAAGCAATTGAACTAAAAAAAATAAAATTTTTAGATTTTCAAAATAATTTTGATAATAAAAAATTTGATGATCCTATTATTAAAAATATGTGGCAGCTCATTAATGAATTTAATATTCCATTAAAAGTCGTTAAAGATTTATTAGATGGAATAAATTCAGATATTCAGCAGAGTATAAAACTACATGAAAAAAAAGATTTATTACTCTACTCTTATAGAGTAGCAGGAACGGTTGGCTTAATGATGGCTAAGATTTTAAGAGTGAACAAAAAAGACTCATTAAAATCAGCAATTGATCTTGGTATTGCAATGCAACTAACAAATATCTCTAGAGATGTTGTTGAAGATCTTAATTTTGGAAGATCTTACATTGATCTAAATTTTGAAGAAATAAGGTCTACTATAAAACTCTCTGAAAGTTATTATGAAAATTCATTCTATTCAATCAAAGAAATTCCATTAACTTTTCGTTTTGCTATTTTGGTTGCAAGAAGAGTTTACAGAAAAATTGGTTATAAAATTCTTAAAAAACAAAATTTAGAAAATTACAAAAAATCAGGTAAAATTTATGTAACTAATATTGAAAAAATAATTGAAACTTTTTGCTCAGTATATGATCTAATTAAATTATTTTTAATTAACAAAAATGATAATGATATTGAACATAATCATTCTTTAATTATGGAAGAAATAAATTTAGATGAGAGAATTTGACTATATAATTATTGGAGGTGGGTGTGCAGGTCTATCTCTTGCCTATGAATTAAATCTTCACCAAAAATTAAACGATAAAACTTTAGCAATCATTGAACCAAGAGACAATTACACTAAAGATAAGACCTGGTCTTTTTGGAAAATTTTTTCTCATAATTTTGAGGATTGTGTCAAAAAAAGTTGGAATAATTTTACTATTAATATACCGAATCATACAAAGCATTTAGAATGCAAAAATACTCCTTACCAAACAATCGATAGCGGGTTATTTTACGACAAAACCATTAAATCTTTAAAACAGAATAAAAATATTTTTTTCCTAAAAAATTTAAATGAAATAAATATTAACAATTCATTTATTTTTAATAGTGTTGAGAGTGCGGCAAACAGTAAAGGGAAATTATGGCAACATTTTTCTGGTTTCGAAATAGAGACAAAGAAAGACTTTTTTGATGAAGAAATATTTAATCTAATGGATTTTGATTGTGAACAAAAAGATAGTGTGCATTTTTTTTATACACTTCCCTATTCAAAAAAAAAAGCACTTGTAGAAACTACATGGATTTCAGACCTTAAAAACTCATCTCTTCAAGATTATGATGAGCAACTAAATAACTATATTAAAGAACATTTAAAAATAAAAGATTTTACAATTATCTATAAAGAGGTCGGTGCAATTCCTTTATTTAATATAGATTATATTAAAAAGCCTAATCAAATTAATATTGGAACAGCAGGCGGTATGACTAGGTTAAGCACAGGATATACATTTCTCAATATTCAAGAGCATTCCAAGTATATAAGAAAAAATTTAGATAATATTCAAAATACCAGTTTATTTACACTAGGTAAAAAATACCAATTTTTAGATAATATATTCCTTAAAGTTTTAAAAAGTAATCCAAAAGATATGGGGCAAATTTTTTCTAAAATGTTTGGCTGCCCTTCTGAAACTGTAATAAATTTTTTATCTAATAAAAGTAATTTACTAGAAGATCTGTCAA
>JAOJEG010000027.1 GCA_028226535.1 Candidatus Pelagibacter sp. | reverse complement strand
ATTTTAGTTGGTGGCTTAACAAGATTAACTGACTCCGGACTATCTATAACAACTTGGGAATTATTTGTGGGATTTGTTCCGCCACTTACAAATGATAAATGGATTGATTATTTTGAACTCTATAAAACTATTCCAGAATTCAGCGAACAAAATTATAATATGACACTGAATGAATTTAAGATAATTTTTTGGTGGGAGTGGGGTCATCGTCAATTAGGTAGATTAATTGGTTTATCTGTGTTGATACCACTTATATATTTTTCAATTAAAAATGGTCTGTGGGTTTTAAAAAAATATGGATTGATCTTTTTATTAATTTGTTTTCAGGGTTTTATTGGTTGGTATATGGTATCTAGCGGTTTAATAGATAGGATTGATGTTAGTCATTACAGACTTTCATTACATTTAGTAACAGCCTTTATAATTTTGTCTGTTATTTTTTGGAAATTTCTAAAATTAACTAAAATTCATGCACAATATATTTCAATTAATATAAATTTAATAAAGCTTTTTCTTTTTTTATTATTTTTACAATTAATAATAGGTGCCTTTGTATCTGGAATGGATGCTGGAAAAGTTTACAATACTTGGCCTTTAATGGGCTCATCCTATTTTCCTGACGATAGCCAATTAATTGAATTTTTAAATGTAAATATTTTTGACAATCCCTCTATAGTTCAATTTATTCATAGAAATTTAGCTTACTTAATTTTGGGTATTTATATTTACATTCTTTTTTATGTTATCAAAGATAGCAATAAAGTATTCAGAAGACCGATGTTTATAATTGGATTTAGTTTGTTTCTACAAGTTGTTTTAGGGGTATTAACTCTTTTATCTGGAGTAAAGATTTTTTATGCATCCCTACACCAGATAAATTCTATTTTAATTATTTTATCAACTTTGTATTTTCTATATTTATCAAATTATAGAAAAGTTAACTAATTTCGATTTGTCGACATAAAAATCTTATAATTAACTTACAGCTTTTAGGTTACCTTTAGAAGATTTGTCTAAAGCTTGATCTAAGTCATCAATAATATCGTCAATATGCTCTAAACCGATACATAATCTTACATATCCAGGTGTTACACCAGCTGCTGCTAACTCATCTTCCGTTAATTGACTATGAGTAGTAGTTGCCGGATGAATTGCTAAACTTCTGGCATCACCAATGTTTGCTACATGGTAAAACATTTTTAAAGATTCTATAAATTTTTTACCAGCTTCTATGCCACCTGCTAATTCAATACCAACTAATGCACCATTTCCATTTTTAAGATATTTCTTTGCTCTACTAGAAATTTCTTTATTATGTTCAGTTGCATAAATTACTTTAGATATAGCCTTATGTTTTTTTAGATAATCAACAACTTTTGAAGCATTTTCGCAGTGTTGTTTCATTCTTAAAGCAACAGTTTCTAATCCTTGAATTACACCAAATGCGTTATCAGGCGATAAAGCAGATCCAAGATCTCTTAACAAAGTTACTCTTGCTCTTACAGCAAAAGAAACGTTTGCACCTGTTAATTCAGGCACTGCTTTACCCCAAACTACGCCGCCATAACTTGCATCTGGTTCATTAAATAATGGTTGCCTTTTTGGGTCTGCTGTCCAATCAAAATTACCACCATCAACTAAGGCTCCACCAACAACTGTTCCATGACCGGCTATATATTTTGTAAGTGAATAAACAACTACAGCTGCTCCATGTTCAAGTGGTTTACAAATAACTGGTGCTGCTGTGTTATCAACAATTAATGGTATATTGTATTTTTTACCAATATCTGCCACTTCTTTAATTGGAAAAACTCTTAAATATGGATTTGGTAAAGTTTCACCATAAAAAGCTCTTGTTTTTTCATCAATAACTTTTTCAAAGTTTTTTGGATCAGACGGATCAGCATATCTAACTTCAATACCAAGTTTACTTAATGTATGAGTGAACAAAGATACTGTTCCTCCATATAGATCTGTTGAACTTACAATATTATCTCCAGCCTGAGCAACATTTAGAATTGCAAAAGTAGAAGCAGTTTGTCCCGACGAAACTGTTAAACAAGCTAAACCACCATCTAAAGCAGCAACTCTTTTTTCAAGAACATCATTTGTTGGATTCATGATTCTTGTATAAATGTTACCAAATTCTTTAAGTGCAAATAGGTTTGCTGCATGCTCTGTACTATCGAATTGATATGATGTGGTTCTATAGATTGGTACAGCTACCGCATTAGTTGATGGGTCACTTCTATAGTCACCACCATGAATTGCTATTGTTTCTGGATTGTTTCTTTTTGTACTCATTTTACTCCTTTTTTAGTGCTTTAACTTAATGTAAGGCGCACAATACAGTTCAAATGCCTACCGATAATGTAATGAAAAATTCCTGTTTAGCAGTTATATGCCCGCAATAGGATCAAATCGGCTTGTTACTTTTATCAGATAAGCCCTATATTACAAGTCAAATATCAAATTGACTTTGCAATTAATAATAGTATTAATCCTGGCACAATGACAAAATTCGTAAAAAAAGACCAGGTAACTTCCTCATGGTATGAAATAGATGCAACAAATGCTGTAGTTGGAAGATTAGCAACTGTAATATCTAAAATTATCAGAGGAAAAAACAAAACTACTTACACACCACATATGGACCATGGAGATTTTGTAGTTGTTAAAAATATTGAACAAGCAAAATTTACTGGAAAAAAATTTCAAGACAAAATTTATTATAGACACACAGGACATCCTGGCGGAATTAAAGAAACTACACCAGAAAAATTACATGAAAAAAAACCAGGTGAAACTTTAAAACTTGCAGTGAAAAGAATGTTGCCAGGTGGTGTTTTAGGAAGAAAACAATTAACAAAACTAAAGATTTATTCTGGGAGTGATCATCCGCATTCAGCACAGAATCCACAAGTTATTGAGTTGGGCAAATTAAACAGTAAAAACTTAGCTAGAAATTAATATGGAAAATACTCAAACAGCTACAAAAACACCTAAATTAAAATTAGACTTTAAGGATAGTAAATACGCAACAGGTAGAAGAAAAACTTCTATTGCAAAGGTGTGGTTAAAAAAAGGATCTGGTAAAATTTATGTTAACGGAAAATTATTTAATGAATATTTTTCAAGTGAATTTCATCATCTTCAAATTACAAGACCATTTGATATAATTAACCAGTCTACAGATTATGATGTTAGATGTAGTGTTAGTGGGGGAGGACCTACTGGCCAAGCAGGAGCATTAGTTCATGGTATTTCTAAAGCTTTAGTTATGTTTGATGAAAATTTTAAATCTACATTAAAGACCGAAAAACTTACAACCAGAGACTCTAGAGCAGTAGAGAGAAAAAAACCTGGTAGAAGAAAAGCTAGAAGAAGCTTTCAATTTTCTAAAAGATAATTCTTTTTTAATTTTAAACTGTTATAATAAATTATGCCTAAGCTTAATGCATTAGTTGCTGGTTCAACTGGATATATTGGAGTTCAATTAATTAAATTATTAATTAAGCACAAATATATAAATATAAAATTTCTGTGTGGAAATAGTTCTGTAGGAAAAAATATATCTAGCTATGACAAATCTCTTTCAGGAAAAAAATTACCAAAAATTATTAAGTTTAATAAAAAACTTTTAAAAGATGTTGATGTAGTTTTTACAGCACTACCTAATGGAGAAGCACAAGATATATCAAAACATTTATCAAAAAAAATCATATTAATTGATTTAGCTGCAGATTTTAGATTAGAAAAAGGATCGGAATATTTAAAATGGTACAAACAAAAACACAGAGCAGTAAATTTAATTAAGAAAAGTATATATTGTCTTCCAGAAGTAAACGGAAAAGAAATTGGTAAATACCAGATCTTATCTTGTCCTGGTTGTTATCCAACTTCAATACTTTTACCATTAATTCCTCTTTTTAAAAAAAACTTAGTTAAAGTTAACAATATAATAATGGACTCTAAATCAGGCTACTCAGGAGCTGGTAGAGGTGTCCATAAAAAATACAAAGATAAAAACCTATATGAATCTTTAAGTGCTTATGGTGTCGGCTTTCATCGACATAATTCAGAGATTGATCAAATGTTAAAAAAATTCACTAAAAAGAAATTAAGTTTTAATTTTACACCTCATTTAACACCTATGTTTCGAGGCATTTTAAGTACTATTTATATTGATCTAGAAAAAGGCATTACTCAGTTAAAAATAATTAAGACACTAACAGATTTTTATAAGAATGATGATTTTGTAAAAATTTTAAAAGAAAATAGTCTGTTAAGTACCAATGATGTCATTGACACAAACAATTGCTTCATTACTGTTTGTAAATCTAAATACAAAAATAAGATTATAATAATTTCGGCTATAGACAATTTGATTAAAGGTGGAGCAGGTCAGGCAGTACAAAATTTGAATATGAAATTTAATTTCCCAATTAAAACAGCTTTACAATGAAATTAGTCTTTTTTTTTTTTATTTTCTTTATTTTAAATAATTGTTCATTAAACAAAGATTCTAAATACTGGACAGAAGATGTGATTAAAAAAATTGAAGATCAAAAAAAAATTTCTAAAGCATTAAAAAAGTCAGAAGATATAACAAATATGAGTTATGACGAATATAAAATTTATATAGATGACTATACAAAAAAAAGTAAATATCCAGATATAAACCAATGAAGAAATCAATGAATATTGCTGTAGTAGGACTTGGTCAAGTAGGCTCTTATTTGCTTAATGAATTGAATATTAAAAAAAAAGATATTGAACTTAAAACAGGTAAGAAGATTAATGTTGTTGCCATATCAGCTAAAAATATTAATAAAAAAAGACAATTTAAAATTAATAAAAAAATATTTTTTAAAAATCCGTTAGATATATTTGGTAAAACAAACGTTGATATTTTGTTTGAAGCTATAGGTTTATCAGATGGTATTTCAAAAAAAGTAGTTGAAACTGCTTTGAAAAAAAAAATTCACGTAATAACTCCAAATAAAGCACTTATTTCTAAACACGGAAATGAACTAGCTAAAATTGCGGAACTCAATAATGTTAATCTTGAATTTGAAGCTTCTGTTGCAGGTGGAATTCCAATATTAAGATCTATCAAAGAAGGTTTGGCTACTAACAAGATTTCGAAAGTATACGGAATTTTAAACGGTACATCTAACTATATTCTTTCAGAAATGGAAAATTCAAACCAAAGATTTTCTGATGTTTTGAAAAAAGCACAACAACTTGGTTATGCTGAACCTGGAAATCCAAAATTAGATTTAAATGGTTTTGATGCATTTGCAAAAGTTAGAATTTTATCTTCATTAGCATTTAATAGCAAAATTTCTAAACATAAATGTTTGATGGAAGGAATTGAGAAGATTGATCTTAAAGATATTAAAATTGCAAACCAACTAGATTTAAGAATTAAACTTTTAGGAATATCTGAGTTAAAAAATGGTAATTTATTTGAAACAGTACATCCGTGCCTTGTTAGCAAAAAATCTTACATCGGTAATGTTTCTGGTGTAATGAATGCAGTTATCCTTGAAGGTAAACCTGTTGGTGAAAGTATTTTACAAGGGGAGGGAGCTGGTCCAGGCCCTACATCATCTGCATTGCTGTCTGATTTATTATCTATTTTAAGAGGTAACATTAAAAAACCTCTTGGAGTTTCAGAAAAAAAACTAAAATCCTTAAAACCATATAATATAAACAATTATATAAATTCATTATATTTAAGATTTGAAGTTAAAGACAAACCAGGTGTTTTATCTCAGATTACTAATCGACTAGCCAAATACAAAATATCTGTAAAAAGATTAATCCAAACTCCCAATAAAAAAGATAATAAAGCTACTATTGTAATAATAACTCATAAAACTTCCGAACTTAATTGTAATAACTGCTTATCTATATTTAAGAAAAATAAAGATATTCTTAAAACACCTATTTTAATAAGATTGTATAATTAATGGATATTTACTTAAAACTTTTTGAAGTTTTATTTCCAGTATTTTTTATAGTTGGAATTGGTTTTTTGTTGGGAAAAAAGAACCCAAATTTTGATACTTCTTTTATAACAACATACGCAGGAAATTTTGGTACTCCTGCATTGGTAATATTTGCACTTACTGCTGGAGGTGTAACTTTTGATATTTTTAAAGAATTCTTTTTTTATGCTCTAATTCTTTTAAGTGCATTTGGAATAATTGGATTAATTTTTTTAGCTTTAATGAAGAAAGATTATATAAGAGAACTACCTACATTTATTTTACCTAATACGGGAAATATGGGTATTCCAATTTGTTTATTTGCATATGGAGAATTAGGTATGGGTATTGCAGCAGCAATTTCTTCACTAGTCGTTCTTCTTCACTTCACATTAAATATTTTTTTAGCTAAGAGAGCATTTGATTTTCAAACTATTTTTAAAAGTCCCGCATTCTATGCAATAATAATAACTGTTTTATTTTTATACTTTGAGCAACCCGTTCCACAATTTGTAATGAATACTGTTATGTTACTGGCATATGGAATGATAGTCATGATATTGATGTCTTTGGGTGTTGCACTCACTCAAATGAAAGTTTTCTCCTTCAAAGATGCTGTAATAACTTCAACTGGAAGAGTAATTTTAGGACCCATTATAGGTTTTATTCTTATAAAGATTTTTGGCTTAACAGGTGTTTCGGCTGGTGTAGTATTAATCCAATCTTCTATGCCTAGTGCAATATTATGCTACTTAGTAGCTTCAATGTATTCACCAAAAGAAATTGTTGATAATATTTCTAGTACAATTGTTGTATCTACTGTTATGTCATTAGTTACAATTCCAATTACCTTATTCTTTGCTTTAAAATACTTCTATTAAAAGGTATCCTTCTATTATGAAGGCTATAATTTTAAATGCTTCTGCATGGATGATTGTTCCAGTGATGGATGCTTTTGCAAAATATTTAAGTTCATCTATGGATGTTCTTCAAATTACATGGGCTAGATATTTCTTCACTGTTGTTTTTACTTTATCTTTAATGTTAATTTTCTACAGACACACACTAGTGTGGACAAAAAAACCTGCACTTCAATTAATAAGAGGATTGATATTTGTTTTTTCCACGTATTTATTTTTTTATGCAATATCAGAGATTTCTCTCCCTAAAGCTTTAACTTTAGCTTTTGTTGCCCCCATATGCGTAACAGCTTTATCTCCTTTTTTTCTCAACGAAAAAGTAGGGGTGAAGAGGTGGACTGCTGTTTCCTTAGGATTTATTGGAACATTGATAGTAATTAGACCTGGGTTTATTGAGCTAAATTTAGCTACAATGGCTGCATTAGGTAATGGAGTTTGTTATGGATTTTATCTTATAATAACTAGGAAGCTCAGTAGTTCTGATAATCCACTATTAACACTTTTGTTATCAGGTTTGATAGGAACTATCATAATTAGCTTATTTATGCCTTCTGTTTGGATTAATCCTACGTCAAATCAATGGATTTTAATGGCTTTAATAGGCCTTATAGCGTCTGTAGCGCATCTTTTTCTTATATTATCACTCAAATATGCTGATGCCTCTAAATTAGCCCCTTTAGGCTATACAGAGATTATTACAAATATCATTATTAGTTATTATTTCTTCCATGAACTTCCTGATAATTGGACTTATCTGGGTCTTTTCATCATAGTGTTAAGCGGTCTATATATCTC
>JAOJEG010000026.1 GCA_028226535.1 Candidatus Pelagibacter sp. | reverse complement strand
TAATAAGCCTCTTAGTAAAAATATTGCAAAATATTTAAAATCTAAATTGGTAAATTCTAGCATCAGAAATTTTTCTGATGGTGAAATTTATGTTGAGATTAATGAAAATATAAGAGGAAACAGTATTTTTATTATTCAGTCAATTTCATCGCCTGCTAATGACAATCTAATGGAACTTTTGCTTTGCATAGATGCTTTAAAAAGATCATCTGCAAAAAATATTACAGCTGTCATTCCGTACTTTGGGTATGCAAGACAAGATAGAAAGGTTGTTCCAAGAACTTCTATTTCAGCAAAACTTGTATCAAATCTAATTACCAAAGCGGGTGCAGATAGAGTAGTAACAGTTGATTTACATGCTGGTCAAATTCAAGGTTTTTTTGACATTCCTGTTGATAACTTATTTGCAACTCCAATTTTTGCAAGACACGCAAAGAAAAAAATAAAAAATAAAGATATTATTTGTGTTGCTCCAGATGTGGGTGGAACTGAAAGAGCTAGAGCTTTAGGAAAACTATTAAATGTAGGACTTGCAATTGTTGACAAGAGAAGACCTAAGCCAGGTCAATCACAAGTAATGAATGTAATAGGAGATGTTAAAGGAAAAACTTGTGTAATCGTTGATGATATTATTGATTCAGGCGGAACAATAGTAAACGCTGCAAAAGCGCTTAAAGATAGAGGTGCGAAAGAAGTTTATGTTTACATCACACATGGAGTATTAAGTGGTGAGGCTGTAAAAAAAATTAAAAATTCTGTAATCAAAAATCTTGTTATTACTGATACAATTGACAACATTGATAAAATTAAGGGTGCTAAAAACATTGAGGTTCTGCCAATTTCTGGCTTAATGGGAGAAGCAATTAAAAGAATATCTAACTCAACATCTGTCTCAGATTTATTTAAATAATTACCTTGAGTTATTAAAGAACTTGGGCTAAAAACCCATGATTTTATGATTTCATTAGACGCAAACATTAGAAATACAAAAACTAAGGGCGAACTTAGTGTGCTTAGAAATAATGGTAGTGTGCCAGCCATAATTTATGGTGGCGAAGCACAAAATGAAACAGTTTCAATTTCAAAAAAACTATTGAAATCTTTAATTGATAAAGAAAATTTTCTATCCAATATAGTTACTTTAAATGTTGATGGAAAACCTCAAAACGTTCTTCCAAGAGAAATTAAATACCACATCATTTCAGATGAACCTATTCATGTAGACTTTTTAAGAGTAGTTCCAGGTGTAAAAATAAGAATTGAAGTACCTGTTCAATTTATTAACCATGAAAAATCTCCAGGCTTGAAGAGAGGTGGAGTTTTAAACATCGTTAGAAGAAAAGTAGAATTAAGATGTCCAAGTGAAAAAATTCCTGAAAACTTAATAATTGATCTTGATGGCGTTGAGATTGGTGAAAGTTTCAAAATATCATCTATTAATTTAGAAACAGATGTAACCCCAACAATTAAAGGAAGAGACTTTGTTATAGCAACATTAGCCGCACCTACTGTAATGAAGGAACCTGAAAAACCAGCTGAAGCAGAGGCTGCAGAAGGAGAAGCTGGAGCAGAAGCAGCAGCAGAAGGTGACAAACCAGCAGCTGAAGGTGAAAAAAAAGAGGGTGACGATAAAAAAGCAGCTGAAGAAAATAAATAAACTGTCAAAGTTAAATTTTACTATCCATTAAAAAAATATGCTTTTATTCGTAGGCTTAGGTAATCCAACACCAGATAGTGAAAATAATAGACACAATGTTGGATTTAAAATTATCGACTCTATTAACAAAAAGTTTGGTTTATCTAAACAAAAACCTAAATTTAAAGGACTGCTCACAACTGGAAATGTTAGTGATCAAAAAGTCTATGCAATCAAACCTCTAACATTTATGAATAATTCTGGAATTTGTATAAGAGAGCTTATTGAGTATTTTAAAATAGATGCTGAAGATGTGATTGTTTTTCATGATGATTTGGATGTTGAGTTTGGAAAAATTAAAGCAAAATTTGGTGGATCGAGTGCAGGACATAATGGGATTGCATCTATTGATAAATTTATAGGTAAAGATTACTCAAGAGTGAGAATTGGAATAGGTAAGCCAAAAGAAAACATAGAAGTTGGTGATTTTGTTCTTCAAAATTTTGAAGAGGAAGAGTTAGCTGGTATTGAAAAAATCTCAAATCATATCAACGAGTCGATTTCTATATTAGTTGAAAAAAAATTAGATCTATTTTCTAGTACAGTAAATAATAACAAATAATGAGCTTTAAATGCGGAATTGTTGGTTTGCCCAATGTTGGTAAATCTACCTTGTTCAATGCATTAACAAACTCAAGTAAGGCCCAAGCAGCCAATTTTCCTTTTTGCACGATTGATCCAAATGTTGGGGTTGTTCCAGTTCCTGATGAAAGATTAAACAACCTATCTAACGTTTCAAAATCAAAAAAAATCATAAATACCACAATTTCATTTGTGGACATTGCTGGGCTAGTAAAAGGCGCATCGAAAGGTGAAGGTTTAGGTAATAAGTTTTTATCACATATTAGAGAAGTGGATGCAATTATTCACATGATTAGATGTTTTGATTCTGATGATATTCAAAATGTTAACCCAACAGTAGATCCCATCAGAGATTTAGAAATTATTGAAACTGAAATGATGTTAGCTGACTTAGAGTCAATTCAGAAAAGGTTAGAAAAAAGTAATAAAAAAAATGTCGAAGAGAAACAATTAAAAATATTAGAAGTTGCCTTAGATTGTATCAATAATGATAAAGATATCTCAATTCTAAAATCTCAATTTGAAAATAAGCAGCTCAATCAAAGTGGTTTATTGTCAATAAAACCTAAAATATTTGTATGTAATGTAGATGAACAAAGTGTTCAGCATGGTAATGAGTATACAAAAAAATTTATAGAAAAGTTTGGTGAAGAAAACACTCTTATTGTATCAGCTGATATAGAAAATCAGATCAATGAGCTGGAATCTTCAGAGAGAAAAAACTACATGGAAATGATTGGTTTAAAAGAAACTGGATTAAGTATGCTGATTCAAAAAGGTTATAAGATTTTAGAGTTAGAAACCTATTTTACATCTGGTCCAGAAGAAACAAGAGCATGGACAATCCAAAAAAATTGTACAGCTCCTAAGGCAGCTGGTGAAATTCATACCGACTTTGAAAAAGGTTTTATAAGAGCAGAAACAGTTTCTTATGAAGATTTTGTAGCAAATGATGGATGGGTAAATTCAAAGACTAATGGGAAAATGAGACTAGAAGGTAAGGATTATATAGTCAAAGATGGCGATGTATTAAACTTCAGATTCAACACGTGACCATATTTTTTTCATACTGAAATAAACTAAGATAGTTAAAATAATCAAATAAATAATTGCTTTAAAACCCATTTGGTGTCTAGATTCCAAATGTGGCTCAGCTGCCCACATTAAAAATGTTGTAACATCTTTGGACATTTGCTCAACTGTTGCCTTTGTTCCGTCTCCATACTCAATAAGGTCATCTGAAAGTGGAGCTGCCATCTTAATTTTATTTCCATACATATATTTGTTGTAATAAACACCATCGTCTAAAGTTATTCCACTTGGTGCATCTTCGTATCCCTGAAGCAAAGAATAAATATAATCTACCCCGCCTCCTCTAGCTTTAACTAGAACAGACATGTCTGGAGGATAAGCGCCACCATTAGCTGCTTGAGCTGCTTTAACATTCTCATACGGCTTTACAAATTTGTCTGATGGTTTTGCTGGTCTTGTAAACATTTCACCATCTGCATTTGGTCCATCTGTTAATTCAAATGAAGCTGCAATAGCTTTAACTTCGGCTTCAGAGAACTCTGGTCCTCCTTTTTCACCTAGATTTCTATAACTAACATATTTCATTGAATGACACGATGCACACACCTCTGTGTAAACTTGATATCCTCTTTGTAATGAGCCTCTATCAAATTTTCCAAATAAACCTTTAAAGCTCCAATCAGTTTTTAAATAATCAACTTTTTCAGCTGATTGTGATTGAGTAACTGTAAAAAAAAATAAGACTAGAATTGAAAATAATTTAATTAAGTTTCTCACTTTATTTTTCTATACTTTCTTTATTTTTAGCCATTGCTAAATTTGCAGAGCCCCCAAGAACAGGTTCGGTTATACTTAATGGTATAGGCAATGTTTTTTCTTTAAATCCTAATACAGGTAAAATTACTAAGAAATGAAGGAAATAATATGCTGTAGCTACTCTCGCAATTAATAAATAAAGCCCTTCAGCTGGCATAGCTCCCATGTATCCTAGAATTAAAACATCTGCTACAAGTATCCAGTAGAACTGTTTGTATAAAGGTCTAAATACTGCAGATCTAATTTTTGAAGTATCTAACCATGGTAGTACAGCTAAGATTAAAATAGCTGAAAGCATTGCTACAACCCCAAGCAACTTGTCAGGAACAGATCTTAAAATCGCGTAAAAAGGTAATAGATACCATTCAGGAACAATATGAGCTGGAGTTACCATTGGATTAGCTTCAATATAATTATCAGCGTGACCTAAGATATTAGGTGAATAAAAAACAAAGAAGGCAAAAACGATCATAAACATCAATAATGCAAATCCATCTTTAATAACTATGTATGGATGAAACGGCACTGTATCTTTTGAAGGTTTCTTTATATCAATTCCAACAGGATTATTATTACCAGGAACATGTAACGCCCAAATATGTAAAACCACTAATCCCAAAATTAAAAAAGGAATTAAATAATGAAGTGTAAAAAATCTTGTTAAAGTAGGATTGTCTACAGAGTAGCCACCCCATAACCAAGTAACTATACCCTCACCTACTAATGGTATTGCACTAAATAAATTTGTGATAACTGTTGCTCCCCAGAAACTCATTTGACCCCAAGGTAATACGTAACCCATAAATGCAGCTGCCATCATTAATAGATAAATAATTATTCCAATTATCCAAATAATTTCTCTTGGAGATTTGTAAGATCCATAAAACAAAGATCTAAATATATGAATGTAGACTGCTAAGAAAAACATAGATGCTCCATTTGCATGAATGTATCTTATCAACCAACCATAATTAACATCTCTCATGATATGCTCAACACTTTCAAAAGCCATATCAGCATGAGCTATGTAATGCATTGCAAGTGTTAAACCAGTTACAATTTGAGTTATTAAACAAAAAGTTAGAATTCCACCAAATGTCCACCAATAATTTAAATTCTTAGGAGTGGGATAATCTGTTAAGTGATTTGCTAAGGTTAAAAGTGGAAGTCTATCGTTAAACCATTTTCCAACTTTTGATGAAGGTGTATATTCGTGATCACTCATAATATTAATTATCCAATTTTAATTGTATTAGCGTTAACAAACTCGTATTTTGGAATTTCCATATTTAATGGCGCAGGTCCTTTTCTTATTCTACCAGATGTATCATAATGTGAACCGTGACATGGACAGAACCATCCATCATAATCACCTTTATCATTTAATGGCACACAACCTAGGTGAGTACAAACTCCAAGCATAACTAACCACTCAGGATTTTTAGCTCTATCTTCATCTTTTTCAGGATGAATTAAATCCTCCATCTTAACTGATCTAGCTTCTGAAATTTCTTCTTGAGTTCTTCTTCTAATGAAAACTGGTTTTCCTCTCCAAAGAACTGTTATTGTGTTTCCTGGTTTTACAGAACTTACGTCAACTTCTGTACTTGCTAATGCTTTCACTGAAGCATCCGGATTCATTTGATCTACTAACGGCCAAACTACCGCTCCAACACCAACTGCCCCAACAGCATAAGATGCCGTGAATAAAAACTCTCTTCTTTTTGGCTTTTTATCTGACATTTTTTTAAATATTATTGTTAAAAAATTACTTAATATACGATTTCTTATAAGATAATAGTTTTTTTTCTACTGAAAGAATGACACATAATTTATGAGCCAGAGACCTAATATTGCATTGTATGAACCAGATATTCCTCAAAATACAGCAGCAATAATAAGAACTTGTGCTTGTTTAGGAGCTAAACTTGAAATCATCGAGCCATGTGGTTTTCATCTAAGTGATAAAAGGTTTAAAAGAGTGGTAATGGATTACATAGATTTAAATAAAATTGAGATACATCAAAGTGCAGAAAAGTTTTTTGAAGCAAAAAAGAATCAAAGAGTAGTATTAATGACCACAAAGGCTTCTGTATCATACTTAAAGTTTAAATTTGAAAAAAATGACACAATATTATTTGGTAGAGAAAGTGCCGGTGTACCAGAAAGCATTCACCAATCAATTAGTGATCGTTTAAAAATACCTATGAATGAAAATGTCAGGTCTTTAAATATTGCATCTTCTGTTGCAATTGTTTTGGCAGAAAGTTTAAGACAAACTAAATTATTATAAAATGAATATTGAAATTAAAAAAGATTTAGCAAGTAATTGGTTCAAACTACTTCAAAATGCGATCTGTGACGATATTAGCAGATTAGAAAAAAATAAAATAAAATTTAAATCAACCTCATGGCAAAGAAGTAAAATAAAAGATGAGGGTGGTGGTGAATATAGAGTCATCACAAATGGAAAAGTTTTTGAAAAAGTAGGAGTAAACTTTTCAAAAGTTTATGGAAAATTTCCAAAAAAATTTCAAAAAAATATTCCTGGAGCTAGTAAAGATCCAAGATTTTGGGCTTCAGGTATCTCAATTGTAATGCACATGCAAAATCCGCATATTCCAGCAATGCATTTTAATACTAGATACATCTGCACTACTCAAAATTGGTTTGGGGGTGGTATGGATGTAACTCCAGCTATTAAAGATGATAGGGAAAAAAACAAATTTCATCAATCTTTAAAAAAAATGTGTAATCGTCACAATAAAAATTATTATAAAAAATATAAAAAATGGTGTGATGAATATTTTTTCTTACCACATAGGAATGAAGCAAGAGGAATAGGTGGTATTTTTTTTGATTATAAAAAAGATAACTTTGAAAAAGATTTTAAATTTGTAAGAGACGTTGGAGTTACATTTCAAATGATATTTAATAGCATCATAGAAAATAAAATTAAAAAAAAATGGACTTTAAAAGATAAGGAGATGCAGTATATTAAAAGAGGTAGATACGCTGAATTTAACTTATTATATGATAGAGGAACTAAATTTGGTTTACAAACTGGTGGAAATGTTGAAGGAATATTAATGTCGTTACCTCCAGTTGCCAAATGGAAATAATAAATGGATAAAGAGCCAATAACATTGAATGGATTGAATAAACTAAAAGAGGAATTAGTTTTTTTAAAAGAAAAAAAGAGACCTGAGATTGTAGCTGCAATTGCAGAAGCAAGATCACATGGAGATCTTAAAGAAAACGCAGAATACCATGCTGCAAAAGAAGAACAATCTCACAACGAAGGAAGAATAACAGAGATAAATGATATTATTGCAAGAGCTAACGTCATCGATGTTACAAAATTAAATAATGATGGAAAAATAATCTTTGGTTCTACGGTATTTTTAGAGAACTTAGATAATGGTGAAAAAATTAACTATAAAATTGTTGGTAAAGACGAAGCTGATTTAAAACAAAAGCTAATTTTTTTCCAATCACCAATAGGCAAAGGTCTAATTGGGAAAAATAAAAATGATCTAGTGGAAATCACAACTCCTGCTGGAGTTAAAAATTTTGAAATAAAAGACGTAAAATATATTTAACTTTTAATAATTTTTTGAATTTGTTTTTCTGAGATTTGGAAACTATTTTGAACCCATGTTTCCTCTATCAACTTAAGTTTGTTACCTAAT
>JAOJEG010000025.1 GCA_028226535.1 Candidatus Pelagibacter sp. | reverse complement strand
CTTTAGGAACTATTTCTTTATATAGTTTTTTTGCTCTTTTTGGATTTTGATACATATACAAAGATAAGCTCTCTGGTGAAGCATATTCTAACCACTGATCAATTGTAATACCGTTACCTTTTGATTTTGAAATTTTTTCACCCTTTTCATCTAAAAATAGCTCATAAGCAAAGCCAGAAGGGTTTTTCTTTCCTAACAAGTTTATTATTTTTGTAGATAAAATTGCACTTTCTATCAAATCCTTTCCGTACATCTCAAAATCAATATCTAAAGCGTACCATCGCATTGCCCAGTCAACTTTCCATTGTAATTTACAATTTCCATCTAAAATACTTGTCTCTAATTTTTTTCCTTTATTATTAAAAATAATATTTGATTTTTCTTTATCAATTTCGATTACTGGAATTTCTAAAACATGTCCTGTTTCAGGACAAATAGGCAAGAAAGGACTATAAGTTTGTTGGCGCTCTTTACCTAGTGTGGGAATTATAATATTCATAATGCCCTCATAATTTTCTAAGATAATTTTAAGTGTAGGATTAAAAAATCCACTTTTATAAAGTGATGTAGAGCTCTGAAAATTATAATTAAATTTAAAACTATCTAAAAAATTTTTTAACATTTCATTGTTGTGCTCACCAAAGCTATCAAATTTTTCAAACGGATCAGGAACTTGGGTTAGTGGTTTATGAAGATTATCTTTTAACAATTCTTGATTAGGAACATTATCTGGGACTTTTCGTAAACCATCCATATCATCAGAAAATGTTATGATTTCAGTTGGAAAATCAGATAATTGTTTTAAAGCATTTACCATCATTGAAGTTCTTGCAACTTCACCGAATGTTCCTATATGTGGCAGACCACTAGGACCATATCCTGTTTGAAGAGTAATTTTGCCTTTTTTTTCTATGAAACTTTTTCTTTCTCTAAGTAATTTTTTTGCTTCAACAAAAGGCCAAGCACTAGTTTTGTCTAAATTTTCTTTTTTTATCATGAATTATGCTTTTAAAAATCTTAAATCAGTGATTTTACTAATTCTTATAGAGTTGAAATTTATTTACCATAAAATAATGTTCTTTCAAAATGTCTAATTACAAAACTGTTTTTTTTACACTAGGAATTTTGCAAATAATTCTAGGTGTTTCGATGTTCATACCTATTATTGTACAATTTGCCTACGATGAAATAGACTCATCATTTTTTGGCGCATCAATCATTACGATAATTTTTGGAACTTTATTTTTTTTATCAAATTTAGATCATGATAAAAAATTAAATTTACAACAAGCATTTTTACTTACTGCACTTTCTTGGCTAAGTATTGCAATTTTTGGATCTTTACCCTTTATATTTTCAAGAATAGAACTTTCTATAACAGATGCGTTTTTTGAGAGTATGTCTGGAATAACTACCACTGGCTCAACTATTATTTCAAATCTAGAATTTACACCAAAGGGAATTTTATTATGGAGAGCTATACTGCAATGGTTGGGTGGAATTGGTATCATTGTAATGGCAATAACTTTAATGCCAATAATGAATGTTGGTGGTATGCAATTATTTAAGATTTCAAGCAACGACTCATCAGAAAAAATACTTCCAAAATCAAAAGAAATAGCTTTAAGGCTAATCTATATTTACTCAGGCTTAACTATTATGTGTGCAATGACTTATTGGTTATTTGGAATGAGCAAATTTGATAGCTTAACTCATTCAATGACCACAATAGCTACAGGAGGTTTTTCAAATTATAATCAATCAATTGGTTATTTTGATAGTATTCCAATAGAGATAGCCTCCATGATATTCATTGTCTTAGGAAGTATACCATTTATTGCATACATTAAATTTATAAGCGGAAACAAAAAAATTTTTTTAACAGATGTACAAATTAAAACTTTTTTTAAGATTATTGTTACGACAGTTTTATTATTATCTGCATACTTACTTTTAAATAATTATGAAAACTTTAGCCTAAGGTCAGTTTTCTTTAATAGTATTTCTATATTAACTGGAACAGGTTATGTTAATTCTGAATATGATAGTTGGGGCAGCTTTCCAATCACATTATTTTTAGCACTTATGTTCATAGGTGGGTGTGCTGGATCAACCACTTGTGGTATTAAGATTTTTAGAATTCAAATTTTATATTCATTTATCTCAAATCAACTTAAAAAAATTATATATCCAAAAGGTGTATTTGTAATTAAATACGACCAAAGTTCAGTTGATGATAAATTTATTGCATCAATAGTTTCTTTTATTTATTTTTACTTTGTTATTTTCTTTATTCTTGCAGCATTACTATCTTTAACAGGTCTTGATTTTATCACTGCACTTTCAGGAGCTGCCACATCAATCTCTAACGTTGGACCAGGATTAGGGCCCATTATTGGTCCTAATGGAGATTTTTCATCTTTACCAGATATTTCAAAATGGATTTTAACAGTTGGTATGATTTTAGGTAGACTTGAGCTATTTGCAATATTAGTATTATTTCTACCATCTTTTTGGAGAAACTAACAATGCTTGAAATAAAAAAACAATCTCTGTCAGAAACTTTTTCAGTTTATTTTGATAGAAGAATGTTGAGAATATTATTGCTTGGAGCTATTTCTGGTTTTCCATGGGTATTAATTGGTAGTAGTTTAAGTTTATGGTTAAAAGAAGAAGGTTTAAGTAGATCAACTATAGGATGGGCTGGATTAATATTTGGGGTATATGCATTCAATTATCTATGGGCACCACTTATAGATAGACTTCAAATTCCTTATCTTACAAAAAAACTTGGTCATAGACGTGGCTGGATAGTTTTAATGCAAATAGCAATTTTAGTTAGTTTGATTGTTTGGAGTTTAATAAATCCAACAGAGAATCTAGCGCTATTAATTACAGTTGGTTTGATCATTGCAATTGCATCAGCAACACAAGACATAACTGTAGATGCATTAAGAATTGAACAAATTGGAGAAAATGAAGGTAAATCAATGGCTGCAGGTGCTGCAATGGCGGTTGTGGGTTGGTGGAGTGGATATAAATTGGGTGGTGTAATAGCTTTATTTACTGCAGAGTATTTTCAAAACATTGGCATAGTTAATTATTGGCAATCAACATTTTTAATTTTAGGTATCGTGGTAATTTTAATGAATATTGGACTAATGTTCGTTCATGAAACTCATTCGGATTCTAGAAAAGTTAATCAAAAGAAAGCTGACGAATTGATTCAAAGTAAAATTGGATCAAAAAATTTTATTACTAATATAATTGCATGGATAAGCGGCACTCTTGGTGGTCCAATAATAAGTTTTTTTAAAAAAAATGGGTTTTCAATAGCTTTAGGTATTTTAGGTTTTGTGTTTCTATTTAAGATAGGTGAGGCATTTTTAGGTCGCATGTCTATAGTATTTTATAAAGAAATTGGATTTTCAAAGGGTGATATTGCTATTTATTCAAAAACTTTAGGCTGGATAACAACTGTAATATTTACTTTATTGGGTGGTCTATTTGTAATTAGATCTGGAGTTTTAAAAGCAATGTTTCTTGCGGGTATTTTAATGGCTGCAACTAATTTATTATTCACAGCATTGGCTTGGAGTGGAAAATCTGAATGGTTATTTGCTGTTGCTGTAATTTTTGATGATATAGCAGCTGCTTTTGCTACAGTTGCTTTTGTAGCATTTATATCTTTATTAGTAGATAGAACTTACACTGCAACTCAATATGCATTACTAGCATCAATTGGAACCGCTGGAAGAACAACACTTGCATCATCATCTGGAGCATTAGTAGATTGGTTAAATGGAGATTGGGGTACATTTTTTATATTAACAGCGATAATGGTTATTCCCTCTTTAATTTGCTTATGGTTTATTAAAGATAAATTAAAATTAAGTGAAAAATAATTTTTTTTTTAAAAAACAATTTTCCAATATTTATAAAAAAGCTTCAAAAAATTCTGAAGTTACATCACAAATAATTTATGGTGAAAAATTTAAAATTTTATCAAAAAACAAAAAATGGATTAAAATTAAAACATTATTTGATAATTATATTGGATACATAGAAAATAAAGCTTATGTAGATAAGTATTTTCCAAAATACAAAGTCTATTCTTTAAAGGCTAGAATTAGTAACAAATTTAATAAAAAGACTAAAAATTTTTTACCTTTTGGATCAAAAGTTGATCTTATTAATGAGAATAAAAATCACATAGAATTCGAAAAAAATAAATGGTTAAAAAAAAGTGATTTAAAAAAAATCAATCATAAAGAAAATAACTTTAATAAAATATTCAAATTATTTCTAAAAACAAAATATGTTTGGGGAGGAAAAACATATAAAGGTATAGATTGTTCTGCATTGCTTCAAATGTTTAATTATTACAATATGTCTTATTATCCAAGGGACACAAAAGATCAGATTAAATATTCGAATAAAAAAATTATAAAAAAAGTTTATAAAAAAGGGGATATCATTTTTTGGAAAGGACATGTTGCAATGTGTATAAATTCAAAAAAATTGATACATGCATATGGACCTGAAAAAAAAGTTTTGATAATGCCCATTTTACAAACAATAAAAAGAATAGGTGAAACAGCAAAATTAAAAGTAAAAAAAGTTTCTTCTATTAAATATTAATTTCTACCAAAGTCTGGCTTATTTATATCTTGTTTTAATTTTATAATTTTTGATCTTACTTTTTTGGTTTGAATTAATTTTTTTAGAATTGATTTATTATTTCTAGAATTAATATCTTTTTTAAATGAATTTAAATTTTTGATAAATAAATCAATTACTTTTGAAATATTTTTTTTGTTATTAAAGAATATATCTCTCCACATGATTTCATTGGAAGCAGCTATTCTTGAGAAATCTCTTAGTCCACCAGCGCTATATTTAATCAAGTCATAATTTTGAATTTTCTCAAAATCTTGTGCTGATTTTACCAAATTATAAGCAATTAAGTGAGGAAGATGGCTCGTCATTGAAAATATTTTGTCATGTTTTTCAGCACTCATAATAACAATTTTTGACCCCATCTTTTTCCAAAAACTACTTAATAAATTTAAATGTTTTTTCTTAGTATTTTTTTCTTTAATTAAAACACACCACTTGTTTTCAAATATATCTTGTTTACCATTTTCAGGCCCACTAACTTCTGATCCTGCAATCGGATGTCCTTGAGTCCAAGTGATACCCTTTTTTAAAAAATTTTTTATTATTTTTGATGACTCTATTTTTGAAGAACCAATATCGGTGATTATATTCTTATTCGATAAAGATTTATTCATTTTAAGAATTAAATTTTTATACTCGCTCATAGGTGTGCTTAAAATAATTAGATCTGATTTTTTTACAGCTTGATCTAAATCTTTTATAATTATACCCGGAAGTTTTAATCTTTTTATTTTAGATACATTTGAACTAGATTTTTCGTAAATAAAAATTTTATTTGCAATTTTTTTTTTATGTATTCTTCTTAACAGAGAAGAGCCTAGTAGACCGCAACCAATAATTAAAATATTTTTCATATTAATTTAATATATTTTTTACAGCATTCATAAATGCTAAATTTTCACTTCTAGAGCCAATAGTTAATCTTAATTTATTTTTAATATGATAACCATCTTCTGTAGATCTAACAATAATTCCCTTGTTTTTGAGTTTCTCAAAAAATTCTTTTGCTGAATAGTTACTTCTTTTAAAATCTAATAATAAAAAATTTGCAGAAATCGTATTAGAAAATATTTGGTATCTTTCTAGAAAAGACTTTATTTTCTTTGCAAAAATTAAATTGTGCTTTATTGATTTTTCAATAAATTTAGAGTCTTTAAGCGACTCAACAGCTGCTAATTGAGCAAGTAGACTTACATTAAAAGGTGGTTTAATTATATTTAAAGCATCTACAATTTTTTTAGAACCATATCCCCACCCCACTCTTAAAGAGGCTAAACCAAAAATTTTTGAGAATGTTCTCAAAATAAACACATTATCTTTATTTTTAAACAAGTCTAAGCCTGATTTATAATCTTTATTTTTCATATATTCTGCATAAGCATCATCCACAACTAATAAAATATTTTTGTTTAATTTTTTTCTTAACTCTAATAATTCGTTTTTAGTCAAATAAGTTCCTGTTGGATTATTTGGATTTGCTAAAAAAACTATTTTAGTTTTTTTTGTTACCTTTTTTATTATTTCAGATACCGAAATTTTAAATTTTAATTCTTTCGCGAAAACTACTTTGGCGCCTACAATGTTTGCATATATCCTATACATTAAGAAGCTATATTGAGGCACTATAACTTCGTCTTTTGGATTTAAATATAACTGACAAATCATTTGAATAACCTCATCTGAACCAGCCCCACATATAATTTTATTACTGTTACATTTATATTTTTTTGAAATTTCTCTCCTCAAAATTTCAGATTTTCCATCTGGATATCTCTCTAATTTCAATTTTTTATCAGAAATTGTTTTCTTTGCTCTAGGACTCATTCCTAAAGCAGACTCATTTGCCGACAATTTTATAATTTTTTTTAATTTTTTTATTTTAGATTTACCTGGCTTATATGCCTCAATATTAAATTTTTTAAATTTTGGAATGGTCATTTTTTTATTATGAGCTCTTTATAGATAAAAATATAAATTTTTACACTGAATAAGACAATTTTTAAAAAATTGACATAATAAATAACTTCTAGTACAAAATTTATGCGCTGATTTAACTGAATTGCGAGCGCTTAAAAAAAACCGCTAAAACTGTTTTTTTTCTCACAATTCAAATGATCACTTTTATTATGAATACTGAGATTAATTTAAAAACTTTATTAGTAAAAAAACCACTTAAATTAGATTGTGGCAAAACAATAAATAATTTTCCTGTTGCCTATGAGACTTATGGGGTTTTAAATGAGAAAAAAGATAACGCAATTTTAGTTTTTCATGCATTAACTGGTGATCAGTTTGTTACTGGCTTAAATCCAGTAACTAATAAAGATGGTTGGTGGTCATATGCTGTGGGTCCTAATAAATCAATTGATACTAATAAATATTTTGTAATTTGTTCTAATGTAATTGGTGGGTGTCTAGGCTCATATGGACCAAGTCATAAAGATCCTGATACACAGAAAGTTTTTGGCACTAATTTTCCTGTCATTACCATAAATGACATGGTCAATGCTCAATATAATTTGATTGAACACTTTGGTATTGATAAACTTTTTTCAATTATTGGAGGCTCTATGGGTGGTATGCAAGTTCTTCAATTTATTAGTAATTTTCCTGATAAAGCAAAAACTGTAATACCTATAGCTTGCACATCTAGTCACTCTGCACAAAATATAGCATTTAATGAATTAGGTCGTCAGGCTATCGCAGCCGACAGTAATTGGAATGAAGGAAATTATAACACTAAAAATACAATTCCTAGCAAAGGTTTGGCTGTTGCGAGAATGGCAGCTCACATAACTTATCTTTCCAAAAAAGGTCTCCAAGAAAAATTTGGAAGGAAATTACAAGAAAGAGAAGACCTTAAATTTGGTTTTGATGCTGACTTTCAAATTGAGAGTTATTTAAGGTATCAAGGATCTGTTTTCGTTGATAGGTTTGATGCAAATAGTTATTTATATATCACAAGAGCTATGGACTATTTTGATTTAGCTAAACAATTTAATGGTAATTTGTCTGATGCCTTTAAAGATACTAAAGCAAAATTTTTTGTAATTTCTTTTACTTCAGATTGGCTTTACCCTACACAAGAAAATAAAGATATTGTAATTGCACTTAACGCTATTGGAGCTGACGTTGGTTTTGTTGAGATTGAGTCAGATAAAGGGCACGACTCTTTTTTACTTGATGTTCCAGAATTTTTAAATGCTCTTAAAAACTTTTTAGATAAATCCTACAATACTGTTTAATAATGAAAAATGAATTTAAAGTTATTGCTGATTTAGTCGAAAAAAATACACGGGTTTTAGATGTTGGTTGTGCGGATGGTGTGTTAATGGAATTTTTAAGAGATAATAAAAATATTGATATTAGAGGGTTAGAAATATCTAAAAATAAAGTTCAAAAATGTATTGAAAAAGGACTTACTGTAATTGAGGGCAATGCAGAGTTAGATTTAAAACAATTTCCTGATAAATCTTTTGACTACGTTGTACTAAGCCAAACATTACAAGCATTCTTAAA
>JAOJEG010000024.1 GCA_028226535.1 Candidatus Pelagibacter sp. | reverse complement strand
CAGCAGTGTGTGGACTTAAATAAACTTTATCGTTTTTTAAAAGAGGATTATCATTATCTGGTGGTTCTTGTTTAAACACATCAATTCCTGCGCCAAAAATTAAATCTTCATTTAAAGCTTTATTAAGATCTTCTTCATGGATAATCCCACCTCTAGCAGCATTAATTATGATACAATTTTTCTTCATTGTTTTAAGTAAATTATAATTAATTAGATTTTCTGTTTTTTCTGTTAAAGGCATATGTAGAGATATAACATCCATTGTTTTTACTGCCTCTTCAAGATTATCTACTTTTTTTCCACCAAGCTTCTCTATTGTATCTTTATCTACAAAGGGATCATAGACATAGACATTCATTTCAAATCCTAAACATCTTTTAATAAGCGCTTTACCAATTCTACCAAAACCCATTATTAGGAAATTTTTTTTCCATACTTCAATAGTTTTAGGTAATTTATTTCTATCCTTAAAGTTACCATCTCTGACTGTCGTATGATAGAGCTCCCTTCTTTTTGCGATATTTAGTAAAACAAACATTACATGCTCTGCAACTGTGACTGCGTTTGCATTAGCTGTAATAGCAATTTTTATATCTCTTTCTTTAGCAGTTGCTAAATCAATATTGTCGTAACCAACTCCATGTCTTGAAATTATTTTCAGATTTTTTGCTTCATTAATTACCTCACCTGGTAATTTTGCTATTCTAATTGAAGCACCGTCACAGTCTTTTATTTTTGTCTTTAAATTTTCTACTGAAACATCATCAGTAACTTCCACATCAAAATTGGGATGGTTATTAATTAATTCCATACCTTTATCATGAACTTTTTGGATAACTAGAATCTTCTTTTTGTTAGTCATAATTTTTATTTAAGTCTTTCTATTGAAGGCTTTTCTAATACGAAATATATCAAACAATGTAAAATAGTTTTTTAAAAAGTTGTAATTATTTTCTTATTAAAATAAATTTAATTGTGAATTTAACTATAAAAACTCTACTTTATTTTTTTAACTTTCTTGAAAAGGTTAATACTTTTTTTCTAAGAATTGGAAGACAATTTGCATGGATCGCAATTTTTTTAATGGTTGTTGTAATTATGATTCAGGTATTTTTTAGATATGTTCTAAATAGTGCACTACCATGGCCTGATGAAGTTGCAAGATTTTTAATGTTATGGATGACCGGTTTAATTGCTCCTTCAGCCTATAGATGGGGAGGTTTTGTTTCTATTGATATGTTGGAAAGATTTTTACCTAAAATTATATCTACTTTATTAACTTTATTTTTATTAATTGTTTCATTATTTGTTTTGATAATTGGTTTAGAGTTAGGTTTAAAACATATTAATGCTGGATGGATTTTTAATTCAGCTTCAATTAAAATTCCTTTTAATTTAATCGGGGGTAAAGCTGAGCCAATAAAATTAGCCTGGATGTATATGTCCTTACCTGTTGGAATTGTTTTTTTGATTTCAGTAAATATTGAGTTAATTTTAAGAAATTTTTTAAGTAACTTTACAAAGTTAGAATTACCTGAAGATTTAGACAAACAAAAATTGGAGTCCCAATGACGTTAATTTGGTTTCTCCCTTTATTTTTACTATTCTTATTAATTGGATTACCAGTATTTTTTGGATTGTTAGCTGCTCCTGGAATTTTACTTTGGTTGAACGACCAATCTAGAGATGGAGCAATGCTTTATAGAAATATTTATAACGGTATTGATAGTTTTCCTTTAATGGCAATCCCATTTTTTATGTTAGCAGGTGAATTAATGAATAGAGGAGGAATTACTCTAAGGTTAGTAGAATTTAGCCAAGCTATGATGGGTCACTTAAAAGGAGGTTTGGCTCATGTAAATGTTTTAACTTCAATGTTATTTGCAGGATTATCTGGTTCTGCAGTTGCGGATACTTCTGCAATAGGATCAATGTTAATCCCTGCAATGGAAAAACAAGGGTATACCAAAAAATTTGCAGCAGCAATTACTGCAGCAAGTTCAGTTATAGGTCCAATTATTCCTCCCTCAGGGATAATGATTATTTATGCTTATGTCATGGGTGAAAGTGTTGCCGCTTTATTTCTTGCCGGCATTGTTCCTGGAATTTTAGTTGGTGTAAGTTTAATGGTCACCATTAAATTAATGGCAAAGCGATATAATTTTCCAGCCGTAACAAAAAAAACTACATGGAGTCAAAGAGGCAAGGCATCCCTAAAAGCTTTTTTTCCTTTAATGACCCCAGTAATAATTCTTGGAGGAATTTTAGGTGGAATTTTCACTCCCACAGAAGCTTCTGCAGTAGCAGCTGCTTATGCAATGTTTATAGGATTATTTGTTTTAAAATCTTTAGAGTGGAAAGAAATACCTAAAGTTATGACTAAAGCTGCTATGGTCTCTTCAGTTGTTCTTCTTTTAGTAGGTGCAGCAATGGCGTTTAAAACTGTGGTAAGTTTATCTCATGCACCTGAACATTTAGCGGAATTTGTTTTAGGATTAAGTGAAAATCCTTATATTTTATTATTTCTTATAAATATTTTATTATTTGTTGTTGGGATGTTTTTGGATGCTGGCCCAGCTATAATAATTTTAGGACCCATACTAGGACCAGTTTTTGTTGAACTTGGCGTTCATCCTGTCCATTTTGCAATTATTATGTCTGTTAATTTAACTGTCGGGTTAGCTACTCCACCTATGGGTCTTGTTTTGTTTGTTGCTTCGTCTGTATCAGGTGAAAGAGTAGAAACAATTGCAAAAGCAATACTACCTTTTTTAGCAGTGGAGGCTATAGTAATATTTTTAATCACATATTTTCCAGCAATTTCAATGACTATTCCTTTGCTGACTGGTTTTGCTAAATAACTTTTAGTTATTTTCAGATAATAGACTCTTTTATAAATTTAAGTATAGTCTCTATACATAAATATTAAAGAGAGGGAAATAATTATGAATAAGTTAATTAAATCATTTTTTTCATTATTATTATTAATTGGATTCACAGCTTCAGTTTCTGCTGCCGATTACAATTTAAGAATGACAATGAATTCTAATGATCAAGATGAAGACTATGATGGTGCCGTAGTTTTTAAAAACTATGTTGAAGCAGCATCTAATGGAAAAATAGCTGTAGAGCTTTTTGTGGGTACTCAACTTTGTTCAAAAGGTGCAGAGTGTCTTCAAGGTGTATCTGATGGAAGTATAGATATTTACATATCTACCTCTGGTGGAGCTGCAGGAGTTTTCCCGTATGTTCAGGTTTTAGATTTACCTTATCTAATGGCTAATGATAGAATTGCTGAAGATGTTATGCAGGGGGATTTTGTAAGAACTATGAGAAAAATGGCTCTGAAAGACTCTAACGATACAATTAGGTTAATGACTATTGGTAACACAGGTGGTTGGAGAAATTTTGCAAATACAAAAAGAAGAATTGCAGAACCATCTGATATGAAAGGTCTAAAAATTAGAACTGTAGTAGCTGATTTACCTCAAGAGCTTGTAAAAGCTTTAGGTGCTTCACCAACTCCTATTCCGTGGCCTGAATTATTTACATCTTTCCAAACTGGTGTGGTTGAAGGTTCAAAAAATGGAATAACTGATATCATGAACATGAAGTTTCCTGATGCTGGTTTAAAATATGTAACTTTAGACGGACACGCATATATGGGAGCACTTTGGTGGATGAACAACGCAAAATATAGCTCTATGCCAACTGATCTTAAAAGAGTTGTGACTGATGGATTTTATGCTTTACAACAAGCAACATTTGCTTCTCCTAAAAGAAAATCAATCAAGGCTTACGAAGATTTTGTAGCTGGTGGTGGTGATCTATATGTTCCAACACCTGATCAAAAAGCTGGCTTTAAAAAAGCTGCGAGTCCAGTTTATGATTGGTTTAAATCTAATGTTAAAGGTGGAAAAGAAATTTTCAACGCTTTAACTAAAGCTGTAGCAAGTGCTGAGAAACAAGCATCAAGCGCTTATAAAAAAGATTTATAATTTTAAATTATTTTTAACGGGGCGGATTTTTATTCGCCCTGTTATCTAAAAGGATATATCCAAGATTTGTAATCTTTTATGAGTATATGAGCTTTTTCAATTTGTTCAGGAGTCATTTTCTTTACAACTTCTTCCTGAGAAATTGCAGCATCAGGATCTCCACCTATAGCAGAAAGTCCATACCACATGTAAGCTCTAACAAGATCAGGAGCGGGAAGACCTCTTCCAATTTCATAGTACCATCCAACACCAGATTGAGCACCAGGGTGACCTTTCATAGAAGATCTAAGATACCACTCAAAGGCTCTAACATCATCTTGTTTAACTCCAAGACCCATAGCGTACATAATTCCAATAAGTTCTTCAGCATCTGCATTCCCAGATCTAGCAGCTGGCATAAGTTCTTCCATAGCTTCTTTAAATTTTCCAGCTTCCATCAAGTCTCTAGCATTTTCAATTTCTGCAAAAACTATGGATGGGATAAACAAAATTATAAAGATATACTTAATCATATAAAAATTATTTTATTTATAGTTCCATTTCTTATTTCAGTAAATAAATCATACGCAACAGAATTACCAAAACCATTAAAGAGCGATGATTTTCATAAAGTTGATATAGAAAAAGTTAAAATTGGCAGACTTTTGTTCCACGATAAAATTTTATCTGCCAATCGAAATATTGCATGTGCAACTTGTCATAGCCATAATTTAGGTGGTTCTGATGGACTTTCATTAGGAATTGGTGAAGGAGGACATGGAATTGGATTAAGTAGGACAGCAGGATCAGGTGTTGATAAAATTAAAAAACGTATTCCTAGAAATGCTTTAGCTTTATGGAATTTAGGATTTAAAGATATAACAACATTATTGCATGACGGTAGGGTAACTAAATCAAATATATTTGGTAATGGTTTTAATACCCCAGCACAAGAACTGCTACCAAAAGGTCTTGATAATATAGTTGCTGTTCAAGCATTATTTCCGATGACAAGACAATTTGAAATGGCTGGAAATCCAGGTGAAAATGAAATTATAGGTTTGGTCTCAAAAGTTGGTAAAGATAGTATGAGAATTGATAGGGTTTGGCCTGTAATTGAACATAGAATAAGAGGAATTCCTGAATATGTTGATTTGTTTAAAAATGCTTTTGAGGATGTTGATAGCGCATTGGATATTAATATCACACATATAGTAAATTCAATTGCAGCTTTTGAAATTCACGAATGGACATCCTTTGACTCTCCTTTTGATAAATATTTAAATGGAAACAAATCAGCTTTAAATTCAAATCAAATTAAAGGGATGAAATTATTTTATGGAAAAGCAAATTGTAGCTCATGTCACTCAGGATCATTATTGTCTGACCAAAAATTTCATTCTATAGGAATTCCACAATTTGGACCTGGACGAACAAGACCTTTTGATCCTTATGCGCGTGATGTTGGGCGAATGGTTGAAACAGATGACTTAAATGATATGTATAAATTTAAGACACCTGCATTAAGAAATGTTTCTTTAACAGCTCCTTATGGTCATAATGGAGCTTACCCAACACTTAAAGGAATAATAAAACATCATTTAAATCCAATTGAAATGAATAAAAATTGGAAACCTGAGTATGCTAATTTACCAAAGGCTCCTTGGTTGGAGCAAATCGATTTTGTGACTTTTTCTGATAAAAGAGAGCAAGATAGAATAATATCAAGTATTGATATTAAACCCATAGATTTAAATGATAAAGAAATTGATCAACTTGTGTCTTTTTTAGAGTCTCTTACTGGTGTAAGTGGAAATAAGAGACCTCTTGGTAAACCAAAAAAAGTACCGAGTGGACTAACAATTGATTAATTTTATTTAATTAAACTGATACAACGCAAAAATGGAAAAGATCAAATATGGAATAATAGGAGCCGGTACAATGGCTCGAGAACATATTTTAAATTTATCTTTAATTAATGAAGCTGAAGTAGTTGCGCTTTCAGACCCGCACGATGAGTCTATAAAACAGTGCCAAGAATTAATTAAAAAAGAAGTTGCCTGTTTTAATAATCATCTTGATTTGATTAAAGAAAATTTAGTCGATGTTTATATAATATCATCTCCTAATTATACACATATTCAGATTTTAAAAGATGTTATTAAAACTAAAAAACATATATTGGTTGAAAAACCTTTGTGTACCACTACTAAAGATTGTTTAGAAATAGAAAAATTAACTAAAGATTATCCTTCAGTATTTTGGACTGCAATGGAGTACAGATTCATGCCACCTGTAGCAAAATTAATTACAGAAATACATAACAAAACAATTGGTGACTTAAAAACTTTAACAATTAGAGAGCATAGATTTCCTTTTTTAAAAAAAGTAAATGATTGGAATAGATTTGAAAAAAATACAGGTGGTACATTAGTTGAAAAGTGCTGTCATTTTTTTGATTTAATGCGTTTTATAACCAAAAGTGATCCTATAAGTGTTTATGCAAGTGGGGGACAAGATGTTAATCATTTAAATGAGATGTATGATGGAAAAAAACCAGATATTATTGATAACGCATATGTAATTGTAAATTTTGAGAATGGTTCAAGAAGCATGTTAGAGCTTTGTATGTTTGCTGAAAATTCTGAAATGCAAGAGGAGTTAATTGCCATTGGAAATATTGGTAAAATTGAAACTTCAGTTCCATCAAATGAGTCTGGTTTAACTTCTTCTAATCTTAGAATTGGTATGAGAGATGGAAAAACTAAATTAGAGACTATTAGTGTTGACTCAAAAATACTTGAGGCAGGTCACCATCATGGATCAACTTATTATGAACATTTAGCCTTTATAAATGCCGTAAAAAATAAATTAAATCCGGAGGTATCTTTAAAAGATGGTTTGATCGCAGTTGCTGTAGGTGAGGCTGCAGAAATGTCTATTAAGCTTGGAAGAGTAGTTAAATTGAACGAGATAATTATTTAAAAAATTCGATCGTCTTTTTTATGATAAAATTACTTACTCTTATATTTGACTCTGTTGTAACTCCTGAAATATGTGGTGTAAGAATACAATTCATATCAGGTTTTATTTTATCATATAAATCATTTGTAATGGGTTCATTTTCAAAAACATCTAATGCAAAACCTGAAATTAAATTTTTATTATAAGCCTCTATAAGATCATTTTCATTTACAACACTACCTCTTGACGTATTAATTATTATTGGTTGTTTTTGCATTTTAGAGAATGAAGACTTATTGATTAGATTTTTTGTCTCTTCAGTTAATGGCAGATGTAAAGAAACAATATCTGCATTTCGAAATATGTTTTCTAATGAAGATAATCTATAATCTTTTTCGTTATCACCTAACTCATTAATATAAGGATCATAAGCTAAAACATTTAGACCATTTTTCAAACTGTAGTCTGCAACCTTTCTACCGATTGTGCCAAAACCTACTACTCCAATACACTTTCCATTTATTTCAGCAGATTTAATAGTAGTTCTAGGCCAATTACCTTTGATTGTTCCACTATGAAGTATTGGAATTTTTTTTATCAAGGACATTGAAGATGAAACCACATATTCAGCAACAGAGTCTGCATTCATACCTGTTGCCGGTTGAACATGAATATTTTTTGTTTTACAAAATTCAGTATCAATATTGTCTAAACCAACACCCAACCTTCCAATAAATTTTAAATTTTTAGCGTTAGATAAAATATGTTTACTTACTTGGGTTTTATTTCTAACAATTAAACCATCATAATCTCTAATAATTTCAGTAAGCTCTTCATTTTTTTCCCAAAGCTTTTCATCAAATTTGATTTCAAAAATATTATTTAGATCGTTTAAACTATCTTGATTAATAAACTCTGTTATTAAGATTTTAGTCATATTTCCTTATATATAATTTAAACTTAAATTAAATAACTTACTTTTTTATTGAAATTGTTGTTGGTCTTATTGAATTTGAAACAATATTTCTAGAAAGTTTTATCTCTCTTAAAACAATATAAATTCCAGCTCCAATTATAAAAACATTTCCTAAATAAATATTCCAAGTTGGAATTTCATTAAATACATAAAAACCAATTAATGCACCTATGAATAATTGGATATATTGTGTATTTGCAAATATAGAAGCAGGAAGATGTCGCGCAGAATTTATAATAAAAATCATTCCCATCCCTCTTAATAAACCTGCATTAAAATTTAAAAAAAAATCTGTTTTTGTCATTGGAATATAAAGTTCAAATGTAATCACACCAGAAATTATAATTAAAATTAATTTTCCAATTATTAAAAATGAATAGACACTCTCTGATTGACCATATTTTTTGACTAATAAATGACCTACTGAGGAAAAAATTGGTATTAATAATGCCAATAGTACATAATTATTTATTTCTGTTCCAAAAGGATCAATTGCAATTATTGTTCCAATGAAACCAACTAATATAGCTGTATATCTTCTCCAGCTAACTTTTTCTTTTAAAAAAATTACAGATCCAATTGTCAATACAAAGGGTGTAAAGAAGATGATACTATACATTGTTGTAAGCGGAAGTTTATTTATACAAAGAAAAAATAATCCCATTGAAATAATTAAAGTTACAGCTCTAACTAAATGAACAAGGAAGTTTTTAGTTTTAATTTTTTTCCAGGAATTTCTAACTTGCGTATAAAGTAAAATTGGAAGTAATGCCGATATGGAGTTAATAAAAATTATTTGTGTCACATGATAATAATTTGTTAACTCTTTTGCTATAGAATCCATGATAACGAATAAAGAGTAGCCAAGAATTGCTAAAAAAAAGTCTACCGAATAGACCCGGGTAGTTACTGAATTCATTTATTTATTTTTTTATATTAGTTTTGAAAGATCTCTTTTGCTATTTTTAAACGTTGGCAAAGGATATTTAAAGGCATATTTACGTGGAATACATTTTTCTTTAGCTTTTTCCCAAAGAGCAAGCCATTGTTGAAAATTTAAAACAGCAATATTTTTTTTATTTTTACTTTTAACATAAAAACTGGGTAACGGTTCTCGACCTGAAGTTTGACCAGCTTTATTATATCTTAGATCAGCACTAATTCTAAAAGAATTTGATTTATTTGGAATAGAACAGTGTGCGGAGTGTCGGTGAAGTAAAACTACATCTCCAACATCAGCTTCCAGGTAAACAACTTTTTTTGAATTTAGTAAGTCTGAATTTTTGATTTCAACTTGACCTTTGTAGCCAGAGTGATGATTTAA
>JAOJEG010000023.1 GCA_028226535.1 Candidatus Pelagibacter sp. | reverse complement strand
TAGTATTTTAATTTGCTTATTGCTTGCATTTCCTGTTGCAGTTCTTGCTTCAATTTACCTAGAAGAATTTGCACCAAAAAATAAGATTACAGATTTTATAGAAATTAATATTAATAATTTAGCTGCAGTACCTTCTATTGTTTATGGTTTGCTAGCATTACAAATACTTTTAGCTAGTTTACAGATGCCTCGATCTACTCCTTTAGTAGCAGGTATTACTCTTGCATTAATGACTTTACCAAGAATTATAATTCCCTGTAGAGCATCTTTAAAAGCAGTCCCACCCTCCATAAGAGAAGGGGCTTTAGCAGTGGGTGCCTCTAAATTTCAATCAGTTTTTCATCATGTTGTTCCATTAGCTTTACCAGGAACTTTGTCAGGAACAATTATTGGATTAGCTCAAGCTCTAGGAGAAACAGCTCCTTTAATTTTAATTGGTATGGTTGCTTTTGTTGTTGATATACCATCAACTCCTATTGATCCTTCATCTTCATTACCAGTGCAAGTTTATTTATGGTCAGAGTCTGCTGAGAGAGGATTTGTTGAAAAAACATCAGCTACTATTATGATGTTGTTAAGTTTTTTAATTGTAATGAATTTTGTTGCAGTATACTTAAGACAAAAATTTGAAAAAAGATGGAATTAAATGAGTGATATAAAGATTAAATCAAAAAATTTAAATGTTTATTATGGCGATAAACAAGCTTTGTTTGATGTAAACCTTGATTTAAATGAAAAAGAGGTGACAGCTTTAATTGGTCCATCAGGATGCGGTAAATCTACTTTTATAAGATGTATTAATCGAATGAATGATGTAATTGATATATGTAGGGTAGAAGGCAATATCGAAATTGACGGTGTAGAAGTTAATGATAAAGAGTTAGATGTTGTTTCTTTGAGGGAAAGAGTTGGGATGGTATTTCAAAAACCAAACCCATTTCCAAAAAGTATATATGACAATATTTCTTACGGTCCTAAAATTCATGGAAAAGGTGAAACTAAAAGTGAGTTAGATGAAATTGTGGAAAACAGTCTAAAAAAAGCAGCCCTATGGGAAGAAGTTAAAGATAGATTGAATGAACCTGGCACTGGTTTGTCTGGTGGTCAACAACAAAGACTTTGTATTGCAAGAGCCATCTCGGTTAACCCAGAGGTAATCCTCATGGATGAACCTTGCTCAGCATTGGATCCAATTGCTACAGCAAAAATTGAAGAACTAATTGATGAACTAAAAAAAACTTATACAATTGTAATAGTTACTCATTCAATGGCACAAGCTGTTAGAGTTTCCCAAAAAACAGGTTTTTTTCATCTAGGTAAGCTAATTGAAGTAGGAAAAACTGAAAAAATTTTTAAAAATCCTGACAATAAAATGACACAAGACTATATTACAGGTAGATTTGGATAAATTATGAGTAACGAACATACAGTAAAATCATACGAAGAAGAGCTACAGTATTTGATAGACTCAGTAATTAAAATGGGAAGTTTAACTGAGTCTCAAATGGTAGACTCTATGGATGCAGTTATAAAGGTTGATAAAGACTCTATTGATAAAATTATCAAAAGTGATGATGAGATTAATAAGTTTAGATCAAAAATTGATACACAAATAATGACATTGTTAGTCAAAAGAGCCCCGATGGCTATCGATTTAAGGGAAACAATTAGTTCATTAAAAATCTCTCAAGATTTAGAAAGAATTGGGGATCTATCAAAAAGTAATGCAAAAAAAGTTAAACCTTTGCCTCTAGATTTACCTGAAGAATTACTAGCAAATTTAAAGAGGTTAGGTGATCTTGTTATCAAGCAACTTAATGATGTTTTGGATAGCTATGTAAATAAAAATTATGATAAAGCAAAAGAAGTGTGGGAAAAAGATGAACAAGTTGATGATTTAACTTATATTGCTATGGAAAGCGTAATTGACTTTCTTTCAAAAGATAAAAAGAATTTAGATTTTTCTACACATTTAATTTTTGCTACTAAAAATTTAGAAAGAGCTGGTGATCATATAACTAACATTGCCGAGTCTATTTGTTATTTAATTAAAGGTGAATATTTAAAAGGAAGTAGACCTAAGGGAAAAGTTATCCAACAATAAAGATGAACGGAAAAATATTTATTATTGAAGACGAAACTTCAATAATTCAGTTAGTTCAACACAATTTAGAAAAAGATGGTTTTATCGTTTCTTCAGCAATAAATGGCAATGAAGGGTTAAAAGATATAAAAAAATTTGAACCAAATTTACTTTTGTTAGACTGGATGTTGCCTGATTTATCTGGAATAGAAATATGTAAAAGAATTAGAAAAGATACAAGTTTTAAAAACTTACCAGTAATTATGCTTACAGCAAAAGGTGAAGAAGAGGATAAGATTAAAGGATTAGATAGTGGGGCAGATGACTATTTAACAAAGCCTTTTAGTTATAATGAGCTTTTAGCAAGAATTAAAGCCATTCTAAGAAGATCTGATCCTAAAACTGTCTCAGATACTCTTGAATTTGATGATCTAAGATTAGATAGACTAGAAAAAAGAGTTTTTAGAGATACTATTGAAATACAACTTGGACCAACAGAGTTTAGATTATTAGAATTTTTTCTTACAAACCCAAAAAGAGTATTTACAAGAGATCAAATTTTAGAAAATGTTTGGCCAAATAATATTAATGTAGAAACCAGAACTATAGATGTTCACATTAGAAGATTGAGAAAATCAATTAATATTAACAATAACAAAGAATTAATTAGAACAGTGAGATCCTCTGGATATTCATTAATTTGATTTCTAAATTAATTTTTTTGAAGTTCGTAGATAGAAACGTAGTGTTTCTTCTTGGGTAGTGGAATTATTGTTGGAACTTTAGTTAATCTTGGTTTTATTGACTTATTTCCTACAATAATATTTTTATCATAATTCTCTAAATCTACCTCTGGATGAGGATTTCCATCATTAATTAACGGCCAAGCATCACATGCTCTGTAACCAAATAAAATTAATGGTCTTGAGTTATCCATTAGATTGTGTCCGGAACCATGAACCGATCTACAATGAAAAAAAACAACTGTTCCAGCAGTTCCAGTAATGGAAACACTATTATTTGCTCCAATTTTATTCTTTTTAGTATCTATTTTTCCAACAAAATAATTTTCTTTATTGTGGTGACTGTACAATTTCTTTTTATGTGAATTCTTAATTATTTTAAGAGGACCATTTTTCTCATAGCAATCATCTAAATATATACCAACTGTGATCAAATCATCATTGGTATGTGGGTAAAAAGCCCAGTCTTGATGCCATCCAATTTCACTTCCTTTTTTCTTATTTGGCAATTTAAAATTTAATTTCCCAAGATGAAATCTGACTGTTCCTCCTAGTAATTTTTTAGCTATAGATATTATCTTTTTATTTCTAGACAGTTGGTAGAAGATCTTATGTCTGTTTTGAGGATTATTTAATCTTAAAATTTCCTTATCTTTTGATGAACTAGAATTATAAACAAAATGATAATTGTCATAAGATTGAGTACCGTTTTGGTTATTTGATCTTTTTTCTTCTTTCTCTTTAGAAATTACTTCATTTACAACTTTATTTATTTTATCGATCTCTTTTTGGGCAATTAGATTTTTTTTTACAAGAAACCCATTATTCTTAAACTGATTAAGATCATTCATTGAAAATTATTATATTTGAAAATAATAAATTTTCTTTAAAAAAATATGTTTTTAGCTTCAAATAAACTAATAAATTAGCAACCTTTAAAAGAAGCTGACATATTTCTAATCAATTTAAAGTATAAATCTTTACCTGAATCTAAAGTTGCTCCTAGTGGGTCTAAAACACCAGTTTTAATCTTCATATCTTTTGCAACAGCATTAATAATATCAGGATTAAATTGAGGTTCAGAAAATACACATGCAACTTTATCGTGTTCAATGATTTCTCTAATTTCAGCTAATTGTTCAGCTCCAGGCATTACATCGGTATTAACAGTAAATGCACCTAATACATTAACATTAAATCTTTTTTCAAAATATTGATATGCATCATGGAATACAATTGATGAAATACTATTATTTAATTCAGTCATTACTTCTATAGTCAGTTTATCGATATCTTTTAAAGCCTTATCTAAATTACTTTTATATTTAGCTTCATTTTTTGGATCATTTTCAATCAAATGTTCAGCCATTTCATTTAACATAGCTTTGGCATTCATTGTATCCAACCAAATGTGTGGATCAAATTCACCGTGCGCATGACCTTCGTGTCCATCATGGTCGTCATGATCATCATGCTCTTCTTTCTTACCGTGATCGTCATGGTCGTGATCGTCGTGATCATCTTCTTTCTTACCATGATCGTCGTGATCATCTTCTTTCTTACCATGATCGTCATGTCCGTGATCGTCGTGATCATGTTCATCAAAAATATTTCTTTCTCTAAATTTTAATACATTTAAACCTTTAATTTCTATTAACTCAATTTTTTCAGCTTTCTTTGCAATTGATTTTAATGGTTTTTCTAAAAAATTTTCTAAATCTTCACCAACCCAAAAAATAAGATCTGCGTTTTGAAGCATTTTTGCATGAGAAGGTTTCATTGAAAATCCATGAGGAGATGCATATCCATCAACAATTAATTCTGGTTTTCCAATTCCATCCATCAAATAACTAGCTAAAGAATGTATTGGTTTAATAGATGTAACTACTTTTAATTCAGCATTTGCTGGTGTAAAGAAAGTTAAAATTGATAAGATTGATAAAGCAAAGGATAATTTTTTGATTTTTTTCATAATAAGTAATTTAATTAGTTGTTATATTATAACAGTATGTAATAATATAACATTTACAAGTCAAGTTATAAATGTCAGATAAAAATATATTAGTAGAACTTCATCAAGCTGGTTTTAAACAAAACAATAAATGGCTAGTAGAGGGCGTCTCATTAAAAGTTGAGAAGGGCAAGATCGTTACACTTATTGGTCCAAACGGATCTGGTAAAAGTACTACGGCAAAAATTGCTTTAGGTATTTATAAAAATATTGAGGGGACGGTAGAAAAGTATACTAACAAAGTTGGTTATGTTCCTCAAAAAATCTCAATAGATTGGACATTACCATTAAGAGTGTATGATTTTATGCTTTTAACAGAAGACATCAGTGACGAAGCAATTGACGAAGCTCTTGCTCTTACTGGCGTTACCCATCTTAAAGATAAAAATTTAGGAAATTTATCTGGTGGTGAATTTCAAAGAGTTTTAATAGCTCGAGCTATTTCTAAAAAACCAGAATTATTGGTCTTAGATGAGCCAGTTCAAGGTGTTGATTATACAGGTGAAATTGCATTGTATGAATTAATTAAAAAAATTTCAGATACTTTAAATTGTGGAATTTTATTAATTTCACATGATTTACATACTGTTATGACTGCAACAGATCACGTTGTTTGTTTAAATGGCCATGTATGCTGCTCAGGTTCACCAATGGATGTAGCTAAAAATAATGAGTATAAAACCTTATTTGGTGAACAAGCTTCTCAAATTTTATCTGTTTACGAGCATAAACATGACCATGTTCATTCAGACGAAGGTCAAATTAAGAAAAATTAATATGTTAGATGATTTTTTTGTAAGAGCTTTACTTGCTGGAATTGGTGTTGCTTTGGTAACAGGGCCACTAGGTTGTTTTGTAGTTTGGAGAAGATTGTCATATTTTGGTGATACACTATCTCATTCAGCATTATTAGGTGTAACCATGGCTTATTCATTTGAGCTTAATATTGCGCTTTCAGTTTTTATAATTTCATCCGCAATTGCATTAATTTTAATTCAATTACAAAAAAAAACTAATTTACCTGGAGATGCATTGCTAGGTCTTCTAGCTCACTCTTCATTAGCCGTTGGTTTGGTAGTAATTGGATTTCTAACCTTTATTCGTTTTGATATTATGGGACTTTTATTTGGAGATATTTTAGCAGTAACAACAACTGATATATTTATTATATGGACTGGTGGAGCTATAATCTTATTAGTACTAAAATTAATTTGGAAACCTTTGTTTGCATCTACTGTTAATTACGAACTAGCTGAAGCGGAAGGGTTAAACCCAGATAGAGCTAAAGCAATTTTTACTATTCTTATGGCTGCTGTTATAGCTATTTCAATTAAAATGGTTGGATTGTTACTTATAACTGGAATGCTAATCATCCCAGCCGCAATGGCTCGAAACATATCAGATAGTCCTCAAAAGATGGTTTTATTCTCAGTAATTGGTGGTCTTTTATCAGTAATATTAGGTTTATTTTCTTCATTAGAATTTAACACCGCATCTGGACCTTCAATAATTATGGCTGCCTTAGTTTTATTTATATTATCTTTACTTAATATTAAACAATCGATTAAATTGAAAAACTAATAACTAATTGATAAGAATTTAGAAATGGAAAAAGAACATAACCTTTCAAAAAACCAAAAAATTATTTTTGATATAATTGATAAATCTGGTGAACCAATGAAGGCATATTCAATTTTGTTTGATGTTCAAAAAAAAGGAATTAAAGCACCATTACAAGTTTATAGAGCATTAGACAAATTAGTTGAAATTGGAAAAATTCATAAGATCGAAAGCAGAAATGCTTTTATTGCCTGTCAAAATTCTAGCTGCCAAATAACAAAAGCAACTGCTTTTTCAATTTGTGAAAGTTGCGAAAATGTATCTGAAATAAGTAACTCAAAACTTTCAAAATATTTATCTAACTTTTCAGACGAGTCTGGAATGAAATATAGTAAATATAATTTAGAATTTTTTGGTTTATGTAAAAAATGTAAATCAAAATAAATGAGCACTGTATCTTTAACTTTAGACGAAATATTTGAACTAGCTAAAAAAACACTTTTGGCTAATGGATGTAATGATGAAACTGCATCTATATTATCAGATTTAATTAGAAATGCAGAGAGAGACGGTTCTGTTTCACATGGTTTGTTTAGATTGCCCGCTTATGTTTCAGGTTTAAAAAGTGGTAAAATTAATGGTAAAGGAAAACCTGAAATAAAAAAAATTTCTCCATCAGTAATAAAAGTTCAAGGTAACAACTCTTTAGCCCCAGTTGTATTAAATAAAGGATTACCCGAATTAACAAAAGCTGCAAAAGAAAATGGTGTTGCCGTTTTAGCAATTAATAATTCTCATCATATGGCTGCTATGTGGCCCGAAACTGAAAAACTAGCTGAAGAGGGATTGGTTGCTTTTGCTTGCACCTCTTATAAACCAGCAGTAGCCCCAGCAGGAGCTATTAAACCATTATTTGGAACAAACCCAATTTCATTTGCTTGGCCACGTCCTGGTAAATCACCAGTTGTTTATGATATGGCAACAGCTTCAATGGCAATGGGTGAAGTTCAAGTTGCTAAAAGAGAAGGACATAAAGTTCCACTTGGAACAGGTTTAACTAAAGATGGAAAAGATACTACTGATCCAGCAGAGATTGCTGACGGTGGTGTTCTGTTACCTTTTGGTGGATACAAAGGCTCAGCTATAGCAATGATGGTAGAGTTATTAGCTGGTGCATTAGTTGGTGATAATTTTAGTTACGAAACAGCTGCCAAAGATAATAATGATGGCGGTCCACCAAGTGGTGGCGAATTTATTCTAGCTATTTGTCCGGATAAAACAGCAGGTACTAGTTGGCAGAAACATGCAGAAGAATTTTTCGAAAAAATGAAATCAATGGGTGAAGTAAGATTACCTGGTGAAAGAAGACATAAAAATCGACTAGATACTGGCCCTAGACACATCAATGAGGAACTAGTTAATAAAATTAAATCTCTAAGCTAGTTTAATTTCAATTGGAGTATGATCTGAAGGTTTTTCCCTTCCTCGAGGATCTTTATTAATATTAATATCTTTTATATTATCGATAAGAGAGTTTGAAACTAAGAAGTGGTCAATTCTCATACCATTATTTTTTTGCCAAGCACCTCTCATATAATCCCAAAATGTATATCCCTCTTTATCTTCATTAAAGTGTCTATAAACATCATTAAAACCAAGATTTAACATTTCTCTAAATTTTTTTCTGATTTCAAGTCTATACAAAGCGTCGTCTTCAAAGCTTTTAACGTTATAAACATCTTCAGCAGCAGGGATAACATTAAAGTCTCCAGCTAAAATGATGTTTTGATTTTTTTTAGATAAAGTTTTTAGTTGCTTGATAAGTTGATCCATCCAATTTTTTTTATAATCATATTTTTCAGTATCAACTGGATTACCATTAGGTGTATAGATATTTATTAATTGAATAACTTTTTTTTTATATCCAATTTCTGCAGAAATTATTCTTGATTGTTTTAACTTATCTTTGATTAAATCAGTTCTGATATTATTTAACTTTCCTTTAGATATGATGGCGACACCATTATAGCTTTTTTGACCAAAAACATGACTTTCATAATCCATGGAGGCAAAATCATCATATGGGAAATTAACATCTTCAGTTTTAATTTCTTGCATCATTAAAACGTCAGGTTTGTATTTTAGAAGATAACTTTTGATATTTTCTATTCTAGCTCTTACTGAGTTAACATTCCAGGATGAGATAATCATTAAAGTGAGAATGAGACACCACAGCCACAGGAAGATTTAGTTTGTGGATTAGAAATTTTAAAAGACTCACCAATAAGCTCAGATACATAATCAACCTCAGAACCTTTTAATAAATCAGCTGAAGTTTTATCAATTAAGATGTTTTCAAAATTTAAATCATCGTCATTTTTGGATTTTTCAAAAGTAAATTCATATTGAAAACCTGAACATCCACCACCCTTAATAGCGATTCTAAAAAATGATCCATCATCTTTTTTAGATAATAAATTTGCTATCTGTTTTAGAGCATTATCTGTAAATTTAATTTCTTTAATCATTACTGAACACTGATAATACTAATATAATACTTAATTATTTAAATTAAAGGATGAAAAAACACTCTCAGTTAGGCGTATTTAAAAGTAAAGGAAGACTTAGTAATGAAGCAACTTCTAAATACAGATCACCTTTTCAAAGAGATAGAGATCGAATAATTCATAGTGCTTCATTCAGAAGACTAAAACATAAAACCCAAGTTTTTGTAAATACTGAGGGAGATCATTTTAGAACAAGAATTACTCATTCTATAGAAGTTGCTCAAATTGCAAGATCAATAGCAAAATATCTAAATTTAAATGAAGATTTAACTGAGACTTTAAGTTTAGCTCATGATTTGGGACATACGCCATTTGGTCATGCTGGCGAAGATGCTTTAAATGAATGCATGGATAATTTTGGAGGCTTCGATCACAATTTACAAACACTAAGAATTGTTATGTTTTTGGAGAATAAATATTTTAAGTTCAAAGGTCTAAATCTATCAATTGAAACACTTGAGGGATTATTGAAACATAATGGACCTGTTGAAGATACAGATTTGGTAAATAGTTTAATTGGTCTTAAAACTTTTAAAAAAAGAATTATTTTTAACACATATCCTTCGTTAGAGGCGCAAATCTCGGCCATATCGGACGATATAGCTTACAATAATCATGATATCCAAGATGGCATTAAGGCTAATTTATTCAAACTTGAAGAACTAATAGAGATAGATTTTTTTAAATCAATTTATCTAAAATATAAAAATAAAATTGATAAAACTAATTATAAGATTGCGACATATCAAATAGTGAGAGACT
>JAOJEG010000022.1 GCA_028226535.1 Candidatus Pelagibacter sp. | reverse complement strand
TCTTGACCACATTAAAGGCAAAAGACTTTTAAAAATTTTTGATATTAAAAATGTTTTTTTCTTTTACGTGTCATACATATTACTGGCTATTTTTATAATCATTACCTGGGTTTTGTTACCAGCAATATCTTTAGTTCTTTTTTTAATCGTTGCGTCATATCACTTTGGTAAAGAAGATACTCAATTTTTAACAACAAACGCTAATTCAATAAATCCAATGTTATACTTTTTAAAAGGATCGCTGATTATTCTAGCACCCATGTTTTTTCATTTTGATGAAACAGTTGCTATATATAAATTTTTATTAGTTGAAGATGAAACTTTTTATACAATCTTAGATTATATAGAAACTAATAAAATCCTTTTGATTGGAATTGTTTTAAGTACTTTATCAAGTGTTCTATTTTTTATAAAAGAATTTGAAATTAAAAAATTTGTTATTTTTTTAGATTATTTTTCAATTATCATTTTAAATTATTATCTTTCACCACTAGTAGCATTTACATTATATTTTTGTTTCTTACATTCTTTAAGACATAGTATTTCTTTGATATTTGAAATAGATAATTTCGATTTTTATAATGGTTTATTTAAATTTTTAAAAAAAGCACTACCACTTACAATTTTAACAGCTATTTTCTGCATAATAAGTTTGTTTTTTTTAAACAATATTTATGATTTAAACAGTTCTATTTTAAAAGTGATATTTATAGGTTTGGCGTCTTTAACCTTTCCACATATATTGCTCGAATATTTATTAGAAAAATATGAAAAAAAAAGAAATTAACGTTTTGCTCTCAGCTCCACGTGGTTTTTGTGCTGGTGTTGAAAGAGCTATTGAAATTGTTGAAAAATCAATTAAAAAATACGGTGCACCAGTTTATGTGCGGCATGAAATAGTTCACAATAAATTTGTTGTTGATGATTTAAAAAAAAAAGGAGCAATTTTTGTTGAAGAGCTCGAGGAAATAAAAGATAAATCAAGACCAGTTATTTTTTCAGCTCATGGTGTTCCAAAAAAAATACCAGAAGATGCTAAAAACTATAATATGACTTACGTGGATGCAACATGTCCCCTTGTTTCTAAAGTGCATAGAGAAGCTGAAAATTTAAATAAAGCTGGCTACCATATAATTTTAATTGGTCATAAAAATCACCCTGAAGTTATTGGCACTATGGGTCAATTACCTGAAGGATCAATTGATCTTATACAAAATGAGGAGGAGGCAAAAAATTATGAGAATAAAGATAATAAAAAAATTGCATTTGTTACTCAGACAACTTTATCTGTAGACGATACAAAAGATATTATTCAAATTTTAAAAAAAAGATTTGAAAATATAAGAGAGCCTCAAAAAGAAGATATTTGTTACGCAACAACAAATAGGCAAATGGCTGTTAAAAATATAGCTAAAAATTGTGATATGTTTTTTATAATTGGTAGTAGAAATTCTTCTAACTCAGTTAGACTTGTGGAAGTTGCCAAAAAGTCTGGCTGTGAAAATTCAATGTTAATCCATTCAGAAAGTGAAGTACCTTATGATAAAATTCAAAATTCAAATACCATTGGTATTTCATCAGGAGCTTCAGCGCCTGAAATATTAGTAGATAATTTTATTAATGACTTAAAAAATAGATTTACTATTAAGATTAATGAAGTAGAGATAATTAAAGAAAACGTAGTATTTAAAATCCCAAATAAATTAAATTAAATGGCTGTTTACACAAAGATTAATAATAAAGATATTGATTCAATTAACGATCAGTTTGAAATGGAAAGAATTACTGATTTTAAAGGCATAAAGAAAGGAATCGAAAATACAAATTACTTGTTAAAAACAAAAAAAAATAAGTTTATTTTAACAATTTTTGAAAAAAGAGTTTCGAACAGAGAAATACCTTTTTTTATGAAACTAATGGAGATATTGAATAACTCTAATATTAATTGTCCAAAACCCCTTAAAAGTAAAAAAGGCTCACACTTAATAAATTTAAAAAATAAAAAAGCGTGCATCGTTTCTTTCTTAAATGGGAAAGATAAAATTAAATTAAATTTAAATAATTGTTATGAAGTAGGCAAAGTGATTGCAAAAATTCATGAAATTACAAAAAAAATAAGTATATCAAGAAAAAATTCAATGGGTATTAGAGAATTGGGACCATTATTAAAAAGTATAAAATTTAAATCAAAAAAATTTAGTAATTTAAAAAATTTTTTAACAAATAATTTAGATGATATAAAAAAAAATTGGCCCTCAAAACTTCCTCAAGGAGTAATTCATGGTGATTTATTTATAGATAATATTTTTTTTAATAAGGATAAATTGTCTGGAGTAATTGACTTTTATTTTGCTGCAAACGATATCTTTATGTATGAAATTGCTATCTGTATAAATGCTTTATGTTTTGATTATAAAAAACAAAAATTTGTGATGAATAAGCAAAAAATTAATAAATTAATAAAAGGCTACGAAAGTGTTAAAAAAATTTCATTAAAAGAAAAAAAATCATTAAATGTCTTGTGTAGGGGTGCTGCAATGAGATATCTATTAACTAGATTATATGATTATTCAAATACTCCTAAAACAGCATTAATTAAAGTTAAAGATCCTAATGAGTATTATCAAAAACTTATTACGCATAATAATTTAAAGTCTTATAAAGATTATTTAAATTAATGATTGAAATCTATACTGATGGTTCTTGTTTAACAAACCCTGGTAATGGTGGATGGGCGGCAATAATCAATGAAGATGGTAAAATAAAAAAAATTAGTGGTAATGAAAAAAATACTACCAATAATAGAATGGAATTATTAGCACCTATTAATGCATTAAGAGAAATGAGTCCTAGCTCGCAAATAACAATTTATACAGACTCACAATATGTCAAGCTTGGAATAACAGAGTGGATAAAAAAGTGGGTCATAAATAATTGGCAAACATCAAAAAAAGAAGATGTTAAAAATAAAGACCTGTGGGTTGAATTATATAATTTAAATAATTCTTTAAATGTAAAGTGGAATTGGGTGAAAGCTCATGCCGGAAATCCTATGAATGAAGAAGTGGATTTATTGGCTAAAAAAGCTGCAAATTTAGACTAATTTAATAAAATTTTCAGCGGCAGAAATTTCACAAGATCCCGTATCTGCCTCTTCTTGTAATTTAACAATCTTTAAATTATCCACTAGCATCGTATACCTATTAGATCTAATACCAAGTCCTCTTGCACTTTTATCTACATCAGCTCCAATTCCTTTAGTAAAATTTAAAAATGGGTCTCCAATCATTAATATCCTATTCTCAACATTATGCTCTCTGCCCCACGCACTCATTACAAAAGGATCATTCACTGAAATACAGATTATGTGGTCAATTCCTTTTTCCTTATATTGTTCGAACAGATTTACATATCCTGGAAGATGTTTTGCCGAGCATACTGAAGTATATGCACCAGGAAGACCAAAAATAACCACTTTTTTATTCTTAAATAATGCATGAGTATTTTTTTTAACAGGTTCTCTATTCTCCATAACAAAAACATCTGCATCAGGAATTTGATCATTTTCCTTTATATGCATTAAATTCTTTCCTTTATGTGTTGTTTGATTTTTTCAACATCATTATCAATATTATCATAATTTTCTTTTTCCTCCATAACAAAAATTAATTCTTTAGGTAGCTCTTCTTTTAAATTTATTGCTTTTTTAATTGCGTCCGGAAATTTACTTGGATGAGCTGTTGCTAAAACTATATTGTTTCCATCTAAATTAATTTTATCAAAAGCGCCATAGCCAATTGCACTATGAGGATCTAACACAATTTCAAATTTTTCATAAACCTTGCTAATAGTTTTCAAAACTTCTTCTTCATACATTTTAGCAGATAAAAAATCTTCATTTATTTTATCTAATTTTTCTTGATTGATAATATGTTTTCCTTTTTCTTTAATATTTTTCATTGCATCTATTGTTTGCGAGTCATTACCTTCATTTAAATCATAAAGTAGTCTTTCAAAATTACTTGCGATCTGTATATCCATGCTAGGAGATAGTGTTTCAGATACATTTTCTACTTCATAACTTCCTTTTGAAATAGCTCTATGAAGAATGTCATTCTGATTAGTGGCAACAATCAATTTATTGATTGGAAGTCCCATTTTTTTAGCCAGATAGCCAGCATATACGTCACCAAAATTTCCTGTTGGTACAGAAAAATTGATTGGACGTTTGTCATCCTCTATTAAAAAATAGCTATAAAAATAATATACACTTTGAGCAATAATACGTGCCCAGTTTATTGAATTTACACCTGACATTTTAATATCATTTGAAAAAGTTTTATCTGCAAACATTGTTTTGACTAAATTTTGACAATCATCAAAATTTCCATTCACAGCAATATTAAAAACATTTTTATCTTTTCCAGTAGTCATCAACTTTCTTTGAACTGTCGACACTCTATTATGAGGATGAAGTACAAAAATATTAATATTTTTTTTCCCTTTAATGGCATCAATAGCCGCTGCCCCAGTATCTCCTGAAGTAGCTACTACAATATTTATTTTTTCATTTTGATTATTTAGGTAATATTCATAAAAATTACCCAAAAGTTGCATTGCTACATCTTTAAAAGCTAATGTAGGACCATGAAATAATTCAAGTACAGAACGATCTCCAACTTTTATAAGATCAACAACATTTTTTTTTCTAAAAACAGAATAAGATTTATCAATGATTTTATCTAAATCAGCTTTGGTCATGAAGTCACCAATAAATGGATAAATAATTTTCTTTGCTAAATCATTATACCTAAGCCCTCTAAGATTATTAATATCAACTTTGTGAAGAGATTGGGGTATGAATAAACCACCATCATCTGCTAAGCCTTTTATAAAAACATCCTTAAATTTAAAGGTTTTTTTATTATTTCTAGTACTTAAGTATTCCATCTAATAATTTTTTTTTCTAAAGTATAGATATATTAAAAGGATTGAAATCGCCATTGAAAACCAAGTAATAGCATATTTTTTATGATTGTTAGAAATTTTAGCTGTTACTACTTTAGGTTTTGGTAAACTGTAACTACCATTTAAATAAATTATATATTTTGAAAAATTTTTACCCGTATATTTAAAAATATCTTTATCAAGTTCAATTAACTGACCAATATCTTCTCGATTTAATGTAAACCAGTAATTTTTTTTAATATCATTCTTTGGCTTAAAAGAGTTTGCCTTAGATTGAGTTTTTAAAGTGCCAATTATATTATTTTGATTAATTAAATTAATTTCAGATTTATTTTTTTTATCAAATGGTATCCACCCTCTATTAATTAAATAATTTTTATCATTAATTAAAATAGGATTGACCACCTCAAACCCAGGTTTGCCATTTTCATTTAAATTGTATAAATAAATTTGCTTTTGAAAATTAATTTTTCCTGAAGTTTTAACTCTTAAAAAGTTTTTCTCTTCAATACTAGATAGTTCAACCGGTTTATTTTTTAATGAGTTTTCAATCTGCTTGATTAAATCTAGTTTCCAACTTAACCTATATAATTGCCATGAACCTAAAGATATTAAAACCAAAATAATAAAATAGACAAAAACTGAAAATAGAAACTTGTTCTTCAAGAGTTAATTATTAACTTCCCCAAACGTATATTGCTGCAAATAAGAACAACCAAACCACATCTACAAAATGCCAGTACCAAGCAGCTGCTTCAAATCCAAAATGATGATCTTTAGTAAAATGTCCTTTTTTAGCTCTAGCAAGACAAACTGCTAAAAATATTGTTCCAATTATAACGTGAAATCCATGAAAACCTGTTGCCATATAGAATACAGCTCCATAAATATGACCAGAATAATCAAAAGTAGCATGATGATATTCATAGGCTTGAAGTAAAGTGAAAAAGAAACCTAAAATAACAGTTAATGTTAAACCTTGTATGAACCCTTTTCTATCACCTTCTAATAATGAGTGATGAGCCCATGTAACAGTCGTTCCTGAAAGAAGTAAAACCAATGTATTGATTAATGGAATATCCCATGGGTCGAATGTTTCAATATCTTTTGGTGGCCAAACGTTTCCAACAAATTCATTAGGAAATAAACTGATATCGAAGTAAGCCCAGAACCATGCAACAAAGAACATAACCTCAGATGCTATGAATAAAGTCATACCATATCTATGATGAATTTGAACAACAGGTGTATGATGACCTTGATGCTCTGCTTCTATCACAACATCTCTAAACCACATGTAAGCACCATATAAAACTAAAGCTAATCCCAGATACATTCCCCAAGAAACATCATTATGCATATAAAATATTGTTCCAATTGCTAGCACTAAGCAAGAAAATGAAACATAGATAGGCCAAGGGCTTGGATCTACTAAGTGGTAATCGTGTTTTTTTTCAGCTGACATTTTTCGTGATTATGATTGTTTATAGTAATCTGTCGAGAAAAAAGTGTACGACATAGTTACATCTTGTAAGTTTTTTGTGGTTGGATCATTGACGAGCTCCGGGTCTAAATAAAAAGTCATAACATAAGTTGCTTTTTCCCCAGCTTTAAGTTCTTGTTTTTCAAAGCAAAAACAACCCAATTTACTATAATATTTTCCAAAACTTGATGGTGAAACATTGAAACTAGCTACTCCATAAGTGGTTTCATCACCATAATTTTGAACCTCAAACTCAATTCTGTTTACTTGGCCAACTTTTACATCAATTACATTTGATTTAGCTTTAAAATCCCAAGTAAGATTATTCACATTGGTATCAAATCTAACACTTACTACTTTATCTAAAACTATGTCTGGTGCTTTTTTAGAGACCTGAGTAGTTCCACCAAATCCTGTTACACGACAAAACATATCATAAAGTGGGACTGCTGCAAAAGAAAGTCCAAGCATTAGCAGAAATATTCCACCTAGCAATACTGGTGTTAAAGTTTTTTTCTTAATCATAACTGTCTATCAAAAACTCCAACGTTGTATAAAGTAAATACAAATAGAAATACCATAAATGCCAAAATTACTACAGCAGTTAAAATATTTTTCTTCTTAGTTTTTTTGTCAGGTGTCATCATAAAATTTTATCTATTAAAAAAAGAACAAATATCAAAAATAAATATAATATAGAGTATCCAAATATAGATTTTGCTTTTTTTGCATTAAACTTATTTTTCTTAAAATTATAAAGTTCAAAACATAAAAAATTATAATAAAAAGTTAAAATTAAAGATGGGATTAAAAAAACTAATCCAACAAAATCGATTGCATATGGCATTACAATTACAGGGATCATAATTAAAGAATAGATAAAGATGTTTAACTTTGTGCTTTGAATGCCATTTGTTAATGGAAGCATTGGGATTTTAGCTTTTTTATAATCGTCTGATTTATAAAGGCTCAATGCCCAAAAATGAGATGGCGTCCAAAAGAAAATGATCAAAAAGAATGTAATAGGCTCCAATGACAAAGAATTGGTTGCGATCGCCCACCCTATAACTGGTGGTAATGCGCCTGCTGCTCCACCAATTACTATATTTTGTGGAGTTTTTCTTTTTAGCCAAACTGTATAAATCAACACATAAAACATAATTGTAAATAGTAATAAGCTAGCTGATATTCTATTAGCAAAAAAATCTAGTGCAATTACTGAAAATATTGAAAGTGCAACACCAAAAACCAAAGCTTGATTTTTATTAACTTTACCAGTTGGTATTGGTCTTAAACAAGTTCGTGTCATTAGAGCATCTAAGTCTGACTCGTACCACATGTTCAATGCACCTGCGGCTCCAGCACCAATAGATACAAGAATAATTCCTATAATTGCATCTTTTGTTGAAATAACATTTGGTGCCATCAACAATCCTACAGCACAAGTAAAGATAACCAATGACATTACTCTTGGCTTCATCAATTTAAAGAGTTCAGAAAAATTGAAAACGTCTTCCTGACTTAGATTTCTATTCTTTAATTTAGTCTTAATCATCGGTTCTAAGTTAAAAAATCTAAATAAATATTAGCTAGTAGATTTTTCAATACCCTCTTCATCTTCAAACTTTGGTAACTCTTCAAAAGTATGAAAATTAGGTGGTGATGGAACTGTCCATTCTAAAGTTGTTGCGCCTTCTCCCCATGGGTTTTGAGCTGCTGCTTTTTTCTTTGAAAAAGCCCAAATAAGATTTGCAAAAAATACCGCAAGACCAATTACAGAAATGTATGATCCAATTGATGATATGTAGTTCCAGCCTGCAAAAGCATCTGGATAATCGGCATATCTTCTAGGCATTCCAGCTAATCCTAAAAAGTGTTGTGGAAAGAATACTAAATTAACTCCAATAAAAGTTAACCAAAAATGTAATTGTCCTAAAAATTCTGAATATTCATATCCTGACATTTTGCCAAACCAATAATAGAAGCCTGCAAAGATTGCAAAAACTGCACCTAAGGACAATACATAATGGAAGTGAGCAACAACATAATAAGTATCATGCATTGCAGTATCAACACCAGCGTTTGCAAGAACAACTCCTGTTACTCCACCGACTGTAAATAAAAAGATAAACCCTAATGCCCACACCATAGGTGTTTTAAATGAAATAGATCCACCCCACATCGTTGCAATCCATGAAAAAATTTTAATACCTGTTGGAACTGCAATGATCATTGTTGCTGCTAAGAAGTAAGCTTTTGTATCTGTGCTTAAACCCACTGTGTACATGTGGTGAGCCCAAACAACAAACCCTACTATACCAATTGCAACCATAGCATAAGCCATACCTAAATAACCAAATACTGGTTTTTTTGAAAATGTAGAAACAATGTGACTGATCATTCCAAAACCTGGTAAAATTAAAATATAAACTTCCGGGTGACCAAAGAACCAAAATAAATGCTGGAAGAGGACGGGGTCCCCTCCTGTTTGTGCATCAAAAAAAGCGGTACCAAAATTTCTGTCAGTTAAAAGCATTGTGATTGCACCTGCTAAAACTGGTAATGAAAGTAACAATAAGAAAGCTGTAACTAAAATAGACCAAGCAAACAATGGCATTTTATGCAATGTCATTCCTGGAGTTCTCATATTTAAGATAGTCGTAATAAAGTTAACTGCACCTAAAATTGATGAAGCTCCTGCTAAGTGTAAACTTAAAATCGCAAAGTCCATTGCAGGTCCTGGTTGACCAGCTTTAGATGATAAAGGAGGATAAATAGTCCATCCACCACCAACTCCTGTTTGACCGGGAGGGCCATCCATAAATATAGACAATATTAATAAAATAAATGAAGTAGGTAATAACCAGAATGAAATATTATTCATTCTTGGAAAAGCCATGTCGGGTGCACCAATCATGATCGGAACAAACCAATTACCAAATCCACCAATCATTGCAGGCATCACCATGAAGAAAATCATAATCAAACCATGACCAGTAACTAACACATTATATAAGTGATAATTGCCACCTAAAATACCATCACCAGGATGCATCAATTCCATTCTCATTAAAACTGAAAACGCTGTACCAATAACACCTGCAACAATTGCAAATATTAAATACATTGTTCCAATGTCTTTGTGGTTAGTTGAATAAGCCCAACGCTTCCAACCAGTTGGTGTATGATGATCGTCGTGTGATGCAGTTTGTGTATACATATTATTTACTCGCTAGTTTTTTAAATTGATCTTCTTCTATAATCTCTTTTGCAAATTTTATTTTAGCTCCTGATAACCATTCTGCGTAGTCTTCTTCTGAAACTACTCTTACAGTAATTGGCATAAAGGCATGTTTAATTCCGCAAAGCTCTGAACATTGTCCATAGTAAGTTCCAACTTTTTCAGCTTTAAACCATGTCTCATTAATTCTTCCTGGAACCGCATCTCTCTTAACTCCAAAAGATGGGAGTGCCCAAGCATGCAAAACATCATTTGCTGTAATTAAAACTTTCACTACTTTGTTAACTGGTACAACCACTTCATTATCTACCGCTAATAATCTCGGCTGATTTTCTTTTAAGTCTTTTGTCTCAATCATGTACGATTCAAAAATAATATTTTCATCTGGATATTCGTATCCCCAATACCACTGGTAACCAATTGCCTTCACTGTGACATCTGCTTTTGGAATAGTGTCTTGCTTGTATAAAATTTTAAATGATGGAACAGCCATCACTATCAAAATTAAACATGGAATTAAAGTCCATAAAACTTCTACTGCTACGTTGTGAGTTGTTTT